>JAHBWE010000009.1:0-300000 GCA_019637155.1 Labilithrix sp. | reverse complement strand
GACTGCGCGAGCCTTCGCGCGCGCCGGTCAGAGCGACAGCTCGTAGAGCTTCACCATGTCCGTGCGCTCGCACGGACGCGGGTTACTGCGATGGCAGGCGTCCTCCATCGCCTTGTCGGCGAGCTTCGGGATGTCCGCCTTCGTCACGCCCTCCGCGCCGAGGCCGCCGGGGAGGCCGACCTTCTCGCGCAGCGTGCGGAGCGCGTTCGAGAGGCTCGTCGCGGTGAGGTCGACGAGGCGCCGCACGCGCTCGACGCGCTCGGGGACGGCCGCGTTGTTGAAGTCGACGACGGCGGGGAGGCAGAGCGCGTTCGCGAGCCCGTGATGGAGGTTCTTCTCGCTCGAGAGCGGGTGCGCGAGCGAGTGGCAGACGCCGAGCCCCTTCTGGAACGCGACCGCGCCCATCATCGCCGCCTTCATCATCGCGCCGCGCGCCGCGAGATCGCTGCCGGCCTCCACCGCGCGCGGCAGGTGCTTCGCAGAGAGCTCGATGCCCATCAGCGCGATGCCGTCCGCCATCGGGTGATCGCCGACCGAGAGGTACGCCTCGATGCAGTGCGTGAGCGCGTCGAAGCCCGTCGCCGCCGTCACGCGCCCCGGCATCGAGACGGTGAGCTCCGGATCGAGGATCGCCGCCTTCGCCATCAGGTGCGGGCTGAAGATCACGGTCTTCCGCCCCGTCGCGGCGAGGGTGACGACGCCGGAGCGGCCGACCTCGCTCCCGGTGCCGGCGGTGGTGGGGACGTTGATGATCGGCGGGACGTTCGCGGTGATGTGCGCGTCGCCGCCGATCGCGTCGTCGTACTCGTGGAGCGGACGCTCGTGTGTCGTCTTCAGCGCGATGAGCTTGCCGGTGTCGAGCGGCGCGCCGCCGCCGACGGAGACGACGAGGTCGGCGCCGTGCTCGCGGTACGCCGCGACGCCGTCGACGACGTTCTGCTCGACCGGGTTCGGATCGACCTTGTCGAAGACCTTCGCCGCGATGCCCCCGCCCTCGAGGTTGGCGCGCACGCGGTCGGCGATGCCCGCCTTCGTGACGCCGGGATCCGCGACGACGAGGACGCGCCTTCCGCCCGCGCGCTTCACATGTTCGGGGAGCGCCTTGATCGCGCCCGTGCCGAAGACGACGGTGGTGGGGAAGCTCCAGGTGACGAGGGACATGGCAGGCGCAGGCTACCGAAGTCTGCGCCGCACCGCGAGGACGACCGCCGTCCGCTCCACCGGGACGAGCTCGAAGTCTTCGCGCTCGCCGTCCCCCGCCGCGAAGCGCGAAAACTGGGGATCGTTCGCGAAGCGAGGATCGCGCCGCAGGCGATCGTCGATCACCACGAGGCCGACGCCGCGCTCGTGAACGAAGTCCCAGAACGGACCGCGTTTGTCCTGCTGCCCCACGCGCTCGAACGGGAAGCCCGCGTACACCGCGCGCGAGTAGCTCGTCTCGAGGATGACGGTCTTCTGCTTCAGTCCGAGCGAACGGAGCGCGCGGATCGTCTCCGCGGCCTCGGGCGGCGACGACGGCGGGGGGACCGCGGGGCGAAGGAGCGCCGGCGGCGCGCCGGAGCGCGCCGGGAGCAGCGCGAGGAGCGACGCGAGGAGGGCGACCTGGACGATCCCGCGGAGCCGCGGGCGAAGGAGCGGCGGGACGACGGTCCCCGGCGCGCTCGCGAGCGCGGCGAGCGAGAGCCACACGAGCGGCAGCAGCACGTGCTCGCGCGGATGGATCAAGAGCGCGGACCCCAGCGTCGTGAGGAGCACGACGAGGTAGAGCGGCATCCACCCCACGAGCCGCGCGTCGAGGCGGCGGCGGACGAGCGCGCGGATCCCGACGAGCACGAGGACGACGAGCACGAGCGCCACGACGACGACGAGGAAGAGCGGCACGTACCTCAGCGGCCCCACCACCGCGACGATCGCGCGCGGGAGCGCCTTCGCGTTCTCGCCGACGTGCCAGAGGAACGCCTCCGGGTTCTCGCGCGCCGCCTCGAGGATCGTCGTCGCGTGCGGGAAGTCCGCGCGGGTGTGCTCTTCCCAGGTCGTCCATGCGTCGACGCCGAGGTGCCGCGCGCGAATCACGTTGCGCGCGTAGTGCTGGCCGAACGCGAAGAACGCGCGCCACCCTTGCCGCGGCTCGCCGAACACGAGCCGCAGAACCGCGGGGACGGCGACGACGAACAGCGATGCGAGCGGGCGGCGCCGCCGGCCGACGACGCCATGGATCGCCGCCGCCGCCGCGAACGCGTACGAGGGGACGAGCAGCTCGGCGCGCGCGTACGCCGCGACGGAGACGGCGGCGGATCCGAGCGCGAACGCGACGCGCCGCTCGCGCGCGAAGGTGGACGCGAGCGCGCCGGCGGCGAGGACGAGCACCGCGAACTTCGAGACGAACGGGTTGACGAGGACCGCCCCCGAGAACGACCACACCGCGGAGGCGGTCGCCGCGAAGCCGAGCGAGGCGCCGGAGCGCCGCGCGAGCGCGTAGAGCAGGAGCGGCAGCGCGAGCGCGAGGACGAACCAGTTCAGGTAGTAGAGCGAGAGCGGCTCACGCGCCGCGAGCGACAGGACCCGATACCACGCCGGATAGAGCGGGCTCGACTCCGCGAGCGGCAAGTAGCGATCGCGGAGGTGATGGGCGGCGTCGAGGTAGATCGTCTCGTCGTCGAGCTCGACGTCGATCGTCCCCGCGAGCCCCGCCGCCGTCTTCAGCGCGACGAGGAACACGAGGACGGGGACGACGACCCGCGCCGGGTTACTCGGCCCACCGCGCACGCATCGCATCGATCTCCCGCCCCGTGAAGAAATGCCGGACGTAGCGCGAGGTCACCACCTCCTCGACCACGCTCCCGGGAAACCGCGCCGTCCGCATGATCGTGGCGAAGCTCTCCGCGTTCTCCTTGTCGCTCGTTCGATTCACGGGCTCGAGCGACAGATCCAGATCGACGAATCGGGAGAGCTCGCCGACGAGGCGAGGCAGCCGATCGTGGCGGTACACGAACAAGCGGAGGTGGTGCTCCTCGTAGACGCCGAACCCGGCCTCGACGTCGAACGGGTGCGCGTACACGTCGAGCTCGCGGCAATACCCGTGATCGAACCAGTCCAGGATCAACCTGCGATGCGGCGACAGCACCATCGCTCTTATCTTCTTCGTCGCCGCTTCGACCGACCACTCCGACGGGTCCTGGATTGGAGACTGATAGAACCCCGAAATGAGGCGCTCGAACGGATCCCGTACACCGGAGATGACGCGAATTGGCTTGTCCGCGTTGCGCGCCATCACTTCTTCGTAGGCAAAGAAGCAGTCCGGGTAGGTCGCTACGAAATCACTCGGCCAGTGGAAATGAAGGACCAACGACTCGTGGCCCGCCGCATAGATCGCCGCCTCGATGGCCTTCGATCCGACTTTTCCCATTTGATAGAGGTGAATCCTGCTGTCGAGGACGTGCTGGCTCGCCGCGTTCGGCACGCGCCCCTCGTAGTATCCGTCGTACATCCAGTGCCGCACCGCCGCCTCCGGACTCTCGATTTCGAGCTCCGGATAACGGGACACGTAGAACGCGGGGTCGATGAACGCGTGCAGCACGCGGTTGTAGGACCGGCCTTCGGCCCAACCTCGCTCGATGAAGTGCGCGAACAAATCGTCCGATCCCAAGTCGGTCAGATCCGCGACGCCGTCGCGATGACGATGCGTGCGATAGAAGTCGACGTCGAAGTGGCGCAGCCATAGCGATAGGCGCCCGCATCGAGGCAGGTTGACTCGGTTCAAGCTCGGGACCGACTCTCGAAAACCCATCCCACCTCCTACTGCTACCGTACTCTACGCGACAGCACGATGACGTCGATGGAATGGGCCGCGCGGTTCGCCGAGATGGGCGCTCGGATCACGGAGCGGTGGCGCGCGCGGCGCCGCGACGAAGCGGCGTTCCCCGAGATCGCGCAGCGCGTGCTCGAAGAGACCGACCTCGGCAGCGACGTCGACGAGCTGGTCCTGGCGATGCTCGCGCAGGATCCCCTGCCGTGGCAGAGCGATCCCGAGGCGAGCTTCGGCCAGCCGCCGTTCACGACCTTCCGCGGAGAGGACTTCTTCATCGAGGCGCTCTTCTGGATCGACGGGCTCATCACCATCCATCAGCACTCCTTCAGCGGCGCGTTCTCGGTCTTCTGCGGGTCGAGCGTGCATTGCCGCTACCGGTTCACGGAGACGTCGCGGGTGAGCTCGGCGATGGCCCTCGGCGCGCTGGAGCTGACGGACACGGAGCTGCTCGTGCGCGGCGACGTCCGGCCGATCCACGCCGGGCCCGCGCTCATCCACTCCACGTTTCACCTCGAACGTCCGACCGTCACGATCATCGTGCGCACGGACACCGGGCGCGAGAGCGGACCGCAGTACAACTACCTGCCGCCCTCACTCGCGCTCGATCCGTTCCAGCCGCGACCGGCGGTGACGAAGCGCATCCAGCTCCTCACGATGCTCCACGCCGCCCGTCCCGACGCGTACTGGCGCGCGGCGGAGCTCACCCTCGCGCGCGCCGACTTTCACGCGGCCTATTTGATCCTCGCGGAGGCGTGGCGCACGCTCGAACGAGCCGAAGACCGCGCGCGGCTCTTCGCGATCGCCCGCGCGACCCAGGGCGCCGATCTCGACCTCGTCTTGCCGGTGCTCGAAGAGAGCGCGAAGAAGCGCGCGTTCGTCGCGCGACGCGACGGCGTGACGGACGACGAGCTGCGCTTCGTCCTCGCGCTGCTCCTCAACGTGCCGAAGAGGGCCGCGATCTTCGACCTGCTCGGCGAACGTTTCCCCGGCGTCGCGCCGACCGAGGTGCTGCTGCGGAACCTGCAGAAGCTGAACTTCGACGAGGTGGGCCTCTCGCTCGCGAAGTTCCTGATGACGGGCGATTCGAGCCGCGACGCGCTGAAGGAGCACCTCGCGCGGGAGAACGTTCGGTTCACGAACGACTACGAGCTGCTCGCCTGCGTGCGCATGTTCAGGGAAGCCCCGGGCTTCGGCGCCCTCTTCGCTTAGACTGCCGCGATGGAAGAGCGGGATCTAGAGAAGCTCGGCTTCGCGAACATGCTCGAGACCCTGTCGCTCGAAGCGCGCGGCGTCGTCTACGCGGGCGCACATCGCGGTGAGCACGTCCCCGAGCTACGGGAGGCCGGCTACGAGCACATGCTCCTCGTGGAGCCCAACGCCGACGACTTCGCGCACCTCCAGACCTTCACGAGCGCGCACGTGCGGTGCGTGCAAGTCGCGCTCACCGATCGCGAGGGGCCGCTCGACTACTGGGCGGCGCCGGGTCGTTTTGCGGTCCTCAACTCGATCCTCGAGCCGGACGAGGAGCACTTCTCGAACCTCTTCGCCCGCGCGAGCCCGACGGAGGGCGAGGTCCGGTTCGAGAAGCGCACGGTGCAGGGCACGACGCTCGACGCGCTGCTCGCCACCGACGACGCCCCCTACAACCTGTTCTACCTGAACGTGCAGGGCGCGGTGCTGCCGGCGCTCAAGGGATCGAGCAAGGTCCTCTCTCGATTCGACGTCGTCGTATGCGAAGCGGAGCTCGTCTCGCGCTATCGGAACGCGCCGCTGTTCGCCGAGCTGGAGCCGTGGATGAAGGCGCACGGCTTCATGCTCAGCGGGCTCTCGCGCAGCGAGGACGCCGAGAACGACTTCGGCATGGCGTGTTTCCTCCGCATCCGGAGGTGAAATGGCTCGTTCGACGAGTTGGCCTCGCGTCACCCGTTCGGGCGACGAGGCGCGTTCGGCGGCCGTGTCACCCGATTGGAGCCGAATCCCATCGGTCGACTTTCGTCCATCTTCGGCCAGACGTCTGCTCTGCTCTCCACGCTCATGCTCGACCCTCGCCAACAGCCCCTTCGCGCGCACGACGGAACGCTCGACCCGACCGATCTCCGCGCGTTCGCCGCCCCGCATCGCGACGCCGCAGGACGAGCGCGCCTCATCGAGCTCGCGCGGAGGGTCCGCGCGGAGCGCGTGATTCGATCGGTCGTCGCCAGGCGCGGCGCATGGGAGCACGTTCACGAGTCGGTCGTGCACGCCCTCGAACGCCTCCCCGCCGTCGCTTCGCGTGATTGGCAGAACGTCGATCGTGCGCTCTCGCAGCTGGCGTGCGGCGATCTGAACGACGCGTCTCTCGGCGATGGCGTCGTTCGCGCGGCGATGGCGGCGGCGACGCCAGATTCGCCGGCCTTCGAGGCGGAGCTGAGCGCGCCGATGCGCCTTCGCTGGCGCGACGTGATCACGCCGCGCGTTCGCGCGGTCGCCTTCGATCCGAGCGCGCCCGACCAGCTCACGGTCCGATCCGTCGACGGAAAGACCATCGTCGTCTCGTCCACGGACGACGCGCGTATCGTACGCACGCCTCGTGTCACCTTCGGGGACACGACGTCGAGCCTGGTCCCGGCGTGGATGCACGACACCTATTCGTGCTTCGCCGACGGCTTCGAACCGTCCCCGCTCGAGACCCCGAAGCTCGTGAAAGAGACGACCGAATTGGGCGCCTTCCTCGCGGCGGCGGCGCCGGAGCACTTGGGGTGGATCCAGGAAGTGACGTGCGACCTCGTTCCGGTATGCGCGCGGGACAACCTGCTGCTCAGCGGCACCTGTCCGCAGTTTCCGGGCCGGATCGCCGCCACGTTTCCGCTGTCTCCCGTCGCGTTGGGAGAGCTCCTCGTTCACGAGGCGAGTCACCTCCACCTCGGGCTCGCCGGCGAGCTCGCCACGTTGGACGACGGGAGCGACCCGGACCTGTACTATTCGCCCGCCCGCAAGACGGGGCGGCCCATCGACAAGATCCTCTTGGCGTTCCACGCATGGGCGAATATCTGCGTCTTCTACGAGAAGTGTCTCGAGAAGGACCTCGATCGCGACGGGTGGGCGGAGCGAAATCTCTCCGCGATGAAGAAGGAAACCGACGAGCTCCGACACGGCCTCGAAAAATCTCCCGCGCTCACCCCGTACGGTCACGCGCTGTGGATGCCCTTCTACGAGTGAGCTGCTGTAGCAACGGTCAATCATCTCGAACACAAGGAGAACGACGACATGTCGAAGGAAAACGCTGACAAGTTCCTCGCGGACATCAACAACGACGCGAGCCTCAAGGAGAAGCTGCTCGCCGGCGCGGCCAGCGCGACGGCGTGGATCGCAGAGGCGGCATCGAAGGGTTACGAGGTGACGGCCGAGGAGCTCCGCGCCGCCGCCGAGGCCCTCGTGGGCAAGCCCGTGGCGGAGGGTGACCTGATCGGCACCTTGCGCGGCCTCTTCGAGGGGGAGCTCCAGGATGGGGACCTCGACGCGGTCGCTGGAGGCGCGGGTCCGGTGGCTGCGAACGCGGTGCGGAAGGTCAACGTCCCGGCGCTGAAGGGCGCGGTCGTTGGTCCTGGCGGCAATCAGTCCATGTTCGTTCGCGAGGCGTCGCCCATCTTCCCGAAGGACGGCATGCCGGCGGACGCCAACATCAAGATCAAGGGCCGCTGAGTCGGAACGTTCGAAGAGGAGGTGCTCGATTGGGTCGTCATCTATGCGTCGTGGTCGTTCCGTCGACCTTCTGCAATCTGCGTTGCTCGTATTGCTACGAGCTGCCGTTGCTCAAGGACAAGACGCGAATCGGCGGCGACGACCTTGCGATCATGTTCGAGCACCTCGCTCTCTTCTGCCGCGAGAACGACGTCGACGTCCTCCGGGTGGTCTGGCACGGCGGCGAGCCGCTGCTGCTGCCGCCCGACTACTACTGGAAGGCCTTCGAGCTCGCGAGGAACGCCTTCGCCGGCCAGAGCACCCAGATCTTCCACGTCACCCAGACGAACCTCACCGTCCTCGACGAGGAGCGCATCGCGCTGATCCGCGACGGCTTCCACGGGACCGGCGTGTCGCTCGACATCTTCGGCAGCCTGCGCGTGAACGCGGCGGGCGAATGCAAAGAGCACGTCGCGATCAAGAACCTCGACCTCCTCCTCGAGCGGAACATCGACGTCGCCGGCATCACGGTGCTCACGAAGGGCAACCGCCGCCGCGTTCGTCGGATCTACGACTTCTACGCCGAGCGCTCGATGAGCTTCCGGCTGCTTCCTTTGCACCAAGGTGACTTCGGCTCGAACCAGTGGTTCGAGATCGGCCCACAGGACACGTTGCACGCGTTCAAGACGCTCGCCGATCTCTTCCTCGACAACCCGCGCGGCCCGCAGATTCATCCCATCATGTCCGTCGTGCGCGACGTGATGGTGTCGCTCGAAGGCGAGGACATCGGCCGCGTCGACAAGCGAACGTTCGAGGGCCTCCTCATCATCGACAAGGACGGCGGGGTCTACCCCTACAGCGACTTCCCGAGCGAGACGGCGTGTTACGGCAACGTCTTCCGGCAGCCGCTCTCCGCCCTTCTCTCCAGCCCCGCGCACGAACGCGTGATGGTCGAGACGGAGGCCCGCGTGACGAGGACGTGCAGCGCGTGTCCCAATCTGGGCAAGAGCTGCACGGGAGAGCCCGCCGCCGAGTTCACCCAAGACTTCTGGGAGAAGAACCCCGACGGCACGCCGCGCTGCACCGTCTTCAAGGGCCTCATCGAGCACATCCGCGCGCGCCTCCAAGCGAGCGGCGTCGGCGTCCTGTCCGAGGCGCCCCTCGAGCGCATCGCGGTCTGAGGCCGTGTTCGACCTCCAGCGGCTGGTCCACCCCGTGCCGCTCGGTGTCTTCTTCGCGGAGCACTGGGACAAGAAGCCTTTGCTCGTGAAACGGGGAGATCGCCGATACTTCCACGAGCTCTTCTCCGTCGACGATCTCGATCCGTTCTTGTCGAACTTCGGCTCTCCCGCGCCGTTCAAGCTTCGTCTCGCGAAGGAGGACGGCGATCCGCCGAGCATCGAATTCGAGGCCAACGTCCCCCTCGACCTCGATCGAATCTACGCCGGGTATCGGGACGGCTACACGGTGAACGTCAACGACATCGCCTGCCATCACCCCGCGGTGCGCCGCATGACCCACGCGTTGCTCGCCGAGCTCGGGGCGCGGCCGCGACCGAACGTCTACCTCACGCCCGCGGGCTCACGCGCGTTCGATCTGCACTACGACACCCACGACGTCATCATCCTCCAGCTCGGCGGCGCGAAGGAATGGCGCGTCTATCAGCGCGTCGACGAGACCCCGACGCCGGCCCACTCCGTCGGTACGAACATCGACCGCGCGCGCGTCGCTGCCCCCGCGATCGAGACGACGCTCGAAGCCGGAGAGCTGCTCTACGTCCCGCGCGGCTTCGTCCACGAAGCGCACACCGAGGACCGTTTCTCCCTCCACATCACGGTCGGCGTGCTCATGCACACCTATCTCGACGTCCTCGGGAAGATGGTCGAGGCGGCGGGCTTTCGCAGCGCGAAGCTGCGCGAGTCGCTCCCGCCGGGGGCGGTGCTGGGCCGATCGCGCGCGGAGGTGATCGCGCGGCTCTTGGAGATGCTCGGCTCGGAGCTCGGCGAGTCGCTCGTCGACGAAGCGCTCGCTTCTTGGGCGATCAACGAGCTCGCGCAGTCGGCGCCGGTCGATCGCCCACGCTTCGCGGACCTCGACGGACCCGAAGGTGCGCCCATCACGCTCGACGAGCCGTTGACGCGGCCCGCCGCGCTCGTCACCACCCTGCGCGCCGGAGGCGGTCGCGTGCGCCTCCACTTCCAAGCCGGAGCGCTCGAGGGACCGTGGCGCGTGCGGCCCGCGCTCGAATACGTCATGCGCACCGAGACGCTACGCGCGCGCGACCTTCCAGGCACGCTCACGGACGACGAGAAGCTCGTCCTCGCGAGACGCATGGTCCGAGACGGCGTGCTCCTGCGGAGCGGTCGACGCGATGCTCCTTGAGGTCCCTCTCCCGGACCCGGCGGACGAAGCGGTCGACCGCGCGATGGTGGCGCGGCTCCGGCGGCGGCTCGCGCGAATGAAGAGCGTCGACGATCCCTACCCCCATTTCGTGACGAACGACCTCGTCGATCCGGCGTTCTTGACGACGCTCCTCGAGTGGCTCGAGGGCAGAGGTCGGTTCGTGCCCGTGAACGAGGGTCACTACTCGCTCCACCGCTGCGAAAACCTGCGCGACGTCGTGCGCTCTCCTGCGCGCAGCCTCGTCGGGCAACGCGCGATCGAAGCCCTCGCGAGCGAGCTCGGTCGCATCTTCGACGTCCCCCTCGGGACGCAATGGATCTACTTCGCGACCCACTGCATGCAGTCGGGGCAGTTCATCGCGGTGCACACCGATCCTCCCGACGAGGGCGGCGAGGACGTCCGCCTCGTCATCCATCTCGCGCGCCCCGAGGCGCCGGTGGGAGGTGGGGAGCTCCTCTTGCTCCGTACGCCCGAGGACGAGACGGCGGACGCTGTCGTGCCGATCCACGGCGCGAGCGCCGCGTTCGTCCTCTCGCATCGCTCGTTCCACGCCGTGAACCCGGTCCTCGCCGGGACCCGCAGGACGATCGTCTTCGGCTTCTACCGAGAAGGCCGCGTGCCCGACGAGCTGAGAGGCGCGGCGCGACCGCCTCCTGCCCGTGGTACAACGTGACGCGTTGACCGACGTCCGGAGCGTGTTCGGCGATCTCATGGGGCGCGTGAGCGCCGAATGGGCGGCCGTTCATCGTGACGAGCTCGCCTTTCCGTCCCTCGCCCGCGCCGCCCTCGAGGCCGCGCGCATCCACGAAGCGCTCGACTTCGATCGCCTCGTCGACCTCGTCCTCGACGGCGACCTCCCTCCCCAGGTCGAATCGAACGACGCCTTCGCGCCGCCGCCGATCACGATCGCGCGGGGCGAAGGCCTCGTCGTCGAGCTCGTCTTCTGGGCCGATCGCGCGCGCTCCGTCCACCAGGTCGACTTCCACGGCGCGTTCCAGGTCTTCACCGGCGGCGGCATCCACACGCGCTACCGCTTCGAAGAGAAACGACGGGTGAGCTCTTCGCTCCTCTTCGGAGATCTCTCGCTGACGGGCGCCGAGCTCCTCTCTCGCGGTGACGTCCGCGAGGTCGCGCAGGGACAGCGCGTCGCGCAGGTGACCTTCCCCACCGAACGCCCCACCGTGACGATCGTGCTGAGGACGCTCGCCGACACGACGGCGCCCCGATACGAACATCGGCGCCCGAGCGTCGCGTTCGATCCGAGCTACGCGCGTCCCACGCTGCGCAAGCGCCTCGAGCTGCTCCGCATGTTGCAGCACACCGACGTCGCCGCGTTCTGGCGCGCGGTCCCCCGGCTGATGCGCGGCGACCTCCTCGCCACCTACGAGGTCCTCGCTCGGTGTGAAGGAGGCTTCGGCGACGCGCGGCTCCGCGCGAAGCTGCTCGGCCTCGCCCGTGACGCGCACGGCGCCGACGCCGAGCCGCTCCTCCGCGCGATCGAGGCGAGCGCGCAGGAGCGCACCGTCGTGCACCGCCGGCACGAAGAAGCGGACGACGAAGCTCGCTTCCTCCTCGCGGTGCTCGCGATGGTGCCGAGCCGCCAAGCGATCCTCGATCTGCTCGCGGCCCGCTACCCCTCGCGCGATCCGGTCGAGACCGTCATCCGCGGCGTCGAGAAGCTCGACTTCAACGCCGACGCGATCGCGCTGTGCCGTGCGCTCCTCGCGAAGAAACGCGACCACCGTACGGTGCGGGTCGCGCTCGCCCGCGAGGGCTATCGCGTCGCGAACGACTACGCGCTCCTCGAGGCCATTCGTGTCGTGCGCGAGACCCCTGGCTTCGCCGCGCTCTTCGGCGAGTGACGGACCGCGCGCTCCCTCACGGCTTCCCCCCTCCTCCGCTCGGCTTGGTCGTCTGCACTCGTAGCTTGCGGGCGGGGACGCCCGCGCCGCCCGTGACCGCGTCGAGGCTCTCGTCGCCGAGCTCCCCTTCGAAGAGGCTGCGCAGCTGACCGGCGAGCGCCTCGGCCGAAATCGGCCTGCCGACGAGCCCCTCCGCCACCGCGCGAAGCTCGTCGACCGTCACCTCGTACCCCTTCGACGCCGCCTCGCTCACCCACGACTGCGCCCCCATCCCCGCGCCGAGGAGCCTCGCCCGCAGGCGAGCATCATCGTTCACCTCATCGAGAAACTTCTTCGCATCCTCGGTCGACATATCAATCCTCAGGCTACAACGCCGCGCCCACGTTCCGTAGTCGAGCCCTCTCGCGGGGGTCTGGGGGCGGCGGAGCGCGCGCGCAGCGCGTGCGGAGCGACCCCCAGCGGGAGAGCTCGAGAGGGCAGAGCCCTCTCGAGCTAAACAGACTCGAAGTAGCGGCGGAGCTCCCAGTCGGTCACCGCGCGCTCGTACTGGCGGACCTCCCAGTCGCGGGTGCGGACGTAGTGATCGACGAAGGCTTCGCCGAGGATGTCGCGGGCGCGCTTGCTCTCGTCGAGCCAGTCGGTCGCCTCGCGCAGCGTGCGCGGGAGGCGGCGCTCCTTGTTCGCGCTCGCGTCGCCCTCCGCGACCGCGGGCGGCTCGATCTCGTTCTCGATCCCCCAGAGGCCGGCCGCGAGGCAGGTCGCGATCGCGACGTATGGATTGATGTCGGCCGCGGTCTGCCGATACTCGATGCGCGTCGACGACGGGCCGCCGGGGATGACGCGGATCGCGGTCGTGCGGTTCTCGATGCCCCACGACGCGTTGAGCGGCGCCCACACGCCGGGCACGTAGCGCTTGTACGCGTTCACGGTCGGGGAGTAGAGCGCGGTCAGCTCGGGCATCAGATCGACCTGCCCGCCGACGTAGTGCCGCGCGATCTTCGAGAGCTGGTGCGCGCCGGCCTCGTCGTAAAACACGTTCTTCTTCTGCGCGTTCCAGAGCGCCTGGTGGAGGTGGCCGCTCGAGCCGGGGAGGTCGTGGCTCCACTTCGCCATGAACGTGACCGCGAGCCCGTGCCGCGACGCGAGGCTCTTCAGCTGCGTCTTGAAGAGCGCCGCCTTGTCCGCGGCGCGCAGCGCCTCGTCGTACTTGATCGCGACCTCGTACACGCCCGGCCCCGTCTCGGTGTGGAGCGCCTCGAGCTCGACGTCGAACGCCTTCATCTCGTCGAGGATCGCGTGGCAAAAGGCGCGGTTCTGCTCCTCGCGCAGCCACGAGTAGCCGAACATGCCGGGCGAGATCGGCGTCAGCTCGCGGAAGCCCTTCTCCTGCAGCGTCTCGGGCGTCTCCTTGAAGACCCAGAACTCGAGCTCGACGCCGACCGTCGCGGTGAAGCCTCGCTCCTTCGCGCGCGCGAGCACCGTCTTCAGGAGCGCGCGCGGACACGCGGGGTGGGGGCGATGGCCGCCGGGGGCGCTCGGGTCTTTTTCGACGAAGTCAACGATAAAAGCTGCTGTGTCGAGTTCCGCGGGGAGGACGCGGAAGGTGCTCGCGTCGATCATCGCGTGCGTGTCGGGGTAGCCCGAGTGCCAGCCGGTGACCTTCGCGTTGTCGTACAGGACGTCGGCGATGTCCCAACCGAAGATGACGTCGCAGAAGCCGAAGCCGGGCTCGAGCACGCTCCAGAACTTGTCGAGCGCGACGTATTTCCCGCGGAGGACGCCGTCGAGGTCGAAGCCGCCGACCTTGACCTTCTTGATCCCCAGCTCGTCGAACTTCTGCTTCAGCGCGGCGACGTCCATCGCCCCCGAAGCTATCACGCGCGCTCTTCACTTCGGTGGGAACCAAAGCTCGACCGGGGCCACTGTGTCTGCACGAGTCATGCGTCCCCTCATCCGCGCTTCCGTCTTCGTGTTCGGGCTCGCCGCGTGTGCGCCGACGCCGCGGCCCGTCGATCCCGCCGCCGTCGCGATGCCGGAGCAGCCGCCGCAGCCCGACGAGGGCGAGGAGGGCGCGACCGCGACGGAGCCCGGCCCCGGCCCCGCTCCCGCTCCCGCTTCCGCGGCGGATGCGCCGAAGGACGATCCGAGCACGATGCTCAACGGGGCCTGGTCGGCGACGTTTCGGCACGATCAGAAATGGGCCGACGCGATCAAGAACATGCGCGACGCGCGGGCGGCGTACGTCGCCGCGGCGACGCCGGTCTTCACGTCGACGAGCGGCGTGCCGGCGGCGAGCGAGTTCCAGCACGTGAACATGCTCCTCGAGCAGCTGAACCGCCGCTCCGCCGCCGCGTATTACGCGCCGGACGCGACGAGCGAGCAGCGGATCGAGGTGCTCGACGAGATCTCGACGATGCTTCTCCGCTGGTCGCAGAAGCTCGACGAGCTCGGCCTCACGAAGACGCCCGCCTCCTATCGAACGAACGGAAAGATCGCGCTCACGTTCGAGGACGTGGTGCAAGGACCCGCGAAGCGCTGGCGCGGCGAGGGGCTCACGCTCGCCAACCTCTGCGTGCAGCGCGCGAAGAGCGACAACGTCACGACGTCGGCCGCGCGCGCGTGCGAGACGCTGCACAAGACGTACACGACCGCGGGCGCGCCGCCGCCTGCGACGCAGCCCGAATGCGCGTGCCCGGCCGGCGATCCGCTGTGCAGCGCCTCGATGAACGGCTGGTGCAAGCCCGGGAAGTGACGGCCGAGCAGCGGCGGAGGAGGCGCCCTCGCAGGGCGGAGCCCCCTGTGTTGAAGACTCAGTGCCGGAGCGAATTGACGACCTCGAGCGCGATCAGCACGATGACGATGATCTCGAGGATCTGCGTGCGCGAGACCTCGACCTCGCCCTTGAGCAGCTCGTAGACGCGGCCGACGAGGCCCAGCTTCGACTCCACCGACTCGCGCCACTCCGGGATCCGGAAGCGTCCGAGCGCGGCGGTGTAGACGCGCGCGAGGTAGAAGTCGCCGACCGACTTGATCGCGTTGTCGACGCGCTCGGTGAACTCGGTGAGCTCCATGTAGCGACGGAGGACCTGCCGCGTGAGCGCGCTGAAGGGGCTCTTGAGGATGCGCGGCGAGCGCTCCACGTCGTCGTAGACCTTCGCGAGCTCGCGATCGAGGAGGCCGTCGTAGTAGCGGAACTCGAGGAGCTGGCACGTCGCGAGCTCGAGGACACGCGGCACCACGCGCGAGCCGCCCGGCTCGACGACGAGCGCGCTGTTCCAGTCGACGATGACGAGGTCGTCGGCGAGGTACGAGAACGCGGTCTTCAGCACGTCCTCGCGCGCCGAGTCCGCGAGCGCGCGCTCGCTCCTCTCGCCGAGGAGGAGCTTCGCGACCGCCTCCGACCGCACGAGCGTCTCGACCGTGCAGCCGCGCAGCTCCTCCGCGAAGACGATCGTGTAGCTCTCCGCCTCGCGCCACGCGTGCGCCTTCTCGATCGCGGGGCCGAGGAGCTTCACGATCTCGTCGCGATGCTCCGCGCCGTGGGCGTCGAGCTCGGGCGCGTCGTAGAGCGCGTCGCAGATCGGCGTGAGCGCGGCGACGGTGGTGCCGGGCTCGATCGCGATCTCGTAGAGGACCGACACGGCCCCGAAGTCGAACACGCGCGCCGAGCAGCGCGCCCGGACCGGCCCCTCGATCCCCGGCACCGCGATCTCGCACTCGGCGAGCGCGATCTCGAGCGGGCGCACCGCGATGACGAGGCCCTCCGCGAGCGTGCTCGCGAGCTCGAGGCGCTTGCCGCCGGGGACGAGCTTCTCCGCGACGTCGAGCGCGATCTGCTCGCCCGCGTCGAACACGCGATACGCGAGGATCGCGCCTCGAACGATCGCCGGACCTTCGCTCACGCCGCGATGCTACCGTCGTTCGCGTGCTGCCGCTCTTCGCCGTGCCCGAGGCCGCCCTCCACGCCGAGACGCCGCAGCCGCAGGCGCAGCCGAAGAACGCGGTGCTGCTCGATCTCGGGCTCGCGGTGGTGGGCCTCGCGTTCGAGCGCACGTTCGAGCGCCAGCTCGCGTTTCAAGTTACGGGTCACGTCTTCGGGACGTGGTTCGGACCCGCGGTCGACAAGCCGAACCTCTCCGGCCTCGGCGGCGGCGTGCGCGCGACGTGGTTCTTCACCCACGACGCGCCGCGCGGCCTCTACGTCGCGCCGTTCCTGCGCGTCGATCGCGTCACCGTCGACGAGCCGGGCGCCGAGCGCGCGTGGGGCTACTCGACGGGCGCCTTCGCGGGGTGGTCGTGGCTCTTCGCCGACCACGTCAACGTGCGCGTCGGCGGCGGGCTGCAGTGGCTCGCGTACGAGGTGCCGGTCGGCGCCCGCCGTGACTCGTTCCGCGGCTTCTTCCCCGCGCTCGATCTCGTGGTCGGCTACGCGTTCTGATCCGGGCGTCAGCCGGCGAAGTGGCCGACGACCTCGGACTCGACGATGCGGCTGCCGTCGAGCGTGAACTTGAAGAGCATCGCCGCGGCGTCGCCCTCGTCCTCGTTCGTCTCGTGACCGGACGCGAGCCCCACGAACACCTCGTGCCGGCCGTTCGCGATCGGCACGATCTCGAGGCGGATGCGGCCGTCGTTCTCCATCGCGAGCCACTCCGCCGCGACCTCGCGCGCGAGCGGCTTCTCCGCGTTCTGCTCGGGATAGGGGTCCACGAGACGCAGCTCGCTCGCGAACAGCGCGCTCAGCACGAGCGCATGCTCGCAGCGCTTGCTCCCGTTGCACGCCGCGATCGAGCGACCACCCTCCGTCGCCGCCGCCGCGCTGACGTTCGACTCTTCCGACGCCGTCCCGTCCGCCTGCGCCGCGCACGCACCAAGAAGAACCGCCAAGCCAAGGACCATCGCCTTCATCATTTCATCACCTCCACCCACATTGGTGCAGGTCACGTTCCAACGAGGGTGATCTCGACAATGCCGCGCAAATCCGGGCCCTCCACGCGCCCGACGCGCTCGACCCGCCCGACGGATCGACCCACTCCGCACACCCACCCTGATCGGATCGAGCATCTCGGCGCGGATTCGCGTCAGAGGTACGGCTTCAGATCGCGGACGTCGATCGCGCCCCTCGTCGTGACGGTGCGGCGGACCAAGGTGCTGCCGATCGGGTCGTCGGGCGCGAAGGCGCGGAGGTCGTCGAGGGAGTGCGCGAGGACGTCGCGCTCGCCGGTCGCGCCCATGCCGACCGCGCGGGCGCGGAGGAGCTGCGCCGTCGCGGCCGCGAGCTCCGGGTCCTTCCTCGCCACCGTGATCCGGACGAGCCGGTCCTTCGTCGCGGCGAGCTGATCGAGCGCGCGCTTGCGATCGCTCGCGCCGCGCGGCTCCGGCTCGAAGCGGGCGGTGAGGCCGGTCGGGACGAGGTGGCGCGAGAGCACGCGGTCCCACTTCGGATCGAAGCACGCGTAGACGGGGCGCTGCGATCCGAGCTGCGCGAGCGAGAGCTCCTCCGGCGGCACGCCGAGCGCCATGTCGCGATAGAGCGGCGCGAGCTTCGGCTCCGCGAGGAGGGCCCGCTCGCCGGCGCGGCTCTGCACGTCGTACGCGGGGACGACGACGAGGTCGGCGCGAAAGTCGCCGGTCGCGCGCGCGGCCGCGATCCGCCCCATCGTCACGCGGTCGTGCACGAGCACGATCGCGGCCGGCGCGGCGGGGCCCCACGCGACGTCGTTCCAGATCGCCGCCGCGTGCGCGGCGCGCGCGTCGCGGCGGCTCGCGGTCTCGTCCGCCGCGCGCACCGGCAGCACCAGCTCGAGGACGACGACGAGCGCCGCGCTCGCCTCCGCGAACGGCACGCGCGCGCGCGCGATCGCGAGCACGACGACGGCGAGCGCGGTCGCGGCAAGGATGTAGAGCGCACATAGCGCGGCGAGGAGCACCGGCGCGTAGCGGCTCGGGCCCGAGCGCGCGTGGAGCGCGAGCGCGACGGCGCCGACCGCGACGACGAGGACCAAGGGCCACGCCGCAGGCCGCGTGCACGCGAGCGCGAGCCCGAGCGCGGCGGCGCCGATCGCGACCCAACCGATCTCGTTCGCCGCGAAGGCGAGCGGCGCCGTCGTCCCGCCGAGCTCGAGCGCGGGCCGCAGCAGCGCGACCTCCGGCGGCCGCTGCCCGAGCGCGATCGCGATCGCGAACGGCACGAGGCCGAGCGCGAACATCACCGCCGCGTGGACCAGCGCGTGACGCGTCACGCTCCGCCAAGCGAGCGCGATCGCCGGCACGCACGCGAGCCCCGCCGCCGCGAGCACGAGCGGCTCGTAGCTCGCCGCGAGGCCAACCAGAAACGCCATCGCCGGCAGCACGCCCGCACCTTCTGTACCCATCAGTACAGAATCGGTCGCTCGACCGGGCCCCACCGAATCGGGTTCTGTACCAATCAGTACGGAATCAGCGTCGCCCGCGACCCCCGCGGCTCCGCGGCGGCTGCGGGGGCGGGAGGCGGTCGTGCATGCGACGTGGAGGGTGAGGAGGACGAGGAGCGCGCCCGTCGTCGCGCCGCCAGGGGCCGCCGCTTCGGTTTGCCAGATCGGGGAAAGCAGCGCGGTGAGGACGGCGACCGCGCTCACCGCGCTCATGAGGCGCTCGCTCTTCTTGTCGCTCGTGTTGCGGAGCACCGCCGGCACCGCGGCGCAGACGAGGTCGCGCGCGAGGCCGAAGGCGATCCAGCCCGCCACCGCGGTGACGAACGCGCCGGCGAGGCCCGCGCGGAAGGCGCGCGTGCCGAACGGGAGCAAGAGAGCAGGGGCCGCGACGAGGAGATCGAGCGCGCGGAAGAGGCCGGTCGGGCCGGCGCCCACCGCGCGGACGACCCCGTCGTCGTGGGCCGCGAGGGCGGTCGACGTCGCCCCGAGCGCCGCGAGGACCGCAGGAATCAGGGCCGAAATCGATCGGAGCACCGCGTCAAGCCGGCTCTTCATCGGGCAGGGCTTCTGGTCTAACCTGCTATGCCCTCGTGGTCCCACTTTTGGGCCGCTTTTGAAGGAGAGACCTCCCTTGGCACGCTTCATCGACGACCTGAAACGCACCCATCGCTGCGGCGATCTCCGCGCGAGCGACGAAGGCAAAGAGGTCGTCCTCTTCGGCTGGGTCGCGAGCTACCGCGACCACGGAGGCTGCGTCTTCGTCGACCTGCGCGACCGCGAGGGCGTGACCCAGCTCGTCTTCGACAAGAGCGCCGTCATCCTCTTCGAGAAGAAGCTCGTCGAGAAGAACGACGCGAACGTCGCGCTCGCGGAGAAGACCTACGAGGCCGCGTCGGCGGTGCGCTCGGAGTGGGTCATCGGCGTGCACGGCTACGTCGTCGGACGCGGCTCGAACAAGAACCCGAAGATCGCCACCGGCGAGATCGAGGTCCACGTCGTCGAGATGACGGTGTTCAACAAGGCCGACACGCCGCCGTTCGAGATCGCCGACCAGATCGACACCGGCGAGGAGAAGCGCCTCCAGTACCGCTACCTCGATCTCCGCCGCGCCCCGCTCCAGAAGACGCTCCGCGTTCGCCACCGCATCAACCAGACCGTGCGGCGGTACTTCGACGGGCAGGGCTTCCTCGAGCTCGAGACGCCGTTCATGGTGAAGTACACGCCCGGCGGCGCGCGCAACTTCCTCGTCCCCTCGCGCATGAACGCGGGGAAGTTCTACGCGCTCGCGGAGAGCCCGCAGCTCTTCAAGCAGCTCTACATGTGCGCGGGCTTCGACCGCTACTTCCAGATCGTGAAGTGCTTCCGCGACGAAGCGCTCCGCCTCGATCGCCAGCCCGAGTTCACCCAGATCGACGTCGAGATGTCGTTCGTGAACCAGGACGACATCTTCAAGGTCATGGAGGGCATGATCTTCGCGGTGTGGAAGGAGACGCTCGGCGTCGACCTCCACGCCCAGTATCCGTCGGGGCGCTTCCCGCAGATGCCGTTCGAAGAGTCGATGTCGAAGTACGGCAACGACAAGCCGGACCTCCGCTTCGACCTCCCGCACACGGACATCACCGGCCTCGTCGTCGACCACGCCGGCGGCGGCGTGCCGTTCTTCAAGGACATCGCGGAGAAGTTCACGAGCGGCCAGTACCGCCGCGACCTCCCGACCGAGATCTTCAAGGCGATGCGCATCCCCGCCGAGCACGCGGGCAAGCTCTCGCGCGCCGAGCTCGACAAGCTCGAGGACTTCGTGAAGGGCATGGGCGCGAAGGGCCTCGCGCGCGCGAAGATCGGCGCGGGCGGGGAGTGGACGCAGTCGCCGCTCGCGAAGTCGATCACGAACGAGCTCCGCGACGCGATCAACGAGGCGACCGGCGCGACCGACGGCGACCTCGTCTTCTTCCAGTTCGGCAAGGAGTCCACCGTCCAGACGGTGATGGCGAACCTGCGCGTCCACCTCGCGAAGAAGTTCGGGCTCATCCCGGAGTATGGCCACGGCAACAAGTTCAACCTGCTCTGGGTCGTGAACCCGCCGCTCTTCGAGTACGACGACGACACGAAGAAGTGGGCCGCGGCGCACCACGCGTTCACGCGCCCGCACGACGCGCACGTCGACCTCATCGAGAAGGATCCGGGCAAGGTGCTGTGCTGGCGCTACGACCTCGTCCTCAACGGCTTCGAGATCGGCGGCGGCTCGATCCGCCTCCACGATCCCGACGTCCAGGCGAAGGTCTTCCGCGCGCTCGGCATCGACAACGAGGAGGCGAAGCAGAAGTTCGGCTTCCTCCTCGACGCCCTCCGCTACGGCGCGCCCCCGCACGGCGGCATCGCGATCGGGATGGACCGCCTCGCGATGCTCCTCTCCGGCGCCGAGTCGCTCCGCGACGTCATCCCCTTCCCGAAGACGCAGAAGGGCCAGGACCTCATGACCGACGCGCCGAACAAGGTCGAGCCGGAGCAGCTCCGCGAGCTCCACGTCCGCATCGTCGAGCCGCCGACCTGACCTACGATGGGCGCCATGGCCCGCCGCCTGTTCGCGATCGCGCTCGTCGTCGACGTCGCGATCGCGTGCGGCGATCCCTCGCGCATCTATCAAGGTCGTGTGTGGCGCGTGGACCGGCGGTGCCTCGACGTCGTGACGAGCCTCGACGTCGTCACCGGCGAGCCGCCCGGCCCGCAGTGCGGCCCCATCTGCTTGGCGCAGGGTCACTCCGACGGCGGCCGCACCGTCTACGCCGCGACGATGTGCGGGCCCTACCCGCACCTCTTCGACGCAGCAGGGACCGATCCCGAGTGCCCCGGCGCGCTCGCCGCCCTCGCCCGCGACGACACCTGCCGCGACGACGGCACGTCGTCGAATCCACCGGACGCAGCGGCGGACGCCGAATGACGTTCGGCGCGAAGCCGCACGTTGGGACCATCCTGCAGGCGCCGATGGCGGGGGCGCAGGGCGTCGTCGACGGCGCGCTCCACTGAGCGCGAGCTAACGTCGCAGGAGCGCGCGCAGCGCGGCGAGTGGATCGAAGCCGAGCGTGGTCGATACGTCCTTGTTCCCCGCGACCGCGCCGAGCCGCTCGCGCGCGGCGGCGAAGACGGGATCGAGCTTCTTCAGCGTCTCGCTCCGCCCCGCGATCGTGCGGAACGTCTCGAAGGCGAAGCGCGCGCCGTCGGCGCCGAGCGCGAGGCGGACGCCGACCGGCATCGGCGAGAGGATCACGTCGCGCACGACCGCCGCGCGTCCCCACGCGCCCGGCTGCGGATCGACCTGCAGCTCGCGGAAGCGATCGACCTCCGCGAAGATGCCCATCGCGACCGGCGCGTACTGCTCCTCGACCGCGCGCGCGACGTGACGGTAGTCGCGCCGCCAGTCGCCGGAGATGAGGCCCATCCGGATCCGGATGTCCTCCGGGCCGGCGAGGACGTCGAAGGCGTCGCCGCGACGCCGCGCGGCGCCCGCGGTCCAGAGGTCGCCCTGACGGAAGACGCCGAGCACCATCGCGTGGCCGTCGGGACAGATCGCGTCGAGCGCGCGCCGGACCATCACGTCGGTCGGGAGCGGGACGCCCTTGAGCCGCTCGGGCCATCGCTCGATCGCGCCTTCGTCGAGCATCTCGCGCGCGATCTCGGCGACGAGGAGCGCTTGCGCGGTGAGGTCGTCGGTCCGACGGAGGCGCGCGCCGAAGCGCTCCATCAGCTCCTCGAGCGCGCCCGTCTTCGCCGCGAGCGCGAAGCTCGCGTGATGGATCGAGGCGAGCTCCGAGAGCGGGATCGGCCACTCGCCGCGCGGATCGAGGCGGCCCGTCCGCGTGTGGAGGAGCTTGCGGAGCCGTCCGTCCTCGTGGATCGCGATGACGCCGCCGCGCGGGCGCGTCGCCTCGCGATCGGGCGTGGCGCGCGGCTTCCAGAGATGGACGAACCGCGTCCACGTCTCGGTCGTCCAACCTTCGAAGCGCACGTCCGGCGTGAGCAAGGGTGTAACCGTACACTGAGCGTCCCCTTATCCATCGATCGAATTTGCACGCTCTCTCGTTGCAATCACGCGTCCCAATCGGTTTGATCCAAGACGAGTGGAGAGCGCTGGAAAAGGCTCGGTCGTACAGCCGCTCCTCGCCCTGGAACGCGAGGACGTCACGGGTGTGCTCGAGTTCCGCGCGCACGGCGTCGCGACCCAGATCTACTCGCGCGCCGGCGAGATCGTCTTCGCCACCGGCGGCACGTTGACCGAGACGCTCGGCCGCATGTTGATCCGCGCGGGCCGGCTGACCGAAGACCAGGTCGCCGCCGCGATCCGCCGGCTCACCGACTCCACCGTGGACGGCGAGCCCGTGAAGCTCGGCGCGATCCTCGTCGAGTACGGCTTCATGACCGGCGACGAGCTGGAGATCGCGCTCACGCAGCAGGTCAAAGAGAAGATCCTCGGCTGCATCCACCGCGGCCCCGGCGACTGGCGGCTGTTCCGCAACGACAAACGCGTGGAGGACGCCGGCAGCTACGTCGTGCGGACGCGCCCGTGCCTCGTCGAGGGAGCCCCCTTCCTCCCCGAGCGCCGCATCGAAGCGGTGCTCCAGGTCGACGAGAACCGATACCCCGAGGTCGTCGCGCCCGAGAACGTGGTGAGCGCCGAGTTCGAGCTGAACAAAGGCGAGGCGGCGGTCCTCGCCGAGCTCGACGGCACCGGCGCGATGCCGTTCATCCTCTCGAAGGCGCCCTCCGACGCGATGGCCCCGCTCATCGCCGCGCTCATCCTCGGCGGCGGCATCGAGCTGCGAGGCGCGCCGTCGACCAAGCAGCGCGGCGACACGCGCTCGATCCCGCCCGACTTCCGCACGCTGCGCCGCGCGGCGCCTTCGTTCGACGAGACCGCGCAAGCGGCGCGGCCGCCGGTGCGGAAGCCGGAGCTGCTCTCCGATCCGCTCGTGAAGGCGGGGCTCCCGCCGAAGCGGCCGTCGTACTCGACCCTCGCCGTCGCGGTGCCGCCGTCGCAGCGGCGCTCGACGCGGCAGAACCTCGCGCCGCCGAACGCGGACGCGCAGGCGCGATCGCGCGAGGCCTTCGAGCGCCTCAAGGCCGACCTCGACGCGCGGAAGCCCGCGAGCAAGCGGATGCGATGGCCCGATCCGAAGGACGACACGCAGAAGCGCCTCATGGCGGAGTCGGCGTTCCATCAAGGGCGCATGTGGCTCCACGCGGAGGAGGCGGAGCGCGCGCTGCCGGGGCTCCATCGCGCGCTGGAGCTGCGGCCGGAGGAGCGCGAATACGAGCTCTACGTGAAGTGGGCGCAGATGCTCGTCAACGACACGTTCAAGGAGGACGCGCAGCGCGCGACGATCCAGGCGCTCGCGGCGAAGCTCGTGCGCGAGAACCGCGACTGCGAGCTCGGGCACTCCATCCTCGGACACTGCGCGCACCACGACGGGCACGACGAGTCGGCGCTGCGCTTCTTCCAGCGCGCGTCGATCCTCGATCCGAAGCTCGTCGACGCCGCGCGCCTCGCGCGCCTCCTCGCGCAGCGCGCGCACACCGACAAGACGAAGCCCGGATCGCGCCCCGACTTCCGCACCCCGCGCCGCGAGCGCGGAGGCCTCGACGCGGCGATCGACGAGATCGTCCCTTGCCTCGCGATGAAGCCGATCGCGCTCGTGCCCGCGCCGAAGCCGGACGTGCCGCGGAGCGACGACGATCCGCGCTCGGCGCGCACGTGGGAGGGCATCGGCGCCCCCGCGCCGCCGCCCGTCGCGCCGAACGCGCCGCCGCGCGTGCCGCCTCCGCCGCAACGATCGCCGGCGCCCTCCGCCGCGAAGGCGCTCCGGACCGTGCCGGCCGCGTTCGCGCCCGCGCCGCCGCCGATCGGAACGCCGTCGCCGCCGTTCGCAGAGACCCCCGCCGCGCCGCCGCCCGTCGCGTCGCTCCCGCCGCCGCCGCTGCAGCTCCCCTCGATCGCGCCGCCGCCCGCGCCGATGGCGCCGCTCCCGATCTCCTCGTCGAACGTCGTCGCCGCGCCGCCGTCGTCGCCGTCGATCCCCGCGCCGGCGTGGAACACGACGCCGCCGCCGAACCCGTTCGCGAGCGGCGGGTATTCGAGCCAGCGCAACATCCCGACGGTGCCGCCGTCGTCGTCGCGCGCGATGGCGATCGCCGACACGGCCGTCGCGCGGAAGCCGAACAAGGCCGGGCTCGTCGTCGGCATCCTCCTCACGCTCGGGGTGACGGGCGCGGTCGCCTTCGTCGTCGGGACGCGCGTGCTCTCGCCGAAAGAAGGCGGCGACGCCGGGAGCGAGGCGCACGACACGACCACGACCACGACCGCGACGACGACCGCGGCGTCGCTCGTCAGCGCGGTCACGAGCGCGGAGCCTCCGACCCCGGAGCCGCCGCCCTCCGCCGCGACGTCGGCGACGGAGCGGGAGCCGGAGCCGGAGCCCGTCGTCACCGCGTCGGCGAAGGTCACGATCGCGAAGCCTCCGCCCGACCAGACGACCGCGATCCTCAAGGTGAAGCCGAAGGGCTGGGGTCACCGCGTGTTCCTCGACGGCCGCCTCGTCGGGCAGGGCGGCAAGGACATCACGGTGCCGTGCGGCTCGCACCGCGTGAAGGTGGGGAGCGCCGGCAAGGAGAACACCTTCGACATCCCGTGCGGCGGAACGCTCGAGGTCGAGTAGCTGCCGATTTGTCGTGAAGCGCGACGCGTGGTCTACTCCGTCCCGTTCAGGGAAGGTTAGGAGGAGTCGATGCAAGGTGGATGGCAGCCCCCGCCTGGGGGCGGAGGATACGGTGCGCCTCCGGGCGGTGGTTACGGCGCTCCGCCCGGCGGGCCTCCCAGCGGCTACGGCGCTCCTCCCGGCTACGGCGCTCCTCCGCCCGGCTTCGCGCAGAACCCGTACGGCGCGCCGGGCGCCGGGGCGGGGATGACGCCGCAGTACGGCAACTACGAGTTCAACGAGTACGAGAACTCGATCATCGACAAGGCCGCGAGCCGCGTGAAGCTCTGGGGCATCATCTCGACGACGCTCGGCGCGCTCCAGGTGATCGGGAGCTGCGGCATGTTCGTGAGCCCCGGCCTCGCGACGTACCTCCCCGCGGGCATCGTCGCGATCGTCGTCGGCGTCACGTTCCTCGGCGCCGGTAACTCGCTGAAGGCGGTGGTGACGACGCAGGGCAACGACCTCCAGCACCTGATGCAGGCGTTCCAGAAGATGAGCACCGCGTTCATCATCGAGATCGTGTGCGCGGTCGTGGGCTTCTGCCTCGCCATCATCGGCGCGCTCCTCGTCGCGTTCGTCTTCGTCGCCGCCGCCGCGTCGCAGTAGTAAGCAAGGCCACCCATGGTGGCGACCACGGCCGAGGCGCTCTTTCGCGACGTCTTCCTTCCGCTGTACCCGGAGGACGCGAGGAGCGATCTCGGCCGCGCGCGCTCTACCGACGCGAACCCGGCGAAGAACCCGTACATCCTCGCGCAGCTCGACGACGCCGCGCGCATCTTCGTCGAGCTCGCCGAGACCGCGCTCGGCGTGACGAACCTCGCTCTCGACTTCAGCGACGCGAGCGTCCATCGCCTCGGCGCCGCGATCGGACCCGCGGCGCGGGAGCGGCTCCGCGAGCGGGACGAGCTGTTCAATTTCGTGATCCACGGCGCGCTCTACGTCGGCGCCTGCGTCGTGAAGAACCACGGCGCGACGTGGGCGGTGCGGCGGCCGCTCTGGGAGAGCCTCGTCCACTTGAAGTCGCGCGCGGGCGAGGGCGACCTCCCCGTCTTCCACTGGTGGCTCAAGTCGCTGAGCGACGAAGGAACGGCGACGCTCGGCGATCGCTACCGCGCCCACGTCGAGGTGCCGTGCCTCCGCCCCGAGGAGCTCCCGATCATCGCCGCGCCGGAGGGGCGCACCTTCGCGCGCCTCTCCAAGATTCGATACGATGTATTTTACAAGTACCTCAAGGCCCACCTGCCCGAGGTCAAGGACGTCGGGGCGGCGTTCCCGTCCCCGGAGCGCTTCACCGACTACGGGCTCGCGCACCTCGACTTCGCGCTCGTCGGCGGCGGCCGCATGCTCCTCGTGCACGGCCCGAACAAGGACGGCCTCCACGCGTTCTGGCTGACGAAGGAGGGCTTCGAGAAGGCCGCGTTCTGGCCGGCCGACAAGTTCCCCGCGCCGTTCATCAAGCCGAAGGGCGACAAGCTCGAGGTGCACCTGTCGAAGGACGGGCAGGCGCGCTCGTTCGAGCTGCTCTGGTGGGGTCCGTGAGCAGCGGGGCGCGGCGGCGCGCGTACCTCCGCGTCCGCGACATCTTCGTCGGCAAGACGGAGCGCCGCCTCGCGATCGTCATCCTCGTGACGACGATGGTGCCGCTCGCGGCCGCGCTCTACCTCGGGACGCAGATGTTCCGCCGCGGCGTCGCGGTGTTCTACACGCCGGAGATCGGCGAGCAGCTCGATCGCGGCGTCGACGTCTACAAGGACTACGTCAAGGCGATCAAAGACGACCTGAAGCACCAGACCGTGGCGATCGCCTCCGATCCGGTGCTGCGCGAGGCGGCGCGGAAGGGCAACGTGGAGACGCTCGAGGCGGAGCTCGACGCGCTCTTCCCCGCGTTCACGAGCCTCGTCGAGCTGCGCGTGCTCCGCGCGCCGCCGGAGTCTCCGGCGCCGCCGTTCGATCCGGACGACGTCGCCGGCAAGACGATGGCGCACCGCGACCGCGGCCGCCCGGTCGATCAGACGACGGAGAAGAGCCTCACCCAGATCCATCCACTCACCGAGGACCCCGACGGGGTCTGCGTGTTCGCGACCTTCGCCGTGTCGAGCAAGCGCCTCGACGAGCTCGAGCAGTCGGCGGAGGTCGTGAACCGCTACCACCAGATCGAGTCGTCGCGCTCCGACGTCTATCAGGGCTACCTCAACGTCTTCGCGCTCCTGCTCGGCGCCACCGTCCTCCTCACCGTCCCGCTCGGCTTCCTCCTCGCGCGCGGCGTCACGCGCCGCATCAACCGCCTCTCCGCCGCGATCAACTTGGTCGCGCAAGGCGACCTCTCCGTCCGCGTCCCCGTCACCGGCTCCGACGAGCTCACCGACCTCGCGCGGACCTTCAACCGCATGATCGGCGAGATCTCGCAGTCGCGCTCGCGCATCGAGTTCCTCCAGCGCATCGGCGCGTGGCAGGACATGGCGCAGCGCCTCGCGCACGAGATCAAGAACCCGCTCACGCCGATCCAGCTCGCGGTCCAGGAGTGCCACCGCAAGTACGCCGGCGACGACCCGCGCTACCGCGCGCTCCTCGACACGACGCTCGAGATCGTCGAGGAGGAGGTCGGCACGTTGCGCCGCCTCGTCGGCAGCTTCTCGAATTTCGCGCGTCTCCCGCACGCCGACCTCAAGCCGGCGAACCTCTCCGACTTCCTCCACGACTGCGAGAACCAGCTCGGCCACCTCGAGGACCCCTTCGCGGGAGAGGAGGGCGACAACGCGCTCCCGGCCAACGTCGAGGTCAAGTGGGAGGTCCCGAAGGAGGCGATCGAGGTCGCGATCGATCGCGAGGCGCTGCGCCGCGTCGTGATCAACCTCGTACGCAACGCGGTCCAGGCGATCCGCGATCACCACCTCCACGGCTCACGCCCCGCCGGCGGCGCGACGAGCGAGGTGATCGGCCGCGTGCTCGTGAGCGCGCACCGCGAGGGCGAAGGCGCGCGGATCGAGGTCGACGACGACGGCCCCGGCGTCGCGGCGTCGATGCGCGGCCGCATCTTCGACCCTTACGTCACGACGAAGGCGGACGGCACCGGCCTCGGCCTCGCGATCGTGAAGAAGGTCGTCGTCGAGCACGGCGGCGAGATCGACGCCGGCGAGAGCCCCCGCCTCGGCGGCGCCCGCTTCACGCTCCACCTCCCCGGCATGAAGATCCTCGCGATCGCGCAAGCGGCAAAAGAGGCCCGCGAGCGCGCGAAGCAGCAGGGCGTCGAGACGGTCGACTGACGCGGTCAGAGCTCGATCTGCGTGCCGAGCCCGAGCGATGGCGCTCCGCAACACGGCCCGTGCTATGCGAAGGGCATGATCGACGGCACCGCTCGTGATGTTGGGGCGCCGACCGAGCCGGCCGGCAACATGCGCGCCGCGATCGCGGTCCTGGCGCTCGCGGCAGGGTTCGCGTTGATTCCGCGCGCGACGAAGGGCTGCGAGGGCGTCTCGCTCGACGAAGAAGCGCCGGCCTTCGAGGCGAAGATCGTCGCGAACGCGGGCGTCCTCGCCGCGGACGGGGAGGCGAACCCGACGCGCCTCCGCCTCGAGAGCCTGCGCGGGCGAACGGTGGTCCTCGACTTCTGGGCGACGTGGTGCGGGCCGTGCCAGGCGGAGGCGCCGATCGTGAACACGATCGCGCAGCGCTACAAGGACCGCGGCCTCGCGGTGGTGGGCGTGAACACGAGCGACGAGGACGGGCTCGCCGCGCATTTCGTCCGCGCGAAGCGCCTCGGCTTCCCCGTCGTCTACGACGAGGGCAACCGCATCGCGAGCGCGTACCACGTCTCGAACCTGCCGACCTTGATCGTGATCTCGAAGACGGGCAAGGTCGTCGCGATCCGCCAGGGCGTCACGAGCGACAGCGCGCTCGACGAGATCGTTCGACGCTACTTGTGACGCTGCGGGAGGAAGAACGGGACGCCGTCGCGCTCGCCGACGTAGAGGGCGGCGTCGAAGACGTCGTTCACGATGTCGCGCGTGAGGACGTCGCGCACCGCGCCTGAAGCGACGACGGCGCCTCGCTTGAGGAGCACCACCCGGTCGGCGAACTGCGCGGCGACGTTGAGGTCGTGCATGACGACGAGGCAGGCGAGGCGCTCGCGCGCGACGGAGCGCGCGAGGAGCTCGTAGAGATCGAGCTGGTGACGCACGTCGAGGAACGCGCCCGGCTCGTCGAGCAAGAGCACGCGCGGCTCCTGCGCGAGCGCCCGCGCGACGGCGACGCGCTTCTGCTCCCCGCCCGAGAGCGCGCGCGCCGAGCGCGACGCGAGCGCGACGAGGTCGCAGCGCGCGAGCGCGTCGTCGACGATGCGTCGGTCCTCGGCCGTCGTGTGCATCCACGCGTCCTGATGCGGCGCGCGCCCGAGCGCGACGACCTCGCGGACGGTGAACGCCTCCGAGAGCTCCTGCATCTGCTCGACGACCGCGAGCACCTTCGCGATCTCGAGGCGCGACTTGCCCGCCAGCGGCTCGCCGAGGAGTCGCACCTCGCCGGTCGCGGGAGCCAGGAGCCCTGACGCGACGCGCACGAGCGTCGTTTTTCCCGCGCCGTTCGGGCCGAGGACGCACACGATTTCGCCGGCGGCGAGGCTCAGATCGACGCGGCGCAGCAGCGGTTCGGCCGCGCCGTATCCTGCCGAGACGTCACGAAGAACGAGCGAACCTCCACCGTCGTTTGCCACGCTTTCCGACGCTCCGCGTTGGTGTATCTTGGACGGGTGAGCGACAAGGCCCAGGACAACGCGGCAGGTACCGAGAGTCCGGCGCGCCGCGTCGTGAAACGGTACTCGAACCGGAAGCTCTACGACACGAAGGACAGCCGGTACGTCACGCTCCTCCAGATCGCGGAGATGGTCCGCGGCGGCGAGGAGGTGCAGATCATCGACAACAACACGAAGGAGGACCTCACCGAGGTCACCCTCGCGCAGATCATCTACGAGGAGCAGAAACAGAAGGCGTCCTCGAGCAAGAACGTCCCGCTCCAGACGTTGAAGGACCTGATTCACCAGCGCACCGAGAAGGTCCTCTCCGATCTCCGCGAAGGCCCGATCGGCCGCCTCATCCCGGGCAGCGGCAAGAGCGAGCCGCCCGGGAAGCCGGAGGTGCCGGAGGAGCCGCCGCCGCAAGAAGAGAACGGCGTGGTCGCCGCCGCGTCGAGCAAGCCGAGCCTCGTCGAGCAGGCAAAAGACGCGTTCGAGGACTGGCAGACGAAGATCGACGAGCGCGTGAAGGCGGTGGTCCCGAACCTCCTGCCGTGGCAGCAGCTCCAGCAGGACATCAAGCGCCTGAACGCCCGGGTCGAGGAGCTCGAGCAGAAGCTCAAATCTGGCAATCGGGGCGAGTAAAAGGCTGGGGTTTCGCCAAATAGGCAAAGCGCAGGCCGGACCTAGATCGCCGGAATAGTGGCCTTAACGTCGTGGTTACGCCCGCCAGAGAGAAAGGCGTAAACCCCTGATGAACCAGCTTTCTACGCCGAACAAACCTAGTGATTCCGATGCCTTCGCTCAGGAGGCCGTGGGTCACCTGGACGCTCTCTACGCCGTCGCCTGCAAGCTGACGCGGAACCCCTCCGAGGCGGAGGACCTCGTCCAGGACACTCTCCTGAAAGCGATGAAGGCGCGGGAGCAGTTCCACGCGGGCACGAACCTGAAGGCCTGGCTGTTCCGGATCCTGACCAACACGTTCATCAACAAGTACCGCCGCGGCGGGCTCGAGCGCTCGGTGCTCGAAGGCCCGGACGCGGACCCGCTCGTCGACGGGTGGGTGAGCGCCTCGACGATGCGTCAGCTCCGCGATCCGGAGCAGGCCGCGCTGATGCCGATCGTGGAGGGCGAGGTCCAGCGCGCGCTGGACGCGCTCCCGACCGAGTTCAAGATCGCGGTCATCCTCTGCGACGTGGAGGAGTTCAGCTACGAGGAGATCGCGCAGATCATGGGCTGCCCGATCGGGACGGTGATGAGCCGCCTCCATCGTGGCCGGAAGCTCCTTCAGCGATCTCTCTACAATCACGCGCTGGCTCTCGGTATCGTTAGGGGCGAGCCGGTGAGCGAGCAGAAGTCCAACAACCAGCCCGCGGACCTCGCGGCATACCGAGCCAAAAGGAAAGCCTCTTGAGTGGTGAAGTGAACCCGTCTGATTCTCGTTGCAGCTCGATCGCGCGCCTCCTCGGAGCGCACGCCGACGGTCAGCTCGACGCGGCAAAGACCGTCGAGATCGATGACCATCTCGGCGCATGCGAGACCTGCCGCGAGCGCACCGCGCTCGACCGAGCCATCCGCGGTTCACTCAAGAAGTCCGTCAAGACCACCGCCCCAACCGACCTCCGCACCCGCCTCCTCGCCGCCATGACGGCCGAAGTCGCACAGCCGGACGCCGAAGCCGAACCGGGCCCCCGGGAAGCGGCCGCGCAAGCGGGCGCGCAGCGCCCCGAGCGCGCCAGCGCGAGGGCCGTGTCCCGGGGTGGGGGTGTCGGGGGCGAAGCCCCTGACGTTGACAAGACCCCCAAGCCCAAGCCCAGGCCCGCCATGCTTCGTCACTGGCGCACGGCGATCCCCGTCGCGAGCGCGGCGGCGATCGCGCTCGCGTGGGGCTTCGCGGCGCGGCAGCCGATGGCGGCGGGCGACGCGCATTCCTCCGCGCGCGCCGGCTTCGGCAACGACGAGCTCGTGAAGCAGTTCGTCGACGTTCACTCGCGCCCCATCCGCCCCGAGACGGCGGACTCGCGCGAGGTCCGCAACTTCGAGCGCGAGGTCGGCGTGCCGGTGCACGTCCCGCAGCTCGAGAAGAACGCGCGCTTCGTCGGCGGCCGCCTCCTCCCGGTCCAGGGCGGAGAGCGCGCGGCGATGCTGCAGTACGAGGTCGTCCGGCCCACCGGCGACGTGCAGCGCGTCAGCGTCTTCATCTACGACCCGCGCCGCGTCCAGATCCGCAGCGCCGAGCAGCTCCCGCCGCGCGCGGTCGGCACGGCGGAGGTCCGCGTCGGCCAGGCGCGTGGCTACTCGGTCGCGGTCGCGCAGCACGGCGACGTCGGCTACGCGGTCGCGAGCGACCTCGACGACTCGACGAGCGCGCAGTACGTCGCCGCGGTCGAGCGCGAGTAGCTCCGTCTTGGGCGACGAGCGTTGAGCGTTCGGGCAAGGCTGGGCTAAGGTTCGGCCGATGCGCTTCGTCTTCGTGATGGACCCGATGGATCGGGTCCTGCCCGACAAGGACACGACGTTCGCCTTCCTCCGCGCCGCGCAGGCCAAGGGCCACGAGTCGCTCCACTGCGAGCCGCGCGACCTCGTCGTCCGCGGCGGCGACGTGTACGCGCGCGTGCAGCCGATCAAGGTGAGCAACGTGGCGCCGCACACCGTCTTCGGCGCGGGCTTCGAGTATCGCCTCGCCGACGCGCACGCGGTGTTCATCCGAAAGGATCCGCCGTTCGACACGATGTACCACCTGACGTCGCTCCTCCTCGAGCGGCTGCGGGGCCGGACCGTGCTCATCAACGATCCGCGCGGCCTCCGCGAGGCGAACGAGAAGCTCTACGCGTTGAACTTCGCGCGCTGGATGCCGAAGACGGTCGTGACCTCGTCGGAAGAGGACGTGATGGCCTTCGTGAAGGAGGTCGGCGGCATCGGCGTCATCAAACCGCTCGACCTCATGGGCGGCACCGGCGTCATGATGGTGCGCGAGGGCGACAAGAACGCGCGCGCCATCATCCAGCTCCTCTCCGACGAGGGGCGGCGGCTCGTCATGGTCCAGGAGTTCATCCCGAAGGTGACGGAGGGCGACAAGCGCATCCTCCTCCTCGACGGGAAGCCGCTCGGCGCGATCAACCGCGTGCCGCGCGCGGACGATCTCCGCTCCAACATCCACGTCGGCGGCAGCGTCGAGCCGTGCGAGATCACCGCGACCGAGCACGCGATCATCGAAGACATCGCGCCGCGCCTCGCGCAGGACGGCCTCGTCTTCGTCGGCCTCGACGTGATCGACGGGCGCCTCACCGAGGTGAACGTCACGTCGCCGACCGGCATCCAGCAGCTGAGCCAGCATCAGGGCCGCGAGGTCTCCGACGACGTGATCGCCTGGGCCGAGCGCGCGGCGGAGCAGTTCCGGCCTGCGCTCCGCAGCATCCCCGCGCCGACGTCGTCGGCCTAGCCGGCACCGATGCCCGTCACCGTCACCGTCCGGCGCGAAGAGAGCAGCGGCGAGTCTCCGTCGCTCACGTTCGACGGTCCACGCGTCGTCATCGGCCGGAGCGACGGCGCCGACGTCCGCCTCCCCGATCCGAGCGTGAGCCTCCGCCACGCGAGCGTCCGCGCGGAGGGGACGGGCTTCGCCGTCGTCGACGAGGGCAGCACGAACGGCACCTGGGTCGGCGGCGTCCGCTTGCCGCCGCACACGCCGCGCCTCGTGAAGACAGGCGATCTCGTGCGGGTGGGTCGCGTGTGGCTCGAGCTCGCGATCGGGCAGCGCGCGGCGACGCCCGACCTCGGCGCCGCCACCCGCGACCTCGCGCTCGCGCTCGTGCGGCAGGCGATGGAGGCCCACGGCGAAGACACGCGCGTGAAGGTGCGCGTCGCGGAGGGGCCCGATCTCGGGGCGGAGCTCGTGCTCGCGGAGGACGGGAAGAGCTACCTCGCCGGCCGCGCCGAGCGCTGCGACCTGCCGCTCGCGGACGAGGACGCGTCGCGCGAGCACGCGGCGATCACGCGTCGCGGCGGGCAGGTCTGGGTCCGCGATCTCCGCTCCAGCAACGGCGTCTACCTCGGCGAGCAGCGCATCGCGAGTGATCGCGACGTGCCGTGGCGCGGCCCGAACATGCTGCGCATCGGCGCGTCGGTCCTCGCGCTCGACGAGCCGGTGAGCGTCGCGCTCGCCGACCTCGCGAGCCTCGAGGACGAGAAGCTCCCGCCGGACGCGGAGCCGCCGCCGCCTTCGTCGCTCGCCGGCCCACCGAGCCCGCCCGCCGTCGCCGCGCCCCCGTCCGCCGCGCCCGCCGCCGCGATCGCAGAGCTCCCGAAGGGCCCCGACTCCCGCGCCGCGGTCACGGTGCGCCGTCCACGGCGACGGACCTGGGGCCTCGTCGACGTCCTCGTCGTCGGCGTCGCGGTGGCGATCATCGGCGCGAGCCTCGCCGGGCTCGTCTGGGTCCTTAAGTAGTCTGTCTCGTTCGAGAGGGCGCTGCCCTCTCGAGCTCTCCCGCCCGCGAGAGGCTCCGCTTACTTGTTGAGCGGTGGGGGGGGTTCGCTGCTCATTTGTGGGAGCGTCTGGTTCGTCTCTTCGATCGGAGGGGGGCGGCGAGGGCGGCGGTCGTAGCTCGTCGGTAGGCCGGCGGTGGGGATCGCGGAGAGCATCGCCTCGAGCTCCTCCGCGCTCTTCGGGCGATCGTTGATCCGCTTCTTCAGGCACTTCATCACGACCTGATCGAGCGCCTCGGGGATGTCGAGGTCGGGGCGGCGCTGGCGCATCGGGACCGGGATCTGCCGCTGGTGCAGATCGAGGAGCTCGCGCCGGCTCTGCGCCACGATCGGGAGCTCGCCGGTGAGCGCCTCGTACATGAGCACGCCGAAGGCATAGAGGTCCGTCTGCGCGACGACGTTCGCGCCGATGCACTGCTCGGGCGCCATGTACTCGGGCGTGCCGAGCGTGTAGCCGGCCTGGGTGAGCGACTCCGCGGTCGTGAGCTTGCTCATGCCGAAGTCGAGGACCTTCGGCGTGCCGTCGTCGCAGAGGAAGATGTTGCCCGGCTTCAGGTCGCGATGGACGACGCCCTTCTTGTGCGCGCCCGCGAGCGCGCGGCACACGCCGATGAAGACGGGGAGCGCGAAGCCCGGCGCGATGACGTGCTCGCGCGAGAGCTTGTCGGCGAGGGAGCGGCCGTGGAGGCGCTCCATGACGACGTACATCGACCCGTCGGGCATCTGATCGAGATCGTGCACTCTGCACACGTTCACGTTGTCGATGTTGACCTGGATGTACGCCTCCCGCCGGAGGCGCGCGATCTCGCCGCCGTCGCGCGCGGCCGCGCCGCGGAGGACCTTCACCGCGACCTCGTGGCCGAGCGTGTTGTGCTCCGCCGCGTACACGACGCCGATGCCGCCCGAGCCGATCTTCTTCCCGATGCGGTACTTGCCGCCGAGGACGGTGCCGGTCAGCTCGCCGGGGACGGCCGCCTGCGTGGCCTCGCCGCGGAGATCGAGGCCGCGCTCGAGCGCGGCGATGCGGTTCTTCTCGAAGGACCGGCCCGACGCCTCGACCTTCGACTTGTCCCAGATCTTGCCGGCGCCGAAGCCGAGCGCGCCCGCGATGATCGCGCCGATGGCGCCGGCGACCGGTCCGCCCGCCGCGAAGATGGCGCCGCCGCTCACGACCGCGGCGCCGGCCGCGGCGATGACGGCGGTGTTCTTCGTCGCGGACGCGCTCCACTCGACGAGGTACGAGCAGCAGTCGTCGCCCTTGGCGATGCACTTCTCGTGCGTGACCTTCGCGTCGCCCTTCCCCCAGATGCGCGTGACCGACGCGAGCTCGCCCTCGCGCGCGGCGCAGAAGAGGGCCTCCGTCTGCGGATCCGGCTTGTCGGCGTCGTCGTAGCCGTCGGAGCGGTGGCGATAGATGAGCCGCACCGCGCTCACGCTCGCCTTGTCCTTCGGGAGGCGCTTCTTCGCGTCGTCCTTCTCGGCCTGCGTCTCCGGGCCGTTCTCGTCTTCTGGCGATTTGGTCGTTTCTACCGGTTTGGGCGGTTCGTCGCCCGGGAGCTCGAAGTCCCACTGACCGACGCGCGTGACCTCGCGCGCGTTCTCGGCGAGGTACACGTAGGCGTCGACCGGCTGCTCGGCGGTGCGGAGCATGCGGACCATCGAGCCGAGCGCCTCGGCGTTCGTGACCCAGTCGCCGCGGCTGCGGAGCGCGTCGACCGAGCCGAGCTGCTCGCAGATCCCGCGGAGCGCGCGGCGCGCGGCCTGGGTGCTGACCCAGCCCGTCTCGTTGTCGACCATCGAGGGATCGATGCCGGCGCTCTCGAGGATCGACCGGACGGTCCGCTCTCCCTTCTCCGAGCGGATCCGAAGGAGGTAGGTCTTGAGGATCGAGGCGCGGAGCTCCTCTTTCCCGCCCTGGCGCACGGCGCCCTTGGGCAGCTCGGACACGTTGCTCATCCGCCGACCAGGCTATCGGAATTAGACGTTGGTGACGACCTCGAGCGTATCGCCGGCGAGGGCGCGCAAATCCGTGAGCATCCCGCCCGGTCCGGCCGCGAACACCACGCCGCCCGCGGAGCGCCGCGCGGCGAGGTCGTCGGCGAGGACACGCTGGACGTAGCCCTCCCCGCGCAGCGCCTCGGGGAGGACGCTCGCGTCGTCGTCGCTCGCGCGCGAGAGGCAGAGGACGAGCCGCGCGCCGGCGTGAGCCCAGCCGGCGACCTCTTCCACGAGCGGGATCTCACGCGACGAGCGCACGCCGATGTACACGCTCGTGAGCGCGGCCTCGCGATGCGCGAGGCGGTCGCGGAGGATCGGTCGCGCGACCGCGAGCGCGCTGCCGGCCACGGCGACGACGAGGGCGCGACCGCGCGCGCGCTCGAGCGGGAACCCCTTGCCGAGCGGCCCCGCGACGCTGACGACGGTGCCCTCCGGCGCGCCGGTGAGATCGGTGGAGGCTTCGCCGTTGTTGCGGACGAGGAGCTCCCACGAGGGGGCGTGGAGCTCGCCGGCGAGGACGAAGAAGCCGGAGCCCGAGTCGGTGCGGACCTGCACGTATTGACCGGGCGCGCGATAGCTCGCGGCCATCTCTTCGGGTGGGGTCAGCGTGACGAGATGGAGCCCGGCGCCGGCTTGTCGGCGCGCGGTGAGGACGACGGGCTCGAAGGTGGGCACCTCAGAAACTGCCACCGTAGGAGAGGCCGGCGAAGCCGGGACCGACGGAGGGGGTGAGGCGCGCGTTCTCCTTCGGTCCCGTGGGCTCGAGGAAGTGCCAGACGAGACCGCCGGCGATCAGCACGGCACCACCGCCGATTGTGACGCCGCCCCACATTGGCTGCCACTTGGCAGCTCCGGCTTGGTCCTGCGCCTTCTGGAACGCCACGTCCGACTGTCCCGGTTGCTGCGTGCACTTCAACGTGTCCTCGCTGCAGCCCTCCGGCAGGTCCGGCGACGTCAGCACGACCGCGACGCCGATGCCTACCGCGAGGACGCCCGCGCCGACCACGAGCCACGGCCAGATCGTGTGCTCCTGCTGCTCGACCTGCGGCTGCGGGGGCGGCTGTTGCGGCGGCGGCGGAGGCGGCGACGCGGTGGCGATCTGCTTCTTCAGGTTCTCGATCTTCGCCTGCGTCGTCGGCATCTCCGGCGAGTCCTTCGGCGCCCGCTGGACGTAGGCCTCGAGCGCGGCGAGCGCCTGCTGCCGCTCGCCTTTGCGTTCGTAGGTCGACGCCACGAGGAGCAGGAGCTCCGGCTTGCAGTCGATGGCGTACGCGTCCTTGAAGCGCTTCAGCGCCGAGTCGTAGTTCCCCTCGTCGTAGTCCTGCCGCGCGGCGATGTACTTCCGCTTCCCCTCTTCGCTGTCCCCCTTCGGCGTGCACGGCGGATAGTCGCTCGCGGCGGGGGCCGGCGGCGACGACGACGCCGGTTGCGCCGCCGCGATCCCCGGCCTCGAGAGCGCGGCCGCAAGGAGGACGCCAGCACCGAAGATCTGCGTTCGTCGGCTCATGTCGAGGTGGTCGGTACGGCGCCCAGCATACAAGCGTTCGTCCTCAAGTCCTCCGCTTTGTCGCCTTCTCCCCGAAGAGCGACACCGCGTCCATCATCCAGGAGAGCCCTCGCTCGTCCGGGCCGAGCGACACCGGGACGAGGATGAAGCCACCTTGCCGCGTCTCCGCGTGGATGGGCACGCGCCAACCGAGGAGCAGCTTCCGGACGCTCGGCGTGATCGCGGTCGCGATGTCCTCCTTGCTCCCGGCGAACGACGCGAACACGTGGTCGAACGCGGCGTCGCCGGTGGCGAACCGCACCATCGACACCAGGTCGAGCGGCTCCGCGAAGACGCTCCCGAAGTCGCTCGTCACCGCCGCCCTCGTCGTGATGCGCTCGTCCTGCACGATCGCGATCCAGGTCCCGTATTCGACCGGCGGCAGCGGGTGCGGCGAGGGCGTCGTGTTCGGCACCTCGAGGACCGCGCGCGCGATGCTGATCGATCCGATGCTCCCCGTCGCGAGGAGCGCGTGCTCGTAGCGGAGCGGCACGCGCGTCGTCGTGTAGGGCTCCCAGACGCGAAGCCAGCGCTCGTCCGCGTCGGGCTCGTAACGAAGCCCGCGTGCACGCGCGAACGCTTCCATCCAATAGAGCGGACCCGGCATGCGAGCCCGAGCGTAGCCGATCGCAGCTCAGGGAGTCATCGCGGGAGTCACCGCGACGTGCGGGACCTTCTCGCCGTTCGCCTGCTTCTCTTTCATCTCGTACTTGCTCGGGCACTTCGCGAGGACGTTCGACGCCTCGAAGTCACCGCTCGCCTTCAGCTCGCCTTCGACCGTGACGCCGAGGTCCATCCCCGGCACGTCCTTGAACGTGTCGGGGACGATGCACTTCGCGTAGCGAACGGGGATCTCGGTCCCGTTCTTCTCGATGCGGAAGCGGTACTCGCACGGGCTATCCTGCTTCGCGATCGAGCCGTGGACGAGCGTGCCTTCGGCGCGGACCGCCTTCCCGACGTACTTGCCCTTCTGAGCGACGAGCTCGTCGACGGGCTTCGAGTAGATCCCCTTGTCTTGCATGCCGACGAGGACGATCGCGACGATCGCCGCCGCGGCCGCGACGAGGGGGATGACGAGGAGGAGCCGCTTCCTCGCGGCGCCCTCCTCCTCTTCTTCCTCGTCCTCTTCACGGCGACGGCGCACCGGGAGCTCGACGGGCGCCGGTTGCTCGACGATGTGCCCCGACTCGAGCGCGAGCCTCCGCGCTTCTTCTTTTTCGATCCCGTCGTCGGCCATCGCGTTCATGGAGACTACCTGCCACCTCCCCCGGGTCAACGTCATCCGTGGCCTCGTATTCCCCAAAAAGTGCCTTGGATCCGGGCCGATCCACAGATCAGATGCTATGCTGAGCAGGTAGTTTCCATGACCGACGTACTTTCGAGACCGGTCCTCGTCCTGAATCGAGTGTTCCAGCCTGTTCAGCTGACGACCGCGAAGCGCGCGTTCGTCCTCCTCTACGGCGGCGCCGCTCACGCGTTGGACGAGCACGGTGAAGAATACGACTTCGATCTCTGGCGCCACCTCCCCGTCCGCGACCACGACGACAGCGTGCCCATCATCGGCGGGTCGCTCCGGATCCCGCGCGTCCTCCACCTCCATCGCTACGACCGCACGCCGAAGGTCACCGTGCGGCTCACGCGCCGGAACATCATGTTCCGCGACGCGCACCAGTGTCAGTACTGCGCGAAGACCCCGCCGCTCCGCGATCTCAACATCGACCACGTGATGCCGCGCTCCCGCGGCGGCGGCGACACCTGGGAGAACCTCGTGACCGCGTGCCGGGTCTGCAACCTCCGCAAGGGCTGGAAGACGCCCGAAGAGGCGAACATGCGCCTCCAGCGACGGCCGTTCCGACCCAAGTGGTCGATGACCGCGCAGCTCCTCCTCGGCTCGGGCACGAAGTACCGAGAGTGGGAGCCGTTCCTCAAAGCTTCGTGAAGCCGCCGTCGGCGCAGATCGCCCAGAGGTCCCACGCGCCGTCGCTGCAGACGAAGAAGTCCTCGCAGCCGCAGCAGCCGTTCGTGCACGTGAGGCCGAGGCCGACCGTGCAGTCCGGCTCCTGGAGCACGCCGCAGCCGGGTCCGCCGTAGGCGCCGGGAGGCGCGTTCGGGTTCTCGACGAGCCCCGCGTCATCGCCGGCGTCGGGCACCACGCGCGCCCCCGCGTCCGGATCGAAATTGGGGCACGTCTCGCCGCGCTCCCAGACGTTCCCGCGGCGGCACAGGTAGATCGCCTCGCACCGCGGGTCCGCGCACGACACGCCGTTCGCGAGCGGGCACCCGTTCGGGGGGATGTTCGTGCACGGCCGGTCGATCACGACGTCGTCGCACGCGAACACGGCGAGCGCGCCTGCTGCGGCGACGACGACGGCGAGCGCGCGGATCCGAGCCACGGATGTCTACTACCACCCGGATGCTTCTTTTGCGCCGATCGGGTAGCGTCGCGTCATGCATTCCATCCTGTTTCGGGCTGCCTTCGCCGCGTCGGCGTCGCTCGTCTTCGTCCTCGCCGCGTGCGGAGGCGACCCCAAGGATCCGAAGACCCCGGCCTCGAGCTCGGGCAGCGACGATCCGTCGAGCACGTTCTCGTCGTCGGGCGGCGGGTCGTCCGGTGCGGCGGAGTCGTCCTCCGGCGGCGGCGGCGAGCCGACGCCGGTGGGACCGACGACGACGACGACCCAGCTCGGCGACGGCGGCGATCTGCAGGGCGCGAAGCTCGGCGGCAAGGTCCACACCGAGACCGAGTCGAAGGGCGAGAGCGGGCCGGCCAGCACCGGCGGCAAGAGCGCGAACGAGCCGGGGCGAAGCCTCGCCGACATCAGCGCGATCGTGAAGGCGCGCCGCGAGGACGCGCGCGCTTGCTACGACAAGGCGCTGCCCTCCCATCCCGGGATGGAGGGGAACCTCGACATCAAGTGGACGATCGACCCGAAGGGCAACGTCACCGAGGCGTCGCTCGACACGAGCAAGAGCCAGATCCTCGATCAGGGCGTCGCCAACTGCGTCATCGACATCATCAAGAAGATCAAGTTCGCCGAGAGCAAGGGCGGCTACGAGACGCGGGCGCACTACCCGTTCGACTTCCACCCGAGGACGTTCACGCCGAAGCCGGCCGGCAGCGGCGGAAAGTAGTCGCTCGGGATGAGCGAGCCGGATCGGATCGTTTCGGCGCTCGTGGCGGTGGGGTTCAGCCTGAACGAATCGCGGGCGTACGCCGCGCTCCTCGTCGAGAGCCCCGCGACGGGCTACGAGGTCGGGGTCCGCGCGCAGATCCCGCGTTCGGCGGTGTACGGCGTGCTTCGCCGCCTCGTGAAAGCAGGCGCCGCGCGCTCGATCGCGGGCTCGCCCGAGCGCTTCGCGCCGGCGCCGGCGGAGGACCTGCTCGTCCTCCTGCGGAAGCGGTTCGAGACGTCGACGGAGCAGCTCGAAGAGGCGATCCGCGATCTCGACGTCGCGCCGAAGGCCCCCGACGCGTTCACGGTGCACGGCTACGCGCGGATCCTCGAGGAGGCGGAGCGCCTCGTGCGCGGGGCGCAGCACCGGCTCGTGATCAGCGGCTGGCCGCGCGAGATCGAGCAGCTCTCGCCGGAGCTGAAGCGCGCGGCGAAGCGGAAGGTCTACGCGGTGGTGTTCTCGCACGCCGAGCTGCCGCCGCTCCCGGTCGAGACCTTCAGCTACGGCCTGCCCGAGCGCGGGCTCGAGGAGTTCTGGAAGCACCGGCTCGTCGTCGTCGCCGACGATCGCCGCTCCCTCATCGGCGCGACGGAGATGAACGACGGCGACAACGCGGTCGTGAGCGAGACGCCCGCGATCGCGGAGATCGCGACGAGCCAGGTCGCGCTCGACATCACGCTCCTGTCGCAGAGGCAGCAGCGCGACGTCGGCGACGTGATGGCGCGGATGCTCGGCGACCGCGTCGGCCGCCTCGACACGCTGCTCGCGCGACCGGACGCGCGCCCGCGCGCGAAGGCGGCCCGATGAGCGACACCCGCATTCCGCCGCGCTCGATGCCGGCGCGCTCGCTCACGCCGCGCTCGATGACGGCGGTCGCGCGCTCCCTCGCCCCGCCCGCCGCCGGCGGAGACGCCTACGCCGACCTGATCAAGGAGACGCGCGGCCTCCGCCGCGAGCAGCAGATCGCGCGCGAACAGTGGCTCGCGCGGCTCGACGTCGCCCGCCGCGAGGAGACGCTCTTCGAGCTCGAGGTCCTGCTGAAGGGGCTCGCGTGCTTCGCGAACCCGCGGAACCACGCCGGTCCGCCGCGCAAGACCGCGATCGTCGCGCTCGACTACCGCGACGCGCTGGTCCTCTCGCGCGACGCGATGCAGCGGATCATCGTCTTGTGCCGCCAGCTCCTCGGCGAGCAAGACCGCGCGTTCGTCTTCCAGCGCTACCTCGAGATGCTGCTCCCCGACGACACCGCGCGCACGAAGCTCGTTCGCGGCGCGGCGAGCCAGGACACGCCCGAGGAGTCGCTCTTCCTCCTGCGTCACGCGCTCACGAACCTGCTCGAGGTCAACGGCGGCATCACGCGCCTGCCGCGCGTGCCCTTCCGCCTGTTCTACGCGGCGATGTCGGTCGCGCATCGCGAGGTCGCGCAGTCCGCGTTCTTCAACCCGCTCGTCGCGCTCGAGTTCCGCCCCGAGTTCGATCGCATCACCAACGTCCGGGTCCTCGAGCTGATGCGGCAGGTGCCGGGAGAGCAGGCCCGGCGCCTCGTCGCGCTCACGTTCCTCGCGCTCTTCCGGATGCTCCGTTACGTGACGCTGCTCGAGAGCGTCGTGCGGCAGCAGCGCCCCGCCGGCCTCGTGTACGTGGTCCTCAGCGTGATGCGCTCGGACGCACGCGCCCTCACCGACTACCTGCGCAAGCAGACCGGGCAGCAGCTCGCGGAGAGCTTCGAGCGCGAGCTGTTCAAGATCCCGGCGTCGCAGATCCACGCGCGGCACGACGAGCTCTCGGCCGAGGCGCATCGCCTGCTCTCGATCAAGTCGACGCTCGGCGGCATCTCCGCGAACGTGCGGCTCGAGCTACGGCGCGCGTTCGAGCACGATTTCATGGCGCCGGACGGCGGGGCGTCGACGGAGCAGCTCCGCGCGTCGGTCGCGACGGTCGCGTCGAACCTGCGGCCCGCGCTGCAGAACGCGGTCCTCGTCCTCGGGAAGGCGCTCGGCGCGCGGCTCGACGAGCACGGCGTGTTCGACGACGTGGCGGTGCGGCGCTCGCTCTCGCTCCGTCTTCGCCGCGACGTCTGGATGTTCGCGCAGATCGTCCGCGCGTTCGGGGCGAAGGCGCGCGCGACGCCGACGCGCGAGGATCGATGGAGCGGCCCGTCGTCGCTCCAGTTCGTGCGCGAGTTCCTCTCGTACTTCGACGCGATGGGCTACCCGCTGCTCCGCGCCGCCGACTACCCGCGGTTCGACGCGTTCATCGGCGCCCTCGGCGCGCTCGAAGAGACGGACCTCCTCGATCCGAGCCGTCTCGAACGCGCGGTGGCGGAAGCCGAGCGCTTCTACCAGTTCCTCACCGACCTCTTCGAGCAGATCGGCCACCGCGACGAGCTCAAGGGAGTCGCCTTCGATCGCCGCCAGGCAGCAGAAGCGCTGAAGCTCTACCTGGGCGAGTGAGCTACTGTACGTCTGACACGTACCTGATCGACGTTCACCTGCGCCCTTGGCGCCGCTGCTCATATGAAGAGGAGGGCTCGGCCCGTTCAAGGCGAAGCCCGATCCGTTCCGAACGGATCCGAGCTCAGGGTGGAGCGGGCACGCTTCAAGTCTCGCGCCCCTCGTCCCGGCTAAGGTCGGATGTCTGGCTCGATCGCTCGGTCCCCGGATGCCTGACGCCGCTCAAATTCTCGACCGCTCGATTCTCCCGGCTGAGCTCGGGAATCCCGGGCGCGTTCAATCCGTCGATACTTCCCGGCTGAGCTCGGGATGTTCCGGCCACAAGGGCAAAAAGCCCCATGATCTCGGAGTCCGAAGGCCGGACCGCCAGTTTAAGTCTGACCCGCCGACCGTTACGCGGCCACGAGCTCAGCCGGGAGGCTCGAGCGATGGCCGGCATCCCGAGCTTGCCCTCGACGTCGGGCGGCTTGGCTCGGGCTACGACTTGAAGCCATAAAGACGGCGAACGCCGCGATCAGTCCACTCGGGCTACGACGTGAAGCCATTAAAGACGAGAGGGCGACTCCCGTTGGGGAGCGCCCTCTCGTCCGTGCCTTACCCGCTTGAGCTCAGCTCGGCGGATTCGGCAAAAACTGCAATGATCTTTGGCGTTGACCCGAGGTTGGTCGATGTCGACCTATTCCTCGCCCTCGTCCAGCCCAGCGCTAGACGTGGGAGCGCCGCCCAACATCGACGGAACACCGGCCGGCGGAGACGCCTTGCCACGGGACTTGGCCGGAGCAGACGCCTTCTTTGCCGCAGACCGCCCAGTTTTTGCCGCCTTAGGCTGGGCGGCTTTTCTGGCAGGCTTTTTGCCGCCGGCAGCCTTCTTGGCGCCGCCAGCCTTCTTGGCAGAGGCGCGCTTCTTGCCGCCCGCCTTCTTCTTCGACGCGGTCTTGCCCGCCGCCTTCTTGGTGGTCTTCGTCTTCTTCGCAGCAGCCTTCTTCTTAGCAGCCATATTCGTATCCTCCTGCAGAGGTGATCTACATGACGTATATGGTCACCTACGTTACATGTCAAACAAAAAAACTTGACGAGTGAGCAGGCTGAGCAAGCGCTCCGGTGGTTGGAGCGGCGGCATTTGCTCCTCGCGAGGTAGACCTTGACGATTCAAGCGATTCGGGTCATGCGCCCACTCATGGCTAAATTTCAGGCGTTTCGTCGCAATGTCGGTTGGTTCCTGAATTGATAAATATTCTGGAATCGCGTCGAGGCATCACGGATCGCCCTGGAATGTGGGCAGATCGCGCCTTCGCGAAAAAATTTTTTTTTTGATCGCCTCGCTCGTGCGTGGTGATGCGCGATCGCGATCGCATCACGCGTGAGTGCGGTGCACGAGACCAGGACGACCGGCCGTTGACGCACGTGCCTTCCGCTCGGTAGCTTCGCCGGAGTTTCGGGCGACGATCATCGACGCGACGAGCCCGTTCACAGGACAGGAGATGAGCATGCGGAAGTTCATGGTTTGGTCGGGCGCTGTCGCCATGGCCCTCGCGATCGCCGGCTGCGGCCACACCGACGAAGAGATGGCGGCGAAGCAGCGCGAGATCGACAAGCTCTCGGCCGACATGAAGGCCGCGAAGGCGCAGATCGCGGACGATCAGGCGAAGTACTCGGACGCGCAGAACCAGATCGAGAAGCTGAAGGAGCAGGCGCGTCAGGCCGGCCTCTCGTCGCAGGCCGAGATGGACAAGTTGAAGCAGGCGCTCGCCGAGTACAAGCAGCGCGCCGACCAGCTCGCCATCATCGAGCAGCGCTTCCGCGAGCTTCGCTCGAAGCTCGACAAGCTCAATAACGTCGGCGTCAAGGTCGTGCCGCGCAACAACCGCCTCGTCGTCCAGCTCCCGGGCGACATCCTCTTCGACTCCGGCAAGGACGAGCTGAAGCCGCAGGGCAAGGAAGTCCTCAGCCAGGTCGCGGAGGTCATTCGCTCCGACAAGGACCTCAACAACCGCTACTTCCTCGTCGCCGGCCACACCGACAACGCGAAGTACCCGACGGGCGGACAGTTCAAGGACAACTGGGGCCTCTCGCTGATGCGCGCGCGCCAGGTCAACCTGTTCCTCGTCGACGAGCACAAGGCGGACCCGAAGAAGAAGGGCGACGTCAACGGCGGCGGACTCAACCCGAAGCGCTGGGCCCCCGTCGGCTACGGCGAGTTCGACCCCATCGCGGGCTCGGTCGAGTCGCAGACGAAGGACGACATGGCGAAGAACCGCCGCGTCGAGCTCGTCGTTCAGCCGAACGTCGAGGAGATGCTGAACCTCGGCAACATCAAGTAGGGAGGGCTTTCAACGTCGGGGGCTTTGCCCCCGACACCCCCACCCCAGACACGGCCCTCGCGCGGTGCGCGAGGGTCGCTTCGCGACCGCTTTCGCGGCCGCTTCTGGGGCCCCTTCCGGGGGTGGCTCGCGAGTGCCTGCCGCGAGCGCTCGATCGGTGAAGTCGGAGGCCGGTGGGCGTTGAGCAACTTGAGAAGCTCTTGGGGGTGAGCGAACATCGCGGCGGGATGCGCGTCGCGAGCGTCGACATTGGGACGAACACGGTGCTCTTGCTCGTCGCGGAGCGTGGAGCGGACGGGCAGCTCGTCGCGGTGGAGGAGCGCGCGACGATCACGCGCCTCGGGCAGGGCGTCGACAAGACGCGGCGGCTCGCGCCGGAGGCGATCGCGCGGACGAACGCGGCCCTCGATGCGTACGCGGACGTGATCGAGAAGGCGGGGGCGACGCGGGTCGACGTCGTCGGGACGAGCGCGATGCGCGACGCCGGCGGGGGCGAAGAGGTGCGCGCGCACGTGAAGGCGCGGCTCGGGGTCGAGGCGCGGACGATCTCGGGCGACGAAGAAGCTCGCCTCACGTTCGCCGGCGCGCTGAGCGGCCTCGGCGCCATCGCCGCGGGGACGAAGGTGCGCGTGTTCGACATCGGCGGCGGGAGCACCGAGATCGTGCACGGAGAGCGCGGATCGACGGCGCTCCTCTACGCGCACAGCTACGACGTCGGCAGCGTCCGGCTGACGGAGCGGCACGTGAGCGGGGACCCGCCCTCGCCGGCCGAGCTCGACGCCGTGCGCGCCGCGGCGCGGGCGGCGTTCGCCGGCGTGCCCGCGTTCGCGAGCGACGTGCCTCCCGTCGGCATCGCCGGGACGATGACCACGCTCGCGGCGGTGTCGCTCGAGATGTCGGCCTACGACGGCGCGCGCGTCCACGGGCTCACGCTGTCGGTCTCGGAGATCGAGCGCGTCGTCGCCGAGCTCGCGCGTGTCCCGCTCGCGGAGCGCGCGCGGCTTCCGGGGCTCGAGCCGAAGCGCGCCGACGTCATCGTCGCGGGAGGCCTCGTCGCGCTCGCCTACCTCGAGCACGCCGGCGCCGACGCGGTCACGATCTCCGATCGCGGCGTCCGCTGGGGCCTGGCGGAAGAGCTCGTGCGCGCCTCGCGCATTGACACGTAGGCGGCCACGGAACTAAAGTACGGGCCGCCTGAAGTTGTGCCCGCGTCGTTCTTGGACGCCGGTCGTCGCGGTCCGCCAAGGGCGGCGCGAGACGAAGGAGACGCGATGCCCGCTGACGCGGAGTTGAAGTTCAAGGTCGGAGACAAGGCTGTTTATCCCGCTCAAGGCGTGGCCGAAGTCATCAAGATCGAAGAGAAAGACATCGGCGGCACGCGCCAGCGCTTCTACGTCCTCCGCATCATGGACACGGACCGGAAGATCATGGTCCCGGTGACGAACGCCAGCGCCGTCGGCCTGCGCCAGGTCATCAGTGAGCAGGAGATCCGCGAGATCTTCGACATCCTGAAGGAACGCACGATCGCGTTCGACAACCAGACCTGGAACCGCCGCTACCGCGGCTTCATGGACAAGATCAAGACCGGCTCCATCTACGACGTGGCCGAGGTCCTCCGCGACCTCTACCGCCTCAAGACGGACAAGCAGCTCTCGTTCGGCGAACGCCGCATGCTCGACACCGCCCGCACGCTGATCGTGAAAGAAATCGCGATCGCGCGCGAGCAGACCGAAGAGCAGGTCAAGAACGAGATCGAAGCGATCTTCGTCTCGAACTGACCCTCGAACGAGCTGACCTTCGAACGAAGCGACGCGCGCGAAAGCGAGCCCTGTCTCCGCGCCTTCAGGCTCGGGCGCGCCTCAGGCGTGGCTGATTGTGGCGGGCGTCGTGTCTTCCGCCATCTCGAGCAGGCCGAAGTCCCAGGTCTCCTCGGGCTCGCGCAGGCCGGCGACGGCGCGCTCGACGCGATCGAGGAGCTCCGACGGGGACGCGAACGCGCCCGGACGAATGCCGACCGAGACGCGGCCCGGCCAGTGCCAGACGCGCGCCGCGGTCACGCCCTGCACGCCGTAGACGAGCTCGAGCGTGCGCCGGAGGCGCGGCGGAAGATCGATACGTGACGGCCTCGGCTCCCCACCAGGTTCCATCGTTCGGACACTACCGCGTGTCGTGCAGACTGCAAGCGATGGTGCGCTCGAGATGAGTCGGTTGGTGCGAGCTTTCGGCACCGGCACGAGCGGTTGCCACGCGCGTTGCCGACGGAAGCTACTTGATGGACGCGAGGACCTCGGGCGTCACTTCGTCGGCGCTCACGCCGCGGTCCGCGCCGTGGTCCTGAATGAACTTCAGCTTCAGAGGCGTGGCGACCGGCACGAGGTCGGGGCCCATCGGCCCGAGGACGTCACCGCCGATCATGAAGGTGACCTCGCCCGCTTCGCGCCACGTGCGGTCGTAATACTCCTGCACGCGGAGGTCCTTCGCCGGCGTCTTGCCGCTGCGCCAGGACGTGAACGCGCAGCGCGGCGTATCGAACGGCACGAGCGTCCCGTCCGCGAGCACGAGCTTCGCGGTCCACGCGCTCCCCGGATCGATCTTCATCCCGCAGTGCTTGCACCGCTCCTCCGCCGCCGGCTTCTTGCACGCGAGCGCGAGGCCGCCGACGAGACACGCGTGAACGAAGGCCCTTCGCTTCATGGGAACAGCGACGCTCCGTTGCCGACGACGGCGAAGCGCACGACCGGGAACGCGCCGAGCGCGAGCGCGCACGCCCACGCCGCGGCGCCCAAGCGGAGCCGCCGCGACGCGAACGCGCCGAGCGCCGTCGTCGCCGCCCCCCCGCGCGCGAGGAGCGCGCTCACCGCCGCGCCGCCCCCCCACGCCGTCGCGAGGAAGAGCGCGCCGTAGAGCGGATAGCCGAGCGCGAAGACGTCCATGCGGAGGAGGCAGAACGGACAGACGTGCGACGGCACCTCGAACGCGTGCGGCGCGACCTCGAGCACCGACGCCGCGAGCGCCGCCGGCAACGTCACCACCGAGAGCGCCCCCGCCGCGAGGACCGCGCGGCGGGAGGGCGCGCGCGCGGCGAGGAGCGCCGCCGCGATCGAGAGCACGGTACCGCCGCACGCGATCGCGGTCAGGAGCACGCGCGGGCCCGTCGCGAACGTCTCTCCCGTCGCGGCGACGGGATCGAGCTGCACCGAGCAGCACGACGCGACCACGCTGAGGTCGAGCCCGAGGAGGAACTTGCCGGTCGCGAGGAGATCGACGGCGGAGAGCGGCGCCATCACGCAGGTCGCGATCGCGAGCGGGCGCGCGAGGTCGAGCGTTCGCACCCGCGCGTCGAAGGCGTAGAGCTGCGTGACGATCCCCGCCGCGAGCGCGACGCCGCCCGTGATCGCGAGCGCGCGGAAGCCCCATTCGTGGGCCGCGAAGACGCCGTACGCGCACATCGCGCCGCGGACGCCGCGGCTCAAGCGGTCCGCCGAGAGCGCGGTGAGCGCGAGCGCCGCGACCTGCACGACGGCCGCGACACGCGCGAACGTCGCCGCGAGCTCCACCCGCTTCTCGAGCGCGAGCTGCCCCTCCGTCGCGCGACGCACGTCGAAGTAACGAAGCACCCGCTGCGCCGTGACCGCCGCGCGCGCGAACAACGCGAACGCGACGACGCCGGCCGCCAACCGCACGAGGACCCACGGCTCGAGGAGGTTCGTCATGCGCTCAGCTTCCCTGCCACGAGGTCTAGCACGCGGACGCGCGCGCCGGCCGGCATGCCGGCGGTGATGCGCGCGTCGTGCGTCGCGACGAGGAGCGCGCGGCCGTCCTTCGCCAGCGCGGCGAGGTCCTCCGCGATCGTCTTCGCGTGCGCGTCGTCGAGGTGCGCGGTCGGCTCGTCGAGGACGAGGAGCTTCGGATCGACGAGGAGGGCGCGACAGAGCGCGACGCGCTGGCGCTCGCCGCCGGAGAGCCCCTTCGCCTTCGAGCCCGCGAGCGCGCCGAGGCCTCGTTGCTCGAGGAGCGTGCGCGCGCGCTTCTCGTCGTCGGCGGTCACGCCGTCGGGCACGCGCGGGAGGAGCACGTTCGCGAGCGCGGTGAGGCCGTCGAGGAGCTGGAGGTCCTGGAACAAGAAGCCCACCTTCCGCCGCCGGATCTCCGCGCGGTGCGCCTCGCGCAGGCGCGACGTCGGCTCGCCGTCGATGTGCACCTCGCCGCTCGTCGGCGAGAGCATCGCGCCGACGAGCGCGAGCAGCGTCGTCTTCCCGCTCCCCGAGGGCCCGCGGACGACGACGAGCTCGCCACGACCGATCTCGAAGCTGACGCCGTCGATGACGGTGCGCCGCTCGGAGCCGTCCTTGACCCTCTTCACCACGTCCTCGACGCGGACCGCGATCTCCTGGGTCATCGCGGCGATTGTGCCAACGTGAGCCACCCGCTCGCAAGCTGTCAGGGTACGAGCGCGACCGTGGCCCCGCACCGTCGTGATTTTCCACGCAGCGTCGCGCCTGGTACGCTCGCTGCTATTAGTCCGCTCGTGCTCGTCCGCCGTCGCCTCGTCCACCTCGCCCTCCTCGCTGCCATCGGCGGCGCCGCCGTCGTGGCGTGCAGCGGCGAGCTGAACCCGCAGCCGCTCCCGCCCGTCACCGGAGACGACGACGACGATCAGCGCGATCCCGAGACGGCCAGCGGCTCCTCCTCGAGCGGCTTCGGCGGAAGCACGAGCTCCTCCGGCGTCGCCGCCGCGCCGGGCGACGCGAGCGCCGATCCGGACGCAGGAGCGGACGCCGACGCGGGGCCGGAGTGAAGCTCTCCCGCAGCGCTCGCTTCCGCCTCGGCGCGTCGCTCCTCATCGGCGGCGGGCTCGTCGCGTGCGTGATCGATCCGCTGAACCCGCAGCCGCTCCCGCCGCAGGAGCCTTCCGCTCTCGCCGACGGAGGCGTCTTCGCGCCGCCGCCGACGATGGACAGCGGAGCGCAGACCGAAGACTCGTTCCGCGACGGAGCGGCCGGGTCCCCCGACGGCGAGCCGCCGAACGTCGCCGACGAAGACGGCGGCACGGACGGCGGAGCGGACGCGGGCGACGCCGAAGCCGACGCCGGCGACGCGGGTAACGAAGACGAAAACTAAGACGCCTTGCCCGAGGCGGACGTCGCGTACTCGTCGAGCACGTTCATCGTGAAGTCGGCGAGGAGGCCGTCCGCGACGCGGAGGCGCCGCGAGAGATCGCGCGCGATGTTGAGCACGATGAGGGTGTAGCTCTTGAGGTCGTGACGGTAGAGCGCGTCCATCTCCTCGGTGGAGATGCGGAGGAGGCGCGACGAGCCGACCGCGCGCACCGTCGCGGACCGCGGCTGCATGTCGATGATCGACATCTCGCCGAAGCAGTCGTTCGGGCCGAGGATCGCCACCCGCGTCTCGCGTCCGCGGCGGCTCTTCTTCAACACCTCGATCTCGCCGTCGAGCACCACGTACATCTCGCGCGCGGGATCGCCCTCGCGGAAGATCACGTCGCCGACCGTGTAGCGCTGGACCGAGAGCGTGCCGGCCAGGTGCTCGAGGAAGTCGTCGGAGAGCGCGCCGAACAGGCCGACCTCGCGGAGCTGCGCAGGCGTGACCTTCGGATCGGCGGCCGGGATCTTCACGGAAGACATTTGCCTGTGACCTTCGCGCTCTTCGCGGAGCTTGTAAAGCTCACGCCATCGGCGTGCCGGGCGCGACCAGCTCTTTCGTGAACACGATGCGCTTGCGTCCCTTGCCGGCGTAGTCCTCCAGCTCTTCGTGCTTCCACCCCATCGCCTCGTGGAACTTGAGCGAGCCCTCGTTCGCGACGGTGGTGATCGCCTTCATGCGCGTGCAGCCGAGCTGGAGACAGCGCGCGGTGAACTGCTCGTAGAGGAGACGACCGACGCCCTGCCGCCGGTGATCGGGATGGATGCCGACGAGGTGGACGTAGCCCGTCTTCGGCGTCTTGAAGACGAGGAAGCCGAGGATGAAACCGATGAGCTTCCCGTCCTCTTCGACCACCAGCGCGTTGTCCCCGAGCTCCCAGAAGAAGATCGGATGCGCGAAGGTGGCCATCGGTCCGCCCCACCACCGATCGATGACCTCGACGATCTGATCGAAGTCGGCCTTCGTGATCTTGCGCGCCTGCATGACGACTTCTTGATAGCCTTTCGCGGCCCGATGAGCCACGGCGATCGCGTCCTCGTTGCCCCCTCGATCCTGTCGGCGAGCTTCGCCCGGCTCGGAGAGGAGATCGCCGCGGTCGAGGACGCCGGCGCCGACTGGATCCACGTCGACGTGATGGACGGCCGCTTCGTCCCGAACATCACGATCGGCCCACCGGTCGTGAAATCGATCCGTAAAGTCACGCGCCTGCCGCTCGACGTTCACCTGATGATCGTCGAGCCCGAGCGCTACGTCGACGCCTTCGCGGAGGCGGGGGCGGACACGATCACGATCCACGTCGAAGCCTGCACCCATTTGCACAGGACGCTCGCGCACATCCGCTCCCTCGGAAAACGCGCCGGCGTGACGATGAACCCGTCCACGCCGGAGGACACGATCCGCTACGTCCTCGACGTCTGCGATCAGGTGCTCGTCATGAGCGTGAACCCGGGCTTCGGCGGGCAGTCGATGATCGACGCCGTGCTGCCGAAGGTCACCGCGATCCGGCGGATGATCGACGAGCGGAAGCTGCCGATCGACCTCGAGATCGACGGCGGCATCAACGCCGACACCGCGCCGCGCGCGATCGCGGCGGGGGCGCGCGTGCTCGTCGCGGGGAGCGCGGTCTTCGACGCGAAGGACTACAAGGCCGCGATCGCCGCCATCCGAGGCGCGAAGTGAGGCCGCGCGGGGAGGTGCGTCGCGCCGTCAGCGCGGCCACGCAGCGCGCGACGCTCCTCGCGGCGCTGGCGCTGATCGCAGGGTGCTCGACGACGAGCGCGCCGCCGCCGCCGAGCCCGCTCCCGACGCCGCCGCCGATCGCCACCACCGCCGAGCCCGCGGCGCCGAAGAGCGAGAGCGCGCTCGCCTCGAAGGAGTCGAAGCAGGTCGCGAGGGCGCTCGCCCGCGTGAGCGCGCTCCGCGGCGTCAACGCGCAACGGCCGGTCCCCGGCGTGAAGCTCGAGCGCAGCGAGCTCGTCGGGCGCATCAAGGAGAAGGCGCTCCGCGAGTACCCGCCGGAGGCGCTGAAGCGTGAGGGCGAGCTCCTCCAGCTCCTCGGCTTCGCGCCGGCGTCGTTCGTGTACCTCGACGAGCTCCTGAAGCTGCTCGACGCGCAGCTCGAGGGCTTCTACGAGCCGAAGAACGGCACGATGTACCTCGCGAACGACCTCAAAGGAAAAGAGGCGCAGGCGACCCTCGCCCACGAGCTCGTGCACGCGCTGCAGGACCAGTCGTGGGACCTGAAGTCCCGCTCCACGTACAAGCCGGGCGAAGGCGACAAGACCCTCGCCCTCGCGTGCCTCGCGGAGGGTGACGCGACGAGCCTGATGATCGACTACGCGATGGCGGACGAGGGCGGCGTGAGCATGACCGCGCTCGATCCGCCGGAGTCGAGCCTGCGCGAGATGATGGCGGCGGGCATGAAGGGCGAGTCGATCAAGAACGTCCCCCACATCCTGAAGGCGAGCCTGATGGCGCCGTACGTCGACGGTCTCTTCTTCGTCAACGCCGCGCGGCGGAAGGGCGGCTGGGCGGCGGTGAACAGGGTCTGGGAGAACCCGCCGACGACGACGGAGCAGGTGCTCCACTTCGACAAGTGGGAGAAGCACGAGCCTCCGCTCACGGTGTCTCCGCCGACCGCCAACGCGCTCGGCTCGGGATGGAAGAAGGACGACGAGGACTCCTTCGGCGAGCTCGAGTTCGCGCTCATGTACGAGGAGTGGACCGAGAGCCACCTCGCGCGCCTCGCCGCGTCGGGCTGGGGCGGCGACCGATCCGCGATTTACGTGAAAGGCGATGAAATGGCCTTCGCGGTCCACGAGCGGTACGACGCCGACCGGCCGCGCCCCGACGGCTTCTCGGAGCGCGCCTTCACGAAGGTCACGCCGGGCATGAAGAAGACGCTCGGGAAGCCCGCGCTCGAGACGCCGACCGCGATCTGCTTCGAGCGGAGCGATCTCGGCCCGCTCCTCCTCGCGCGGAGGGACCGCGAGCTCGTGATCGCCGCCGGCCCCGCCAAGCGCGGCGCGGGCGGCTGGACCTCCACCGCCACGTGCGCGCAGACGAAGAAGTGGGCGGACGAGGTGCTCGCGAATCCATGAGCGGGGCCGACCTCTCGACCTGGACGCCGCGCCCGCGGCCCGATGGCTCGACGCTCGAAGGTCGCTACGCGCGCCTCGAGAGGCTCGCCGCGAAGCACGCAGAGACGCTCGACGAAGCCTCCCGCGCCGAGCCGGAGCGCTACCGCTGGCTCTTCGATTCTCCGCCGCCCGATCGCGCCGCGACCGACGCATGGATCGAGGCCGCGTCGCGCGGAGCGGACCCGCTCTTCTACGCCGTCATCGACCGCGCGACGGGACGCGCAGAAGGACGGCAGGCGTATCTCCGCATCACGCCCGAGCACGGCGTGATCGAGATCGGCAGCATCCTGTGGGGCCCGCGCATCGCGCGCACGCGGGTGGCGACGGAGGCGCTGTGGCTCTTCGCGCAGCACGCGTTCGTCGACCTCGGCTACCGCCGCTTCGAGTGGAAGTGCGACGCCGAGAACGAGCCTTCGCGAAGAGCCGCCCTCCGCTTCGGCTTCACGTTCGAGGGAACCTTCGCGCAGCACATGATCGTAAAAGGAAGAAACCGCGACACCGCCTGGTTCGCGATCCTCGACCGCGACTGGCCCCGCATCAGCGCCGCCATCCAACGCTGGCTCGCCCCCACCAACTTCACCCCCACCGGCCACCAACACACCCCCCTCTCAACCTCACGCTAACCCGAGACCGCAGCGCAACCGGCCGCCCGGGGCCCCCGCGACCGCGGCCGCGAATGCGGGCGCGATGCAACCCGAGCGCAATGCGCGAGGGCCGTGCTCCCATCACCGCCCCAGCGCAACCGGCCACCCCGGGGCCCCGCGACCGCGGCCGCGAATGCGGGCGCGATGCAACCCGAGCGCAATGCGCGAGGGCCGTGCTCCCCATCACCGCCCCAGCGCTTGGGCAGGCCCCGGGGCCCCGCGACCGCGGCCGCGAATGCGGGTGCGAAGCAACCCGAGCGCAATGCGCGAGGGCCGTGCTCCCATCACTGCCCCAGCGCTTGGCCAACCCCCCGGGGCCCCGCGACCGCGAATGCGAAGCAACCCGAGCACGCAGCGCGAGGGCCGTGCTCCCATCACCGCCCCAGCGCTTGGGCAGGCCCCGGGGCCCCGCGACCGCGGCCGCGAATGCGGTTGCGAAGCAACCCGAGCGCAAAGCGCGAGGGCCGTGCTCCCCATCACCACCCCAGCGCTTGGGCAGGCCCCGGGGCCCCGCGACCGCGGCCGCGAATGCGGTTGCGAAGCAACCCGAGCGCAAAGCGCGAGGGCCGTGGTCGCGGGGTGGGGGTGTCGGGGGCAAAGCCCCCGACCATGAAAGACCAAACTCGCCCCGCCCCCAGGCCAACCGGCGCGCGGACGCGACCGCCACAGCGGTTGCGAAGCAACCCCCGTCTTCGGGGGTCGTGTCCGCGCGCGCGGGGGGGTGTCGGGGGCAAAGCCCCCGACCATGAAAGACCAGACTCGCCCCGCCCCCAGGCCAACCGGCGCGCGGACGCGACCGCCACAGCGGTTGCGAAGCAACCCCCGTCTTCGGGGGTCGTGTCCGCGCGCGCGGGGGGTGTCGGGGGCAAAGCCCCCGACCAAGAGAGAGAGCCCCCTGACCATGCTAAGCTCACCGACCCATGCGGGTCGGTGTACTGGAGAAGAACGGCGACAGAGCATGGTTCGCGCTCGACGGCGATCGGGCGCGCCGCTTCGACGGGTCGCCGTTCGAGGGCGCGCGACTCGGGTCCCACGAGATCTCGTGGTCGGCGGCCGATCTCCGCGCGCCGGTGCGGCCGTCGAAGATCATCTGCGTCGGACGCAACTACGCCGCGCACGCGAAGGAGCTCGGGAACGAGGTCCCGAAGGAGCCCCTCCTCTTCTTGAAGGCGCCGTCGTCCGTCGTCGGGCCCGGCGGGGCGATCGTGCTCCCGAAAGAGAGCGAGAAGGTGGAGCACGAAGCGGAGCTCGGCGTCGTCATCGGCCGCCGCGTGAAGCGCGCCGCGCGGGAGCAGGCGCTCGACTCCGTCTACGGGTACACCTGCGTGTGCGACGTCACCGCGCGCGATCTCCAGAAGAAGGACGGGCAGTGGTCGCGGGCGAAGGGCTTCGACACGTTCTGCCCGGTCGGCCCCTGGATCGAGACCGAGCTCGATCCGAAGGACCTCGCCGTGAGCTGCGCGGTGGACGGCGTGTTGAAGCAGCAGGGCCGCACGTCGCAGATGATCTTCGACGTGCCCACGCTCATCGCGTACATCAGCGCGGCGATGACGCTCGAGCCGGGCGACCTCATCGTCACCGGCACGCCCGAGGGCGTCGGTCCCCTCGCGGCGGGGAACAAGGTCGTCGTGTCGGTCGAAGGGATCGGAGAGCTGTCCGTCGGCGTCGTCGGCGCCTGAATGCTGCAGGACGCGGATCCGGCGGCGCGACGCGCCCTCGCCGCGATCGGCGCGCTCCTGGCGGTCGGGATCGCGAGCTACCTCTTCGTCCGGTGTTACGCGGCGGAGCCCGAGATCGGCTGCGCCGCCGGCTTCGTTCACGAGGGAACGCGCTGCTTCGCCCTCCCGCCGTGCCCCGCCCCGCTCGTCGAGACCGAGCACGGCTGCGACGCGCCGGAGCGCGAGCTCGTCGCGATCCCGGAGACGACGGTCGTGATCGGTCCGTCGGACTGGGAAGCGGAGGGCCGCGTCGCGCCGCGCACGGTCCACGTCGCCGCGTTCGCTCTCGATCGCCTCGAGGTCACGGCGGGCCGCTTCTGCCGCGCCCAGAAGGTCCCCTGCGACGACCGCGATCCCGCGCGGGCCGCGACGAACGTGCCCCTCGCCGCCGCCCGCGCGTACTGCGCCGCGCGCGGCGGCCGGCTCCCGGCCGAAGACGAGTGGCTCGCCGCGGCCGCGGGCGACAAACCGCGCCGCTATCCGTGGGGGGACACCGGCGCGGTGTGCCGCCGCGCCGCGTGGGGCGTGGAGCGTGGTCCCTGCGCGCACGGCGCGACCGGACCCGACACGGTGGGCGCGCACCCCGACGGCGCGACCCCGCTCGGGGTCCACGATCTCGCCGGAAACGTCGCGGAATGGGTCGATGCGCCGAGCGCGGTCGTGCGCGGCGGGTCGTGGCGCACCAGCCTCGCCACCGAGCTCCGGACGTGGCCCCGCACCGAGGTGTCGGCCGAGGTCGCCTCGAAGGGCGACCCCACGATCGGCTTCCGCTGTGCGTACGGCGCGGTACGCTGACGAGTCCATGACCTCTGCGGTGCTCAGCATCGGGACCGAGATCACGCGTGGCGAGCTCACCAACACGAACGCGACGTGGATCGCCGCGGCGCTGACCGACCTCGGCTTCGAGGTGCTCGAGCACTGCACCGTCGACGACGACAAGGCGCGCATCGTCTCCGCGCTCGAGCGCATCGCGCGCGGCGCCAAGGTCGTCATCTCGACCGGCGGGCTCGGACCGACGACGGACGACCTCACGACCGAGGCCGTCGCCGCGGCGCTCAACGTCGGCCTCGAGCGCGACGCCGCGTCGCTCGAGCACATCCGCCGTCGCTTCGAGAAGCTCGGACGCACGATGAACGAGTCGAACATGAAGCAGGCGGACTTCCCCGCCGGCGCGACCGTGCTCCCGAACCCGATCGGCACCGCCGCCGGCTTCATGGTCGAGATCCGCGGCGCGCGCGCGTTCTTCCTCCCCGGCGTGCCGCCGGAGATGAAACGCATGTTCGAGGAGCAGGTCGTGCCGCGCATCCGCGAGATGGCGCCGAACGACTCGCACCAGATCCGCTACCGCACCTTCGGTCTGCCCGAGAGCGTCGTCGGCGAGCGGCTCGCGGGGGTCGAGGCCGCGTTCCCCGGCGTCACGATCGGGTACCGCGCGCACTTCCCCGAGATCGAGGTGAAGGTCCTCGCGCGCGCGGGCGAGCACAAGGCGGCGATCGAGCTCGCCGAGCGCGCCGCGAGCGAGGTGCGCGCCCGCATCGGCGAGGTGATCTACGGCAACGGCGACGACACCTTCGCCGGCGTGGTCGGCCGCGCGCTCCGCACGCGCGGCTGGACGCTCGCGATCGCGGAGTCGTGCACCGGCGGCCTCGTCGGCCACCTCCTCACGCGCGAGCCCGGCGCGAGCGACTACCTCGTCCTCGACGCCGTGACCTACGCGAACTCCGCGAAGCAGGCCGTGCTCGGCGTCGACGAGGAGGTGCTCCGCGGGCACGGCGCGGTGAGCCCGGAGGTCGCGATGCGCATGGCCGACGGCGCGCGCCGCGTCTCGAACGCGGACGTGGCGCTCGCGATCACCGGCATCGCGGGCCCGACCGGCGGGAGCGAGACGAAGCCGGTGGGGCTTGTCTACCTCGCGGTGTCGACCCAGAAAGGGAACGTCGTGAAGGAGCAGACCTTCCCCGGCGACCGCCACTGGATCCAGACGCTCGCGGCCTACCAGGGCCTCGCGATGGTGCGTGCAGCATGCACACAAACCTGATCCGCCTCGCGTTCTCGCCCGACAGCGACGACATCTTCATGTTCTGGGCCCTCCTGAACGGGAAGGTCGACACGGAGGGCCTCTCCTTCACGAGCGAGCGCGCGGACACCGAGACGTTGAACCGGCGCGCCGAGAGCGGCGAGGGCGCGGACGTGTGCGCGGTGTCGATCGCCCACTACGCGCGCGTGGCGAAGGACTACCTCCTCTTGCCGCACGGCATGTCGGTCGGCCGCGGCTACGGGCCGGTCGTCGTGACGGAGGAGCCGGGCACCGCGCTCGCGGACCTCGCGGGCAAGCGCGTCGGCGTGCCGGGGCTCCGCACCACCGCGTACCTCGTCACGCGCCTGCTCCTCCCCGACTTCGAGCCGGTCGTCGTGCCGATCGCGCCGTACTCGCAGGTGTTCGAGGAGCTGCGCGCGGGAGCGATCGACGCCGCGCTGCTCATCCACGAAGGGCGCCTCTTCTACGAGCGAGAGGGGACGGCGAAGGTCGTCGACATCGGCGAGGAGTGGGCGCGCGTGACGGGCGGGCTCCCGCTCCCGCTCGGCGGCAACGCGATCCGGCGGGGCCTCGGGGCGGAGACCATCACGAAGGTCTCGCGCGTGTGCCGCGCGTCGATCCGATGGGCGGCCGAGCACGCGGACGAGGTCGCGCGCGCGCTGCTCGACGCAGAGACGCGCGCGGACGTGGGGCTCGATCGCGCCTCGCTCGACCGCTACCTCGCGATGTACGCGAACGCGGACACGCTCGACGCGCCGGACGACGTGCGCCGCGCGATCGACGAGCTCTTCACGCGCGGACGCGCCGCCGGGCTCTTGCCCGAGGGCGCGCGCGCGGAGCTCGCTCCCTGAACGCGATCAGCCGCTGGGAGCGCCGCCGTCGATGATGGTGACGGGCGGCGGCGGCGAATCGTCGTCGTCGTCGTCGTCGTCGCCCCGCGAAGGGCGATCGACCGAGCTCGAGACCTTGGTGCACGTCACCGTGACCGAGCGGACCTGACCCCCGCTCGTCGTCTGCGTGGTGAACGTGAAGCCGTTCCCCGTCGACGTCCACGTCGCGATCGCCCTGCCGTTCGCGAGGATCGTGCCGTCCGCCTGGAGAACGGCGCCGTCTCCGCTGCAGCCGCCGGAGCCGGCGGGCGTGAGCACGACCGAGCTGCTGTCGGAATCGCCGTCGGAGGTGGAGGTGCACCGATACGTGCCCGCGCAGTCGAAGCCTCCGGTCGGCGAGCCCTCGACGCTGTTGCGACCCGCGGACTCGGTCGTGCTGCTCACGCCTTCGTTCGAGACGCTCACCCCTTCGGACGAGCTCGACACGCCCTCGTTCGAAATCGGCGGTCGGTCCTGCGTCTCGAGCGACTGCGAGAGCGCGCCGCCGCCGCCGACACATGCGGCGGCCGCGAGCGCGACGGGAACGAGCGCGTAAGGTCTCACGGGAAGTAGTAGATGGCGGCGATGTTGTTGGTGAAGAGCGCCCACGGATCGGCCTGCACGGTGGTGCCGAAGTCGGTCGCGCCGTCGGACGACGACGTGGGTTGCGGCGTCGTGTCCTGAGAAGCATTCCACACGCGGCGGCGGAAGTTGAGCCCCACGGAGGCCTGGAGCGCGAGCTCCGGGATCCCGATGAAGCCGAACTGGATCTCGGTTCCGATCCGGGCGCCGACGTCGAAGCGGAGGCCGCTGCGGTGGATGTCGGGCGGGACCGGCGCGCCCGCGGGCGGGTTCTGCGCCTCTTCCGTCTGCGTCGCGTAGCCGAAGTTGATCTCCGGCACGGCGAGGAACTTGTAGTGCTTGCCGTAGGCGAACGCGATCGGCACGCCGGCGTGCAGCGCGAACGCGATGACCGCCGGGCCGTCGGTCGTCGTCTCGGCGCCGTTCTGCTCGACCGCGCGCGACGAGCTGAAGAAGTTCAAGCCGAGACCGCCGTCGATGCCGATGCGGTTCGAGAGCCAGTAGCGCGCTCCGATGACCGGCACCTGCACGGTGCCGCGGCCGACGGCGTTGGGAGCGCCGGTGCCGATCGGCTGCGCGGTCACGCCGAAGTACCCGACGCCGAAGTGACCGACGACCTTCTCGTGGTCGGTGGTGCCGTCGTCCTTCGTCTCCTCGGCGGCAGCGGTGCTGCCGTTGCCGCTCGCCGTCTTGGTCGAGACCGTCGTCTGGGCCTGAACCGTTGGCGGCGGTGGCGGGGGCGGGATCGGCTCTGTCGGAGGCGGCGTCGGCTCCTGGGCCATCGCCGTCGACGCAGCAAGCAAGATCCCCACAGCTACTCCACAACCGAGCGCATTCCTCATTCGAAGCCTCCGCAGGTGCCAAGGAGGCCACGGGTCGTGGGGCTGGGCCAAAATAGCCGTGCGTTTTCGGATTGACGCATCGCGTCGTTACCCAACCATCGGGATTGAGACGCGAATGAGGGGTGCAGACCGGATCCATGAGACTACAGTGCACCACCTTTCGCCAGGGATGGCGGCAGGAGACGGGAGCGATTGATGCGGTTGGCTGGGATCACGGCGAGCACGGTCCTTTGTGGGGTGCTCGCGATCGTCGGTTGCTCCTCGTCGGCGAAGGACGAGCTGGGCACGGCCACGGCCAACGTCCAGGGCGGCGAGATCGACAACACGCACCGTTTCGCGGTCGGCGTCCGCTCGAACAACGGCATCTGCTCCGGCGCGCTCATCCTCCCGAACCTCGTCGCGACCGCGCGCCATTGCGTCAGCGCGTCGCCGCAGCGGATCGACTGCACGAAGAACCCGACCTTCGGCGCGGACAAGACCGGCTTCTGGATCACGACGAACACCTCCCTCAACGGCAACCCGTCGACGTCGCCCGGCTGGTACAGGGCGAAGAGCATCTACCGCCCGAACGATCCCCACATCTGCGGGAACGACATCGCGCTGATCGTGCTCGAGAAGAGCGTCCCCGAGACGGAGGCGAAGCCGATCACGCCGGGGGTGCAGCACAAGATGTATGATGCAACGAGGTTCGTGCCCTCGTTCACCGCGATCGGCTACGGCCGCACGATGCCCGCGAGCATGGGCGGCAACGGCGGCGCGGGCACGCGGCGCATCCTCTCCGGCATCGACGTGCGCTGCGTCCCGGGCTCGCCGACGATGAACTGCCCGAGCTTCGTCGACACGAAGGAGTTCATCGGCGGCAGCGGCATCTGCCAGGGCGACAGCGGCTCGAGCGCGTTCGAGACCTCCTCGTTCGAGGCGGAAGATCCCGTCTCGTTCGGCGTCCTCTCGCGCGGCGGCGAGAGCGCCGACGGCACCGCCTGCGAGGGCTCGCTCTACACCCGCTTCGACGCGCACCGCGACTTCGTGCTCGACGTCGCCAAGATCGCCTCGCAGAGCTGGACGCTCTACGACGAGCCGGCCTGGACCGCGCAGATCGACGCGCCGGACGACAACGAGAGCAAGCCCGACGCCGGCGGCGGCAACACGACCGCGGGCGGCGACGTCGAGAACGGCGGCACCTGCAAGAAGAGCAAGGACTGCGCGTCCGGCGTCTGCGTCGAGGTCGACGACGTGCGCGTCTGCGCCGAGACGTGCGAGGAAGACGAGGAGGACACCTGCGGCAAGGGCTTCTCCTGCCAGTGGGGCTTCTGCCTCCGCGCGCCGAAGAAGACCGTCGAGACCACCCCGTCCACCTCCGGCGGCGAGACGGCGGGCGGCGACCTCGGCGCGGCCCCGCAGACCCAGACGATCACGACCACCAGCTGTGCGTTCAGTGGTTCGAGCGCGAACGGCTCGTCCGGCGCCCTCCTCGGCCTCGGCCTCGCCCTCGCCGCCGCCATGCGCCGCCGCAAGCGCTGAAGTCTCGCAACCGTTCCGGGTCGGCGAGCATCGGATCGAGCGGGGAAGCCTGCAGGATCGCGCTATGCTTTGGCCTCGGACCATGGGGATGACCTCGGAGCTCGAAGTCCAGACCGCGCGTCGCCGGGCGCGGTTCGAGGCCGAGCGCCGCCGTGTCTTCACCGACATGGCGACGATGACGTCGCGGTGGCGGCTCGCGCTCGTCGCGCCGTTCCACGCGCTCGTCATCGCGCTGCTCGCGGTCCACGGCTTCCCGCGCGACCGCCTCGCGATCCAGATCGCGGCGTCGGGCACGATGATCCTCGGGTTCCTCGCGGTCGAGCGCACGTACGGGCGGCGGAACCAGCTCATGTTGTTCCTCTGCGGCACGAGCATCCTCGTCGCGATCGGGAACACCGGCGGCCTCGCGTCCCCGCTCCTGCTCAGCTTGATGCCGTTCATGGTCGGGGTCGCGATGAGCCCCGAGCTCGAGAACCGCCGCCGTCACTTCGTCGGCAAGTTCCTCGTCGTGTTCGGGATCATGGCGTGGTTCGCGCGGAGCTACATGCTGCCGGAGCCGCTCTGGGGCGCGGGCCCGTTCGCGACGCGCGAGTACGTGACGATCGCGTTCGCGAGCGCGGTCATGTCGCTCATCGCGGTCTACAACATCGGCAAGACCGTGACCGGCGCGTACGAGCGCCTCACCCTCGAGCTCGCGGAGCGCCGCGAAGAGCTCTGCGACGAGAACGAAGGCCGCACGCGCGCGCTCGAGGGCATCGCGGCGCGCCTCGCGCACGAGGTGAAGAACCCGCTCGCGGCGATCAAGGGGCTCTCGACGCACATGGCGCGGAGCGCCGAGGACGCGAAGATGAAGGAGCGCCTCGCGATCGTCGCGTCGGAGGCGGAGCGTCTTCAGGAGATCGTCGACGGCTTCCTCTCGTTCTCGCGCGGCCTCGACGAGCTCAACGTCGCCGAGACGAAGCCGTACGACATCGCGCGTGAGCTCTCGACGTTGCTCGAGACGCGCGCGAACGACGCCGGTGTCGCGCTCGAGGTGCGTGGCTCGCGCGAGCTCTCGCTCGACGCCGACGCGAAGAAGCTCCGCCAGGCGCTCCTCAACCTCGTGCTCAACGCGATGCAGGCCTCGTCGAAGGGCTCCACCGTGACGATCGAGGTCGCGAAGAGCTGCGGCGACGGCGCGGCGATCCTGCGCGTCATCGATCGCGGCACCGGCATGGCGCCGGAGGTGCTCGAGCGCATCCGCAAGCCGTACTTCACGACGAAGGACGGCGGCTCGGGGCTCGGCATCGCGATCGCGCGCGGCATCGTCGAGCAGCACGGCGGCACGCTCGACTTCGAGAGCAAGCGCGGTCGCGGCACCTCGGCGATCGTGCGGCTCCCGGCGCACGCGCACGGCAAGGAGAAGCTCCCGAACCCGTGTCGCTACGCGGCCGCGGCGGTGAAGCCGGTGGTGGACGCCGCGACGGCCCCGGCCGATCCGGCCACCCCCGCGCCGGCCTTCGCGAGCGCGGAAAAAGTGCCGTCCTGAGGGACTGACTCATGGCGCGTGTCCTGGTCATCGACGACGAACCGGCGATGCGCTTCACGCTCGAGGCGGTCCTCGGCGACGCCGGTCACGACGTGGAGACGGCCGACGGCGGCGCGGCCGGGATCGCGGCGTTCGAGGCGCGCGGCGCCGACGTGATCATCACCGACCTCGCGATGCCCGAGGTCGACGGCATGCAGGTGCTCTCCACCATGCGCGTGCTCGATCCGGGCGTGCCGGTGATGATGCTCACCGCGCACGGCTCCGAGCGCGTCGCGGTCGCGGCGATGAAGGCGGGCGCGTTCGACTACGTCCCGAAGCCCTTCGATCCCGACGAGATCGCGCTCGCGGTGACGCGCGCCGCCGACACGCGGAAGCTGCGCCTCGAGAACGCGCGCCTCCGCACGGAAGCGTCGCTCGGTCGTCCGATCGTCGCCGCGAGCCCGGTGACGAAGCGCGTCCTCGAGCTCGTCGCGCGCGTCGCGCCGAAGGACGTCACCGTGCTCCTCACCGGCGAGAGCGGCGTCGGCAAGGACGTCCTCGCCGCCGCGCTGCACGCGCACTCGAAGCGCGCCGACAAGGCGCTCGTCCGCTTCAACGCCGCCGCGATCCCGGGCGAGCTCGCGGAGGCGGAGCTCTTCGGCCACGCGAAGGGCGCGTTCACCGGCGCGACCTCGGCGCGCACGGGCTACTTCCAGCAAGCGGACAAGGGCACGCTCTTCATCGACGAGGTCGGCGAGCTCGCGCTGCCCATTCAAGCGAAGGTGCTGCGCGCGCTGCAGTCGGGGGACGTGCAGCCGGTCGGCGGGCGCGCCGAGCACGTCGACGTGCGCCTCGTCGCGGCGACGAACCGCGACCTCGCGGCGGAGGTGAAGGCGGGCCGCTTCCGCGAGGACCTCTTCTATCGGCTCAACGTAGTGCCGATCCGCGTCCCCCCGCTGCGCGAGCGACCGGAGGACATCGAGCCGCTCGTGCACGCGTTCGTGCGGACGTACTCGGAGCGCTACGGCATGGACCGCGTCGTCATCGAGCCGGCGCTCATCGACGCGTTCAAGGCGCACACCTGGCCGGGCAACGTCCGCGAGATCGAGAACACGGTCGCGCGCCTGCTCGCGCTGACCGCCGACGACAACCTGACCCTCGCGCTGTGGCGCTCGCTGACGGAGGAGGCGCGCTCCACCAACGCGCCGTTCTCGATGGTCCCATCGAGCGGCGCCGCGCCGGGCGATCCGGGCCCGGGCCATTCGCTCCGCGCGCGGGTCGAGTCGTTCGAGCGCGCGATCATCAGCGCGGAGTTCGAGTCCGCGAACAAGAACCAGAGCGAGACCGCGCGCCGCCTCGGCGTCTCGCGCCCCGCGCTGATCGAGAAGCTCCACAAGTACGCGCTGATCCCGCAGCGCTAGAGCTTCAGCGGGGCGCGGACCTCGGCGAAGTCGCCGTCGTCGAACGCGACGACGATGCGCTGGTGCAGCCCTTCCGCCGCGAAGCGCGCGAGGAGCGCGGCGGCGCCGAAGCGGAGCGCGTGGGCGACCGCCTTCTTCGGCTCGCCGCGCGTCTCGTTCCCGGCGCGCACGATCGCGTCGAGCGACGGCGACGAGAGGAAGCGGTCCTTCGGCCTCCACGTCGGCGTCTTCGTGAGCCAGCGCGCGCCGTGATCGATCCCGGTCGTGCCCATGAGGTGGAAGCCGGTGTAGACGCCGCTCCCGTCGTCGTCGACGCCGTCGAAGAGCCCGAACACGAGCGTGTCGACCTCGATCGGCGCGTGCGCGGCGATGACACGAACGCGGACGCCGAGCGGCGCGATCTCCTCGTCGAGGTCGAGCGCGGCGAGCGGACTCGCGACCTTCTTGCCGACCGTACGCTGCGCGCGCACGCAGATCGCGCGCCACCCCGCCGTCGCGCCGTGCGCGTTCTTCGCGACGGCGACCACGTCGTCGAAGAGCGCATAGTGATCGATCGGCGACGGCGCAGGCAAGGACCGACCATGATATCTCTCCTCTCGTGCGGCACGTCGTCGTGACTACGCTCCTGCTCTCGGCGTGCGGCGGAGAGACGAGGGACGACGCGCCGGCGCCGGTCGAGGCGGACGCTCGCGCCCCGGCCACGCCACAGGCGCGCGACCGGCAGTGCCAGGAGACGAACCGGCATGTCGTCCGCCCGGAGGGCCCGCCGCGCGGCCCCTGCGTCTCGGACGCGGAGTGCGAGTTCTCGACGAGCGCCCGCGACGAGGTCTGCGCCGACGGCGGCACGCAGTATCCGACGAGGCCGACCTATTGGACGTGCCGCTGTCCGCGCGGGGAGTGGGTCTGCGTGTCGTACGTCGAGACGACGGGCAGCCTCTCGGCGGGCACGGCCACGTGCGACGCAGGGCCCTGATGACGCGCGCGTTCGTCGTCTTCGTGCTCGCCGCGATCGCCGCGATCGCCACGCTCGGGTGCACGCGCTCGGAGGCGAAGAAGAAGGCGGCGCCGGAGCGGATCGTCTCGCTCTCGCCGTCGACGACGGAGGCGGTCTTCGCGATCGGCGCGGGCTCGCTCCTCGTCGGGCGTTCGCGTTATTGCAACCATCCGCCCGAGGTCGCGAAGCTCCCGCAGGTCGGTGGCTACGTCGATCCGTCGCTCGAGGCGATCCTCGGGCTCCGTCCCGACCTCGTGGTGGGGGCACGCGGACCGGCCGGCAACGCGATCACGCAGCAGCTCGAGGCGCGCGGCGTCGTCACGTATTTCCCCGAGACCGAGAAGCTCGCCGCGATCGACGACATGCTCCTCGGCCTCGGCGAGAAGACCGCGCGTATGGACGGCGCGCGCGCGGCGGTCGCGAAGCTGCACGCGCGCATCGACGAGACGGTGACCGCGGTCGCGAAGCTACCGCGGCCGAAGGTGCTGCTCGTGTTCGGCCTCGCGCCGCTCTCCGTCGCCGGCCCCGGCAGCTTCGCGGACGAGATGATCGCGAAGGCGGGCGGCACGAACGTGATCAAGGAGGGCGGCGCGTACCCCACGATCGGAGCCGAGCGCGTCCTCGTCCTCGATCCGGACGTCGTCGTGAACGCCGCGATGATGGAGGAGAACGCAGCCGAGCGGCTGAACGCGAACGCGCCCGGCTGGAGCGCGGTCCGCGCGGTGAAGGAGGGCCGCGTCCGCACGATCGCGGACGAGTCCGTCCTCCGCCCCGGCCCCCGCATCGGCGACGGCCTCGCCCTCCTCGCCCGCGCCATCCACCCCGAGCTCCCCGCCCAGTGACCATCCCCACGTACGCACGCACGCCCCACGCGGAGCCCCACGATGACGCACGCGCCCACCCGCGCCAACGCGCAGGGCCGACGGGCCCCGACGCGCACGTCCACCAGTGCCACCGCGCGGAGCCGCACCGCGCAGCGCTGGCAGCCCCCGAGGCGCGCGCCCACCCGCACCGCGCGGAGATGCAAGTCGCAGGGTTCGCAGGCGCGAGGACCCCTTGAAGACGCGCGCCGATCAGTTGCTCGTGCAGCGGGGCCTCGTGGTGACGCGGGCGAAGGCGCAGGCGCTCATCCTCGCGGGCAAGGTGTACGTCGGGGAGGTGCGCGTCGACAAGGCGGGGGCGATGTTGCCCGAGGACGCGGCGATCGCCGTGCGCGGAGAGGACCATCCGTACGTGTCGCGTGGCGGAGTGAAGCTCGCGGGGGCGCTCGATGCGTTCGGTGTGGACCCGCGCGGCAAGCGCTGCCTCGACCTCGGCGCGTCGACGGGGGGCTTCACCGACTGCCTCCTCCAGCGCGGCGCGGCGTCGGTCGCCGCCGTCGACGTCGGGTACGGACAGCTCGCCCACTCGCTGCGCGTCGATCCGCGCGTGCAGAACCTCGAGCGCACGAACGCGCGCACGCTCACGCCCGACGCGATCGGGGGGCCGTGCGAGCTCGTCGTCGTCGACGCCTCCTTCATCGGGCTCGGCAAGCTCGCGGCCGCGATCGCGCGCTGCACGGCGACGCGCGGCGAGCTCGTCGCGCTCGTGAAGCCGCAGTTCGAGGTCGGTCGCGACGAGGCGGCGCGATCGCGCGGCGTGGTGAAGGATCCGGAGGTGCGCCGGCGCGCGATCGACGACGCGGCCGCCGACGTGAGAGCGGCGGGCTTCGAGCTCCTCGGCACCGCCGACAGCGTCCTCGAGGGGCCGAAGGGGAACCTCGAGGCCTTCGTGCACGCGCGGAAGCTCTGACCTCGCGACCGGATCACAGCGCGAGCCGGTATTGCTCCCACGCGAGCGAGACTTCGTGCGCGAGCTCGAACGCCTCGTCGACGACGTCGGCCTCGACGCGCTTCGCGGTCTCGAGCAGCTCCGCGCGGAGCTTCGGGACGCGCGCCGCGTCCTTCGACTTCGCGTGGCCGCGGCCGAGCTGGAGGCCGACGTCCTCCGCGAGCTCCGCGAGCTCCGCGGCGGTGTGGACGTCGTCGACGGAGAGCTCCTTGTAGAAGACCTGCCACGCGTGCGTGTAGTACGGCTTGCCGCGGATCGTCATCGCGCCGAGGAAGCGCTCGGGCGCGGCCGACATCTGGAGCTGCGTCTCGATCACCCGCGTCGCGTCGAGATCGACGCCGCGCATGCAGCTCGCGAGCGCGCCCGGCTCGAGCGCCTTCGCCTCGAGGAGGATGTCGTCGTCCAGCGCGGAGGTGGGGCCCTCGATGCGGGCGAGGAACTTCTCGGCGTGGGCGCTCCCGATCCCGAGCTCGAGCTTGCCGCCGGCCTTCACGGTGAAGAAGTCCTCGTCGAGCGAAGGATCGAGCGAGCACATCTCACCCACGAAGCCCCTCCACGCCTGAGCGAAGACCTCGTGATCGGCCGGATCGGAGGGCGAGATCAGCAGCGTCATGCGATCGAGCCACTCGAGCCGCGTCGGCTCGAAGCGCTCGCGGAGACGCATGACGACGCGCGGCTCGTTCATCGTCGCACGCGCGTCGATGAGCGCACGCGAGTAGCCGCGGAAGAGCGCCGCGATCGCCGCCTTCGTCCCGGCGTGGTCGTAGGGACGCGCGAGCGCGAGCGATGCGGAGAATCTTGCAAAATCGATGACAGGCGGACCTTCGCCTGATGCGTCGAAGTCGGCGAGACCGCGACCGCCCTCCGCGACGGCGTACTGCTCGAGGTGAGCGTCTCCGTGGACGTGGACGAGCGGCATGCGCGGGATGGTGCTCGCCCATCGATTGCAGACCCGCTCCGCGAACGCGCGGTTCTGGTAGCGGAAGAACGTGTACGGCGTCCTCCCGACCTTGCGCGCGACGTGGGGGTCCTTCGCGAGGAGCGCGGCGCCGTCGATCGCGAACGTGTCGGGACGCGGAGCCGTGGGCCCCGGCGCCGGCGCGACCGCCGCCGGGCCGCACGCGAGCACGGCGCCGAGGACGAGTGCGCGCGCCGTCTTCACGCCTCCGAATGCTACTTCTTCCGCGCCGCGCAGGTGCCTTCCTTGCAGTAGGCGACGAACGCGTCGGTGGGCTCGACCTTGGGACACTCGATGCGATCCGAAGAAGCAGCGCACTCGACCACCGCGCACTTGTTCTTCTGCTGCTCGAACGCGAGCACCGGCATCCCGAAGGGCTGGTCGGGGCACGACTTGCAGCAGCCCGAGGAGTCGCTGACCGTGCAGTCCGAGTCGCTCGCGCACGACGCCCGCGCGCCGGAGGGAGTCTTGCCCTTGTCCTCCGAGCCGCCGCACGCGACGGCGACGAAGGCAAGGGCGGCGAGGACCACGGCGAGACGCGAGAGCATGGGGCGCGAGACTACTCGAAGCGGCGGACTCCTGCTAAGCCGGACTCCCCGTCGATGTCATCGCCGCAAAAGACACCCGGCCTTGGCGCGATCTTCCTGATCGTCTTCCTCGACATCCTCGGGTTCAGCCTCGTCTTGCCGTTCCTCGCGGAGGAGTCGCGCTCGACGTTCGGCACGAGCGAGCTCACCGGCACGCTCCTCGCCTCGATCTACTCGCTGATGCAGTTCGTGTTCGTGCCGGTGTGGGGCCGCGTCTCGGACCGCGTCGGCCGGCGACCGGTGCTGTTGTGGAGCATCACCGCGACCGCGCTCGGCATGTTCGGCCTCGGCTTCGCGCTCCTCCGCGCGGAGCACATCGCGTGGCTCTTCGCGGCGCGCGCGGCGAGCGGCATCGCGACCGCGAACCTCGGCACCGCGAGCGCGTACATCGCCGACGTGACGAAGCCGGAGGAGCGCTCGAAGGGGATGGGGCTCATCGGGATGGCCTTCGGCCTCGGCTTCATCCTCGGCCCCGCGATCGGCGGCGCGCTCTCCGCGATCCCGATCGGCGGGCGCACCGGCGCGGTGCCCTGCTTCGTCGCGGCCTCGCTCTCGTGCGTGAACCTCGGCTGGGCCTTCGTCGGCTTGAAGGAGTCGCTGCCGCCGGAGCGCCGCGCGGAGACGAAGCGCTCGCTCTCGCCGCTCGACTTCGGCGCCGCCCGCGACGCGTTCGCGCGCCCCGGCATCGCGATCGCGGTCGCGGTGAACTTCGCGATCACGCTGTCCTTCACCGTCCTCGACCAGACGTTCCGCTTCTTCAGCAAGGACAGCTTCCAGATGGAGCCGCTCGACACGGGCATCGTGCTCGCGTTCATCGGCGTCGTCGCGGCGAGCGTCCAGGGCGGCCTCATTCGCCCGCTGTCGCGCCGCTTCCGCGAGGCGTTGCTCATCCGCGTCGGCACCGGGATCCAGGCGGCGGCGTTCGCCGTCATCGCGCTCTCGGCGACGGCGGGCAAGCCGCTCCTCTACGTCGGCGGCGCCCTCCTCGCCCTCGGCAACGGCATGACGCAGCCGAGCACCGGCGCGTTCATCTCCAAGCGCGCCGACCCGAGCGCGCAGGGCGCCACGCTCGGTACGAACCAGTCCGCGGCGAGCCTCGCGCGCATGTTCGGCCCGGGCCTCGGCGGCTGGGTGTACGGGACCCTGGGGCCGCGCTCGCCATACGTCCTCGGCGCGGTCGGCATGTTCATCGCGATGCTCCTCGCCTTCGGCCTCGACCGCGAACCGACGGAGCCGTCGCGGCGAGCATGACGATCGCGTTCAGCGCTGCAAGATCTCGGTCCATCGCGCCCACTCGGCGTCGGTCGGCTTCGGCCGCAGCTTCGTGAGCGGCGCAGGGCGTTCCTTCTCGAGCGCCACGCCGTCGACCATGAAGAACTGCACGACGAACTCGCCCGGCGGTTCGCCGGCGTCGCTGCGGATCTCCGCGTAGCGATCGACCGCGGCGAGGAGCGCGGCCTCCTCTTTCGCGGCGTCGCCGCGCGCCGCTTTCAGCGCCTTCTGGATCCACGCGGACAGCTCGTCGAAGCGCTTCTCCGGACCGAGCGTCTTCGCCGGCGCCGACGGCTGCGGAGCCTCGCCGCGCGTCGCCAAGACCTCGGCGACGCGCGCGCTCACGCTCTTCTTCTGGTGCAGGACCCGAAGCATCTCGACGGCCTTCGGCGACGCGACCAGCGCGAGCTCCTCGACGAAGCCGGCGAGGCGCTCCTTCGGCAGCTTCGGCAGACGCTTGGCGTACCACTCGAGGACCGGCTCGCCCCCACGGAAGGCGAGCTGGATGTCGAAGGAGCCGACGTTGTCTCGATGCGCGTTCTCGACGATGAACTTGGCGTCGTCGACGTGGTGGAGGGTGTGCAGCCAGATGCCGGCTGCGCGCGGGGACTTGGTCGCGAGGACGGCGGGGGCGCCGCCGATCACCCGCGTGAGCTCCCTCCAGACGGAGTGCTTCCCCCAGCGGCCGAGCAGGGCCGCGACGCGGGCGCGCCCTGCCTCCTGCGCCGCCCGATCGAGGCGACGCAGGACGAACCCGAGCCAGTCGGCGACGTAGAGCGGATCGTGGAGGTTGTCGTGCTCGAGCTGGGCGTCGCTCAGCTCCTCGTAGACGGAGAGCGCGGCGTCGAAGACGACGTCGCCGCCGACCATCGCCTCGAGCAAGAAGAGCAGGTTCTTGACGTTGTTCTCCGGATGCCTCGACTCCGGGTGAACGATCCGAGCCAGGACGCTGCGAGCCTCCGCCTCGGTGACGGGGCCCGCCACCTTCGCCTGTTCGGCGATCGCGGCGAGCCTCTCTGCGAGGGGGAGCTCCTTCCGCGGCATCCCCATGATGCGCACGAACCGGTGCGCGACCTCGCGCGGCCAAGCCACGTGATAGATGTCCGCGGCGTACGAGTGGAACGCCTTCTGGCTCCACTTCGCAGGGTCCTTCAGGTGAGGATGGTCGTCGACCAGCGTGCGCAGCTCGGGCCAGCCTCGCTGGAACAGCTCCTCGGACTTCGGATCGATCGCGAAGGGTCTCATCGTGACGGCTCACCCCGCCGAGGCGTAGAGCTCCTTCGGGATCAACGGGAACACGACGAGCGGCCAACCGAGCGCCAGGACGACGTACGTGAGCCCCAACGGGACGCCCTCGCGCTCGCGGAGCTGGATCGCGGGGTAGTGCTTGCTGCCGCCTTCGCCGTGCTCGCCGAAGGTGAGCGTCACGCCGCCGACCTTGCCCCTCAGACGCCAGACGGCGGCGACGAGACAGAGGACCGAGCCGATGACCGGCATGAACACCCCGAAGAGCGCGAAGAACCACACGATGAAGAACATCATCGAGCCGTCGTAGCCCGTCCGCGCGGCGATCGGCTTGCCGCACACATGGAGGACCACGCATGTGACGACGAGGCAGAGCACGCCGAGCGCGTACGCGACGCCGCCGCGTGACGGGGCGAGCCACAGCCACGCGCCCGCCGCGACCATCGTCACCGCGTAGACCGTGCACGCGACGAAGCCGGCGCGGACCTGAGCGGCGATCTCGACGTCACGGCCCTTCACGCAACCCCCTTCGAGAGAACGTGGTCGCCGCCCTTCGTGGGCAACGCGAGGAGACGCTTGCTCGCGTCGCGCGCGCGGGCGAGGGAGTACGCCGCGTCGAGGAGCACGAGGCCGCGACCCTCGAGGGTGCCTTCGAGCAAGAGCCAGAAGGATCCATCGCCTGGCTCGAGGAGCTCCGCGACCCTCGAGCGCAGGACGAGGACGTCTTCGCCGCCCCGTGAGATCGCCTCGAACGATCTCGCCTCGTACGCATCGTGGTAGTCGCCCTCGGGCGGCATGTCGGGGAGCGAGCCGCGCCACTTGGCGAGGGCGCGCTTGGAGCCGAGGAGGATCGGCCCACCATCGGTCGCCACGACACCTGCTACCGGCGGCACCGGCGCCGTCGTCGCGGCGCCGCGGGACGAGAGCTTCTTCACGAGCTTCGAGAGCTTCTTCGCGACGGGCCGCCTCGACACCTTGGGCAGCACCGCGCGCAGGGCCGGCACCGAGCTCGCGGCGGCGCGCAGCTCCAGGCCGACGAGGATCGACGCGTCGCAGGTGTCCGTCGTCGCGAGGGCGTGGACGAGCACGTCGACGGGGGCGCGCGCCTCGAGCTCCTCCGCGATCACGATGATGTTTCGTCCGTAGCGCCTCCGGTAGAGATCCCAGAGCGCCGGCGTAAGAGGAACATGCCCGCGGGACAGGGCGGCGAACTTCGACAGCGCGTGTCCGAACGCCGCCTTGCCGTCGTCGAGGGCGGCGAGCCGTCGCCCGACGTCCTCCTCGCCGAGCAGGTGTGCGGCCACCGCCGCCGCCCCAGAGAGCGGATCGCCCTTCCGCATGTGCGTCGCGAGACGAGCGAGGACCGTCTTGCTCGCCGGTGCGGTGCGCTCCTCCAGATTCCCGCCGATCGCGACCTCCTCTGCGTAGGCCTGGATCATCTCCTCCGGGCTCTCGACGAGCTCGATGAGCGCGCGGTCGGCGGCCGGCCCTCCGCGCCGCTTGAACGCCGACGCGAAGGTCGAGCCGAGGATCGACGCGCGACGCAGCTGGAAGAGGTTCTTCTCCTGTCCCGCTAGGGCGTGGATGTCGGCTGGCCACGACGTGCGCGTGAGGAGCGCCGTCGTCGCGGCGAGGAGCTCCTCCAGCGATGCGCGCTCGGCGGCGTCGGACACCGCCTTGAAGTGGGCGTTCTTTCCGGTCTTGAGCGCGTCGTCGATCGCGCTCAAGAGCGATGGGCCCTTGCTCGCCACCGGCGTCTTCTTCTTCGCGGCCACGGCCCATCATCGCGCCGGCATGCGCGGGGGTGAATCGAGAACGACGTCACTTCGGCAGCCGGACGAGCCGAACGAGGCCCGCCTCGACCTCCTTCGACTTGACGCGAGCCGTCTTGATCGCGTACCGGCCGGGGGCGAGCGTGACCTCGAGGATCTCGTCTTCGTCCGCGTCTTCGTATGCACACGCCGAGTCGAACAGGGCGAGCTTGCCCTTTTTAGCGACGAGCAGCTCGAGCTTCGCGTCTTTCCACTTTCCCGACGCCAGCGCTCCGTCCACGGCACGAATGACGGCCGCGTCCTCGTCTCCGAACACACGCTGGATGAAGACCCCTCCGTCCTTGGTCGCGCGGTAGGCCGTCACCTCCGCCTCCCCCAGGACGAGCGCCTTGCCCTTGCCGACGTCGAGCACACCGACGGTGGACACGAACGCCTCCGCCCGTTCGTAGTCACTCTCGTCGTCGTCATCGTCGTCATCGTCACCGGCGCCCTTCCACGCCTTCTTGAGCTCGAGGGGGAGGAGGACGAAGGGGCCGCCTTCGGTCTCCACGTAGGTCAGCGTGTCCTTCTTCGCCATCCGACGGGCATATCAGATCCTCGACGCGCTACGTCTGCGAGCGGAGGTGGTCGAGCGCCCTTTTCCACGACGCGTGCGATATGCTCGTCGAATGGTGCGCTGCATCCGGGGCTTGGTCGTGTTGGTCGCGATCGTCGGCGCGTGCGGCAACGACGACGCGAGCACCACGCCGCCACCGTCGTCGCCGCGCTCGTTCGATCCCACGAGGTACGACTCCGCTTGCACCTCGGTCGCCGACTGCATGATCGTCGACGCGGTCAAGGACTGCGCGAGCTGCTGCGACAGCGCGGCGGTTCGCCGTGACGCGGCCAAGGCCGACTACGACGCCGTGGTCAAGGAATGCGCGGAGAGCAGCGTGCTGTGCACGCAGGCCTGCCTCCCGCAGTCGCTGGGATGCGTCGACGGCAAGTGCGCGCTCACCGCCGAGTGATCCTGCTCACGCGTGGAAGACGAGGACCCAGACGTCGTAGATGGCGTGGGTCCACACCGCGGCCGCGAAGCCGCGCGTGACGAAGATGAGCGTGAGCACGAGACCGAGCACCGCGCGGAAGGTGAAGCTCGTGAGGTGGAACGTATCGGACATGGAGCCGACGTAGTGGACGCCGCTGAACACGAGCGCGCTCGCGACCGCCCAGCCGAACATCACCATCCATGACCGGAAGGAGAAGCGCGTCACGATCTGCGTGCCGGCGAGCTCGACCTTCTGGTTCCCGAACACCTTCACGAGGACCTTCGCGCCGAGCCCGAAGAGGATCACGCGGAACGTGAGCTCTTCGTAGAACCCGGCGCCGAGCGACATGATGAAGCCGACGAAGCGCCCCTCGTCTCGGATCGACGACGGCCCCGCGAAGATGCTGCCCACCACGTAGCTCGCGAAGACCGCCATCGTGAAGGCGTAGACGACGCCCTCGATCGCGATCTGGAGGAACTTCCGCGGGCGGAACGCCTGCCCGCGTCCGGCGAGCGCGAAGGTGCCGGCGAAGATGACGCCGATCGCGAGCGTGGAGAGGAGGTACGTCGTCTTGTTGCCGGCGCTCAAGCTCAGCAGCGTGCCGGTCACGACGTCGGTGGCGTTCTGCACGCCGAGGAACACGACCGCGAGGTGATAGACGAGGAAGATCGGCAGGGTGAGCCCGAGATCGACCCACGCCCCAGGCTTGGCGGTGAGCGAGTCGGCGGCGGGGGCGGCGGCAGCCATACGGTTCGAGACGAAAGCTTAGCCACGCCGCCGACCTCACGCCATTTCGCGGCGGCGCGCGGCCCAGAATGGCTCGCCGGAGAAGCGGGACTCGAGCATGTAGACGTAGCGATGACGCTCGACGTACGCCGCGCGGATCTCCTCGAGACGACGCGCGTACGCGGCGAGCTCCTTGGGGTCGCCGCGGAGCGCGGCGTCCACCGCGATGCCCGCCTTCATGCCCGTGTAGAGTGCATTGAACAGTCCCTGCGCCGCGACCGGATCGAAGGAGAGCGCCGCGTCGCCGGTCGCGACCCAGCCACGACCGAGGAACGTATCGAGCCGCGCGCCGCACGCCTCGGTCACCTGCGGCGGCCCCGCGAACGTCGCGCCCGCGAGCCGCGCCGACACGAACCGCGTCGCCGCGAGCGCGTCCCTCCACCGCGCGGGCTCATCGCGCATCGCGCGCGCATCGACCTCGCCGACGTGGAGCACCACGACGTGCACGCCGTCCGGCAACGGCGCGGTGTACCACCAACCCCTCGCCGTCGCCTCGACCAGCGTGCGCGTATCACCGCGAGGCCCCGGGGGCGGCGCGCCGTGCACCTCGCGCGACTCCGGTGGACTGGAAGGGTCGGGCGGCATCGCCGCGGCGCGGGACTCCGACGGCCCAGGGCTGGATGGCGCGTCCAACGACACCGCGGCGCGGGACTCCGGCGGCCGCGAGCTGGGGAGGGCGGGTCGTGACGTCCACGCGTAGAGCGCGAGGAGGTCGTCGTCACGCGTGCGTGTTGCGCCTTCGCGGCGGGCGATCGTGGCGCGGCGGCCGGTGGCGTCGATGATGCACGCTGCGGTCTCCGTCGCCGCCGCGTCGGTGAAGCGGAGCGCCCAGCCGTCGGGGCCGCGCGTCGCGTCGCGGAGGCGGGTCGCGCGCAGCGTCGCGCCCGCGGCGACGGCGGCCTCGCGGAGGTCGCGGTTGAACCTCGCGCGATCGAGGTGCCAGCCGTGCCCGTGCGGATCGTGGATGAAGTCCGTCGCCTCGAGGTCGTCGCTCCCCCACGACGACAGGTTGCCGAACGCCGGAGCGTGCACGCCGAGGAGCCCACGCAGCTCCAGCTCGCCGAGCAAATGCCCCGCGATCGCCGGCAACGACTCGCCGATGACCCGGCCCTCGACCAGCGCGTCGTCGTCGACAAGGAGCACGCGCCGCCCCGCCCGCGCGAGCACGTACGCCGCGATCGCGCCGCCCGGCCCTCCCCCCACGACCGCAACGTCCCAGTTGTTCAACGTCGGGGCTTCGCCCCGACACCCCACCCCAGACACGGCCCTCGCGCTGCGCGCTCGGGGCGCTTCGCGCCCGCTGAAGCGGCCGCTTCTGGGGCTCCGCCCGACCCTGCCCTCGCGCGCTCCGCGGCCGGTTCTGGGGTCCCTGACGCCCAATCCCAGGCTCGCGCGTCGCGTTCGGGGCGCGTTGCGGCCCTGATCATTGGGGGCGGCGGATGCGGATTTGACGGAAAGCCTCGAGCTGGGCCTCGTCGTCCCAGCCGGCTTGTTGTGCTGCGCTCGCGGCGCTGCCGGGGGGGGCCGTCTCGCCCAGCGGGACGCTGCCGCCGCTGCCGCGGACGGACGGCGGGAGCGACTCGACGAACATCTGCGCCGGGAGATCGGGATCGCTCGCGGGGCCGGGGCGCGCCTCGACGACGCCGAGGAGATCCCACTCGCGGACCATCTGCATCATCTGCGCGGGCGGGCCGCCCGTCATGCGGCGCACCCAGCTCGCGCGGTTGCGGAACGCGGCGAGGCGCTGCTCGCGCGGGAGCGACGTGTTCATCGCGGTCGCGTAGTCCTCCGCCGTGAGCACGTGGTTCGGGACGCGCGCCGGCCAGAACGTCGGCAAATACGGATCGTATTGGGGCTCGTAGCCGGAGCGGCAGAAGATCGTGTCGCCGTGCCACGGCATCGCCATCCAGCGCGTGAGGTCGCCCGCCGCCTGCGCGTGGAGCGGGCCGTTCGGGCCGAGCGCGATCGCCTGCGTGAGCTCGGGGCCGTAGTCCGGCTCCTTGTCGCTCTCCTGCCGGCGCTTGACGCGGAAAGGTGCAGAATACATGGTCGCGTGGCGCATCGGCCACGTGAGCTCGCAGCCGGGGTGGAACGCGTCCGCGAGGCAGAAGTGGAGCGCCGCCATGTCGAGCATCGCGGGCTGCTCGCCGAGCGGCACCTGCTCGAGCGCGCGGAGCGGCTTCGCGGTCGGGTCCCAGTCGTCGATGAAGTCGCCGTTCGCCCAGCGCTCGAGGTGGAGCGAGCGGAGATGCCCGACCGAGAGATCGACCGCCGGCGACTGATCGAAGGTGCCGAACGCGTCGCCGTAGATCCACGGCCAGTCGCGGCGCGCCTTGCCCGGCGGGCGGAAGGAGCTCCGGATCTGCTCGCGGAATCCCTTGTTGTCGGCGTCGCGCCGGTTCAGGTTCGCGATGCTCGTCGCGTCGTCGAAGTCGAACTGGACGCCCTTGCGGTAGCCCTCCGAAAAGCCCCTGTTCACCCACTGCAGGTTCGAGAGCCGGCGCAGCGCCGGGAGCACGTCCTTCGTGAACGACGTGGTGGCCGGAAGCGCGAGCATGCCCGCGTCGACGAACGTGTCGACGAGGAGATCGTGCATCGTGCGCCAGCCGATGACGTCGGGCGCGTAGTTCGGCGGACCGACGATGACCCACGCCGGCTCGACCGGGATCTGCCGGCCGCCGAGGCGCACCACCGCGCTGACGGGACCGTCCGCGATGTCGTCCCACCAGCCGTCCGCGTTGTTGAAGCTGTCGCCGTCGCGCGGATCGTAGATCGGTTTGTTCTCGGGCGAGCCCGCCTTGCCGAGGCCGCCGAGGACGAGGAGCCGGCCGTGCTCGTCGGTGCGGACCTCGCCGAGCGAGACCGGCGCGCCGAAGAGCCTCGTGTCGAAGCGGTAGGCCGGACCCGAGATGCTCTTGCCCTTGATCGTCTTCGTGCCGCCGCCCGCGACGAGCGACGCGCGATCGGTGACGCCCGCGTTGCGGCGGATGCACTTCAGGGTCGAGGACTCCGGCAGGTCCATCGCCGCGATGAAGCGGTACCAGGCCGCCTTCTTGTTCGCGAGCTGCACGAACCAGTCGACGTCGGCGTTGTCGCCCGTGATCTCACGGACGATCTGCCCCTGCGCGTTGTAGCCGTAGATGCGGAAGCGCGCGGCCTGCCGCTTGAGCGCGCCCGCCCCGTCGCGGCTCTGCCCCACCTCCGTGATCGTGGGCTCCACGACCTCGGGCCCGATGAAGAAGCCCTCGGCGCTGTTGCCGACGCGCGCGACGCCGATGCCGGGGTGGATGACGGCGCGGACGATCTGCTCGTCCCCGTTGAGCTGCGACTCCGACTGCGCGAAGTAGTCCCGCCGGCACGCGACGCCAAGGGCGGCGCCCGCCGCGGCTCCGCCGATGAGCTGACGGCGTGTGATCTTCGGATCGCTCATGGCTGCGGCTCCCGGATCGGGACGTTGTTCTTCGTGCGCCGCTCGTCGGCGAGCTTCTTGTACGCGATGCCGCGCGCCTTGTTGATGCTGCCGACCGGGCGATGCTCCGGCAGCGCGTGCCACGCCGTGAACGACATGTTCTCGCAGGCGGCCTCGTTCGCGGCGACGTCCTGCTTCGCGATCGTGATCCGCGCCACCGTCTGCGGCGCGCTCACCGACTCGTCCCAGCGCACGGTCGCCTTGTCGAGCGGGAACGCGTTGGCGTCGTCGCCGCGGAGCTGCACCTGGAGATCGAAGCACGCGTCGCTCGCGGCGAGGTCACGCTCGACGCGCGCGCGGATGTAGCTCGGCTCGTCCTCCGCGGGAGGCTCCGGCGGCCACGCCGAGCACGGGCGCACCGCGTACTTCACGTAGTCCTTGTCGCCGAAGCGGTACGGCTGCGTCGACCAGTAGCGCGTGGCGAGCGCGTTCTCGACCGGCTTCTCCATGTCCTTGAGGATCTGGTCGAACGTCGGGTGCGCGGCGAGGTACTGGTCGAGCGTGCGATCGAAGATGGCGCGCGTGAACTCGAGGAAGTCCTGCGCCGTGTCGACGAAGAAGACGTCGTGGTTCTGCGTGAGGAAATCGTGCGTCTGCGCGTCCTCCTCGCCGGCGAGGATCTTCGTGCCCGGCACGCCGAGCACCTTCAGCGAGAAGCCCACCGTGCTGTTCGCCTTGTCCGGCGTCGCCGGCGAGGTGTCGCTCGAGATGCGGACCCACGCGTCGTGCGTCCCCGGCGTCGCGAAGAGGCCGACCTTGAGGCGCTCGGGCAGATCGGCGGAAATGTCGAATTTCGCCGTCGCGCACGCGTGGGGCTTGAGGAACACCGCGCGCTTCACCGGCGGCGGCCGCGAGCGCATCACGCGCGCGAAGAGCTCCGCGATCTCGTCCCCGGTCTTCGGATCGAACGGCCCGTCATCGTCGGCGGTGATGGAGCTCTCGTCCGCGACCGGAACGTTCACCGCCGCCGACTTGCACCCGAGCCCGAGCACAAAGAGAAGCACGATCCCACCCAGGCGCATTCGCCCAGGATACCGAAACTCAGCCGCTACGCGAGCCCCCCTCAGCCGGGGCGCAGGCGGTAGACGATCGCGACGACGATGAGGACCCAGATGACGAGGTTCAGCACGAACGGGACGTCGCTCAGCATTTCCTGGGTCGGGCTCTCCGCCTTGCGGCCGCGGCCGGCGCGGCCGGAGACCAACATGAGGAAGCGATAGATGCCGAAGAGCGTGAAAGGCGCGGTCAACCAGAGCTTGTCGGTCTGGAAGAACGCCTCCGTGTCCTTGTCGAGCGTGTAGGCCACGTACGTCGCGGCGGTCGCGATGCCCGTGACGGCGAGGGCCACCGTGAGCGACCGCTTCGTGTACGCCTCGAGCGCCGCGCGCTGCTTGCCCGCGGTGGCGCCTTCGAGCTCGTGCCGGCGCTTGCCGAAGCCGAGGAAGAGCGCGATGCCCGCCGTGCACGCGAGCATGTACCAGCTCACCTTCGTCTCCGTCGCGTAGCCGCCGGCGAGGACGCGGAGCACGAAGCCGAACGAGATGAGACCGACGTCGAGGAACGCGACCTTCTTGAGCTTGAAGCTGTAGGCGATGTTCTCGACGAAATAGAGCGCGGCGACGCCGGTGAACGCCCAGTTGAGCGTCCCCTCGTGGAGGCGGAGCGTGCCGAGGCTGATCGCGAACGCGAGGACGACGAGGAGCCCGGCGAAGCCGCGCGCCATGTTCTCCGGGACGACGCCGCTCGCGATCGGTCGCTCGCGCTTCACCGGGTGGATGCGATCGGCCTCGACGTCGACGAGGTCGTTGATCGTGTAGACCGCGCCCGCGAGGAGGCAGAACACCGCCGTCGCGGCGAAGGCCTTCCCCGCGACCATCAGGTTCAGCGTCGGATCGCCGCTCCCGACGGAGGTGCCGAAGAGGTCCTTGTGGAAGAACATCGGCGCCATCACGAACAGGTTCTTCACCCACTGGTGTGGCCGGATCGTCTTGATGAGGCCCTTGACCACGGACGAGCGCTTCAGCCGCACGGAGGGCGGGGGCTCGGATTCCAGGGCCGAGGACACGAGGTCGTTCTTACACCAGATGGCGGAGGGAGGCACGAACGCGAGCATTGCAACTCGAGCGCCATCTCGCTGACCTTGACGCGGGGGAGCGCGCGGCGGAAAACCCTGCGCCGTGAAGCGTCTCCTCTTCTTCTGCGCGGTGCTCTTCGCCGTGGTGCCCGGCCTCGCCGCCGCGGACGTGGGGCAGCGGCTCCCGCGGCTGACGAAGCTGTCCGACGACGTGGTCCGCGGAGGAATGCCGCTCGGCTACGTCCCGCTCCGCCAGATCTGGCAGGAGTGGGATCAAGGCGAGCCCGCCCAGGTCGAGGAGACGCTCGGCGCCCTCGCGCGCGAGCCCGCCGTCGCCCCGCCGCTCCGCGTCTACGCCGGGCTCCTCGAGGCCTACGCCCGCCGCCGCCGCGGCGACCTCACCGCCGCGAAGTCGAAGATCCGCGCGCTCGGGTTCGTGAGCCGCTGGGTCGTGGCGGGTCCCTTCGACAACGAAGGCAAGACCGGCCTCGATCGCAGCTTCGGCCCGGAGGAGGAGCTCGCCGACGCGCTCAGCATGGCGCGCACCTACGAGGGCAAGGAGCGCCAGGTCGGCAACCGCCTGACCCCCGACGCGTTCCCGTACGGGTGGGTCGACCTCGGCGCGATGATGCGCCCGCAAGAGATGGTCTGCGGCTACGCGACGACGTTCGTGCGCGATCCGCGGGCGAAGAACGCGCCGCGTCCCTTCTCGGTGTGGCTCGGCGCGAGCGGCGCGACGAAGGTCTTCTTCGACGGCATCGAGGTGCTGAAGGATCCCAAGTACCGCGACCTCGACAGCGATCGCTTCGGCGTGACGCTCACGATGCGCGACGCGAGCTGGCACCGCCTCACGGTGAAGGTCTGCGGCGACGACGACGCGCCGATGTTCTCCCTCCGCCTCGCCGATCCGAGCGGCGCGCCGGACCGGCAGCTCGAGTCGGATCCCGATCCGTCGCACGCGCGCGAGGCCGCGGCGGTGCGCTTCAAGAAGGGCGAGAAGCCGCCCTCTCCCGCCGTGAGCGGGCCCGTCACCGCGTTCGAGAAGCTCACCGCCGGTGCGGCGACGCCGGCGTCGCTCGAGGCGTACGCGCGCTACCTCGTGCTCACGAGCTCGGACGATCCGGCGGAGCGCCGCGCGCGCGATCTCGCGGTGCGCGCGGCCGAGAAGGCGCCGACCGTGCAGCGCTGCCTCCTCGCCGGCGACCTCGCCGAGAACCGCAACCAGCACGCGATCTGGCTCGACAAGGCGGAGGACCTCGTCCGCAAGAACAAGGACACGTCGCTCGAGGACCGCATCGACGCGCTCATCGCCCGCGCCGCCCACGCGCGCGGCGGCGCGAACTGGCGCGACGCGGTCCCCTACTTCGACAAGGTCCTCGCGCTCGATCCCGACAACGTCCCCGCGAACCTCGCCCACGTCGAGCTCTTCTCCGAGGCCGGCCTCCGCGAGACCGCGCTCTCGATGCTGCAGCGCGCGCTCGATCGCCGCCCGCGCTCGGTCGCGCTCCTCCGCGCGAACACCGCCGCGCTGCGCGACCTCGATCGCGTCTCCGAGATGGAGGAGACGGCCGCCCGCTACGCGACGCTCCGCTACGACGACACGCAGATGCTCACCGACCGCATCGAGCTCGCGCTCGCGAAGCGGAACCCCGCCCTCGCGAACCGCTGGATCGAGCGGCTCCTCGAGACGAACCCGGACTCCGGGCGCTCGCTCGCGACCGCGGCGAAGGCGTACGTCGCGCTCGGCGATCGACCGAAGGCGATCGCCACCTTCCGCCGCTCGCTCGACCTCGCGCCCGAGGACGTCGCGACGCTGCGCTCGCTCGCCGACGTCTACGCGGTGGGAGGGCAGACAGACGAGCAGCTCCGCCTCCTCAAGAAGGTGCTCGAGCTGAAGCCGCAAGAGAAGGACGTGCGCGAGTACGTGGCGCACACCGAGCCCGCGCGCCCGCGCGCCGACGAGGTCTACGCGCGCCCGAGCGCCGAGTTCCTCAAGCGCCGCGGCGAGCCCGCGAACGGCCGCACGCGGCGCACGCTCGTCGACCTTCAGGTCACGACCGTGTTCCCGAACGGCCTCGCGAGCCGCTTCCATCAGGTCGTCTTCCAGCCGCTCACCGACGCCGCCGCGGCGGAGGCGCGCGAGTACGGCTTCGGCTTCCAGGCCGACAGCGAGACGGTGCAGCTCCGCGGGGCGAAGGTCTACCGCAAGAGCGGCACCGTCGACGAGGCGATCGAGAGCGGCGAGGGCCCGACCGACAACCCGTCGATGGCGATGTACTCGTCGGCGCGCGCCTTCTACGTCCACTTCCCGCGCCTCGATCCCGGCGACGTGGTGGAGCTCCAGTACCGCGTCGAGGACGTCGCGCACCGCAACGCGTTCGCCGACTACTTCGGCGAGATCACGTACCTCCAGTCCACCGAGCCGATCGCGCACTCCGAGTACGTGCTCATCACGCCGAAGACGCGCACGTTCTACTTCAACAAGCCGAACGTCCCCGGCCTCCAGCAGAAGATCGAAGAGCAAGGGAGCTCCCGCGTCTGGCGCTTCACCGCCGCCAACGTCGCGCCGCTCGATCCGGAGCCCGGCGCGCCGCCGCTCGCGGAGACGCTGGGCCACGTCCACGTCTCGACCTACAAGAGCTGGGACGACATGGGGCGCTGGTACTGGGGCCTCGTGAAGGACCAGTTCACCGCCGACGACGAGGTCCGCCGCCGCGCGCTCGAGATCACCAAGAACGCCAAGACCGACAAAGACAAGGTCAAGGCTATTTACGACTTTGTCGTGCAAAAGACGCGCTACGTCGCGCTCGAGTTCGGCATCCACGGCTTCAAGCCGTACCGCTGCGCGCAGATCTTCGCGCGCGGCTTCGGCGACTGCAAAGACAAGGCGACCCTCATCGTCACGATGCTGAAGGAGCTCGGCATCAACGCGACGATCGTGGTCCTCCGCACCGGGATGAAGGGCGACTTCGAGCAGGAGCCCGCGAGCCTCGCGCCGTTCGACCACGCGATCGCGTACGTCCCCTCGCTCGACTGGTACCTCGACGGCACCGCCGAGTTCACCGGCTCCGGCGAGCTGCCGGCGATGGACCGCGGCGCGCTCGCGATCCAGATCAACGAGGGCAAGCCGAAGCTCGTGCACCTCCCCGAGCCGCCCGCGAGCGAGAGCGTCTCGTCGAAGCGCATCGAGGCGGCGGTGAACGCCGACGGCTCCGCGCAGATCGACTGGAACGTGTCCGTCAGCGGCGTGCACGCGTCGTCGTGGCGCGGCCGCTACCACGCGAAGGCGACCCAGAAGCAGCGCGTGCAGGAGGACCTCGCGAGCGAGATCCCGCAGCTCGACGTGCAGTCCGTGACGTCGAACGACCTCGACGACATCGAGAGCAACGTGGAGATCAAGGCGAAGGCGAAGGCGCCCTCGTTCGCGCGCAAAGACGGCGACACGCGCACGGTGGGGATGGGCGCGCGCGAGCACATGGTCCGCGGCTACGCGGCGCTCTCGAGCCGGCGCCAGTCGCTCCGCATCAGCGCGCTCACGACCGAGGAGAACGAGACGGTGGTCCGCCTCCCGCAAGGCGCGAAGGTCCTCGGCGCGCCGCACGCGGCCTCCGGCACCACCCCGTTCGGCACCTTCAAGGTCGAGACCGAGACGAACGGCAACGTCGTCCGCCTCAAGACGACGATCGCGCTCACGAAGTCACGCGTCGCGGCGAGCGACTACCCCGCCTTCCGCGCCTTCTGCGAGCAGGTCGACCGCGAGCTCGGCCAAACCCTCACGTATACGGTGGGCAAGTGATCAAGGTGCTGCGGCTCACGCTCGCGATCTTCACCGTCCTCGCGCTCGGGGCGTGCGAGAGCGGCCTCCCCGACGCGCGGACGCCGGTCGACATCGCGCGCATGCGTGAATATGGGCGCGCCTCGAACGACGGCGAGGTGATCGGACGCTGGCTCCTCGACGAGATGTTCGCGCCGGGCGGCACCGCGGCGGGGGCGGAGTCGGCGCGGAAGAAGCTCGCCGGCGACGGGATCAAGGACCGCGGCCTCTACGCGAACGTCGGCGCCGCGCTCTGGGACGAGACGCACGGCGATCCGCGCGCCGCCGCGCGCGAGTACATCGCGGCGCTGGGGCACGCGCGGAAGAGCGAGCTGATCCCGGCAGAGCTCGTGGCGTGGATCTCGACCCATCACCTCGTCGGCCTCCGCGGCAGCATCGCGAACCTGTGGAAGGACAACCGAGCCGCGCTCGACGCGATCGTCGCGTCGCCCGGCAACGTCGGCTGGCGCGCGCTCGCGGAGCTCCACGAGTGGTCGACCGCGGAGGCGCTCGACCGCGCCGAGGTCACCGGCGAGGCGTACGACAACCTCGTCACGACGCGGATGGGCTGCGCGAAGAACGTGCGCATCGCGGGCCCGTTCGGGCGCGGGACGGCGCCGGATCGCCGCCGCTCGTTCCCGGCCGAGAAGTCGCCGTGGCCGCCCTCGTGGCCGGAGGAGCCGCTGCGCGGGAACGTCCCGCACGTCCTCGCGACGGAGCGTCATCGCTGCCTCGTCGCGAGCAGCGAGCGGAACGACGACGGCGTCTATTACCTCGAGACGTTCTTCGACACGAAGACCCCGCGTGACCTGCTCGTCGCGGTGCAGGGCGCGATCGCGGTCTGGGTCGACGACGTTCGGATCGTGAACCGCGATCTCCGCGAGTGGGGCGTCTGGCAGCGCTTCGGCGGCGCGGTCCGCGTCGCGCGCGGGCGCCACCGCGTCCTCGCGCGCGTGATGGCGGACGCCGGCTCGATCCGCCTCCTCAACCTCGACGGCACAAGGGCGGCGATCGGGAGCGACAGCGACTCGTCCAAGCCGTACGGCGTCTCGCCGCCCACCGTCCTCGACGATCCGAACCCGATCTCGGACGTGGTCGCCGAGGTCGCGGCGGGGCGCGACCCCGGGCTCACGCCGCTCCAGCGCATGCTCGCCGCGCACGCGTCGTGGATCGACGGGCTCAGCGACGTCGCGTCCGCGCTCATCCAGCCGCTCGTGGAGCCGAAGGACGCGGCGCCGATCGCGCTCCTCTTCGCCGCGCAGTACGCGCAGCGCGATCCCGCGTACCCGGACCAGCAGCGGCGCATCAACGAGAAGGAGCTCTACTCCCGCGCGTCGAACGCGGACCCGCGCCTCTGGTACGCGCGCGCGTGGCTCCTCCTCGACGACGCGGAGGCCCGCGGCCTCGTCGAGGCGGTCGAGCCGCTGCGCAAGCTCGCGGCGGAGCTGCCGGCGGTGCCGCAGGTCACGGAGCAGCTCGCGCGCGTCTACGCGCGGCTCGGCTGGCGCGCGGAGCTCTCCAGCACCGCGCTCGCGCTGAGCCAGCGCTTCCCCGACGATCGCGACGCGCTCGGCATCTACCTCGGCGCGCTCGAAGGCGACGGCTCGCTCACGGAGGCCGACGCGGTCGCCGCGCGGATCAAGAAGCTCGATCCCGACGCCGAGGTCGACCTCGATCGCGCGCTCGCGCGGCACGACTGGCCGGCGGCGATCGCGGAGCTGCGCCGCCTCGAGAAGCGCCGCCCCGACAAGAAGGAGATCACGGGGCGCATCGCCGACGTGCTCATGCGCTCGGGCGATCCGAGCGCGGCCGCGGTAGAGCTCGAGAAGGCGCTCCAAAAGAACCCCGCCGACTCGGGCGCGCGCCTCCGCCTCGCCGACGCGAAGTACGCCGCCGGCGACACGACCGCGCTCCGCGCCGCGCTCGCGGCCGCGCTCCAGGCGGGCTCGAAGGGGCAGGAGATCCGCGAGGCGATGGAGATCGTCGAAGGCGCGACGCTGCTCGATCCGTACCGCACCGACGGGCGCAAGGTGATCAAGGAGTTCGAGGCCTGGGAGAAGAGCGGCAAGCGGATGGAAGGCACCGCCGCGCGCATCCTCGACTACGCCGCGGTCTGGGTGCACTCCGACGGCTCGAGCGAGATGCTCGAGCACGAGATCGTCCGCATGCAGTCGCAAGAGGCGGTCGACAAGGAGGCGGAGCAGAAGCCGCCGGACGGCCTCGTCCTGCGCCTCCGCGTCATCAAACCGGACGGCTCGATCCTCGAGCCCGAGACCGTCGCCGGCAAGCCCACCCTCACGATGCCTCACCTCGAGGTCGGCGACTACTTCGAGATGGAGCACATCACGATGATGCCGAGCGAGGGCGGCAAGGGACGGCGCTACCGCGGGCCGCACTGGTTCTTCCGCGAGGCCGACAAGGGCTACTGGCGGAGCGAGTTCATCGTCGTGTCGCCGAAGGACCGCCACGTCGAGACCGAGGTGGTGGGGCAGGTCCCCGCGCCGACCGTCACCGAGCGCGGCCCCTTCGTCGAGCGGCGCTGGCGCGTCGACGAGAGCCCGCCCGCGGTGGAGGAGCCCGAGGCGCCGAACCCGCGCGAGTTCCTCCCGAGCGTACGCATCGGCTGGGGCGTGAACCTCGACGACACGCTCCTCCGCTACGTCGACGCGGCGAGCGAGGAGACGCCGCTCGACCCGCGCCTCATCGCGGTCGCGAACGCGATCGTGAAGGGGATCCCCGCGACGAGGCCGGACGATCAGGCCCGTGCAATCTACAAGTACGTCGCGGAGGCGATCCAGGACGCGCAGGAGAACGACGGACGCCGCGTCGTGACGGGGCGCGCGGGGAGCCGTCAGTCCGCGTTCTTCTACCTGATGCGCCTCTTGAGCCTCCGCGCCGAGCTCGCGCTCGTGAAGAGCCGCATCGCGATGCCGCCGATCGGCAAGATGAGCGAGGTCGAGAGCTTCGACAACGTCGTCGTCCGGATCGAGACGACGCAAAAGAACGCGCCCGCCGAGCGCTGGCTCACGATCCGCGACAAGTTCGCGCCGTTCGGCTACGTGCCGGCGGACCTCCGCGGCCAGCCCGCGATCCGCCTCGTGCCGGGCACGCCGCGCGCGACGACGCCGGCGCTGGGCGACGCCGACGGCGTCATCCTCGACGGTCGGGCGACCTTGAAGGAGGACGGCTCCGCGTCGGTGGAGATCACGCAGTCGTACGTCGGCCGGATGGGCATCGCGCTCCGCGCGCTCTTCGATCGCGTCGCGGAGTCGAAGCGCTCCGAGTTCGTGGAGACGCGCCTCCTCGCGAACAACCTCCCGGGCGCGCGCCTCAAGGACATGCGGATCGAGAACAAGGACGCGCTCGACATGCCGCTCGTCCTCAAGCTCCGCGCCGACGTCCCCCAGCTCGCGCGCCCCGCGGGCCCGGGCCGTCTCATCCTGAAGGAGCTCTTCGCGGTCGACATCGCGCAGATCGCGTCGCTGCCGCAGCGGCAGACGCCGCTCCTCCTCGCGACGAGCTCGCACGTCGAGGTGAACTTCCAGATCGTGACGCCGACGAACATGCGCCTCCCGTCGTCGCTCCCCACCGGTGAGCTCTCGGACGGCGACCGCACGGTGACGGTGAAGGACTCGGTAGAGGGCAACTCCATCCGCCTCGTCCGCGTCGTCGACATCCCCGCCGGCCGCGTCCAGCCCGGCGCGGAGTACCAGAAGTTCATCCAGTTCACCCAGAGCGCCGACCAGCTGCTGGCACGCGAGATCGCGCTGGGGCTCTGACCCTACGCCTCGGCCCGCGCCTTCGCGAGGAGCGCGCCGAGGCCGAGGCGCGCCGCCCACGCATCGAGGTACGCGACGTCCAGCTCGGGGCCGCTCACGCGCAGCACCTCGACGACGTCGCGCCATTGCTTCTCGGAGACGCCTCCCCCCTCACGGAACCAGAGGAGCTTCCTCACGATCGTGTCTTCAGGCGCCTTCACGACGAGCGTCTCGCCACCCGCCCGGACCTGGATCCGTCGCTTTCGCGCGAACTCGATCTCGTCGTAGGGATGCGGGCCGACCGCGAACAGGTCGATCTTCATCAAGACAGGAAGGTAGAAGACGTTGCAGCTGCGCCCGTGGAGGAGCGCATCGCGCAGCATGCCGCGATCGACCTGGAAGTCGGCGCCGAGCGCGTCGGCGAGCGCGTCGATCCGGCCGAGCGGCAGCTCGACGACGATGTCGATGTCGTTCGTGGAGCGAGGCTCGCCCTGGAGCGAGCTCGCGACGGAGCCACCGACGAAGTACGTACCGCCGACCGCTTCGATCGCCGCCGCGACGCGCAGGGCGACGGCGATCGCATCCGGCGGCGGGCTCAACGCGCGTCGTCCGGGACTTCGCCGTAGACCTTGCACGCGGCGTCGCGGCCGTATAGGCGGACGGCGAGCCGGACGTCGAGCTCGTGCGCGTCGGCGTTCGGAAAGCGTGCGCGAATTCCTGCGAGCGCCAGCTCACGCGTCATCGTGGAGAGGGCCATCGCCTGCGCGAGCCGCTCGTGCGGAGCCTGCGCGCGCAGCAGCGCGTGGTACCGCTCGAGCATGACGGCGCACGTGTCCTGCACGAGAGAACTCTACCACGCGCGCGAGCGGCGCTCACACCGCGGCCGCGGCGGTCGTGAAGGGCATGCCGCCGTCGTCGGGCGTGGCGAGAATGCCGGGTTCGACGATCGTGGTGCGCTCCGTCGGTCGCAGCTTCGGCGCCGGCGCGGCGAGGCGGTCGAGCGCCGACGCGGCGAGCTCCGCCGCGACGCCGTACGCGATCTCGGTTCGCCTCTTCCTGCGTCCGGTAGCGAAAAACCCCCTTGGGCGCCCCACCGCCGAGCTCCAGCACGAGCTTGTCGAGACCGTCACGATCTCCAACCCCCTGCTTCCGCTTCCCCACGACCCGCACCCCCGAAGCCTACCGCGTTCCCAAGAACCCCCCAACCCGCAGCCCCCCAACCGGGGCCCCAGAAGCGGGCGCGCAGCGCCCCGAGCGCTCCGCGCGAGGGCCGTGTCTGGGGTGGGGGTGTCGGGGGCGAAGCCCCCGACGCTGAGAACCTCCCTACTTCTTCGTCGGTGCGGGCTTCGCGGCGCTCTTGCCGGCGTCGGCCTTGTCGGCGGCGATGCGTTCGCGGACGGCGGCGTACTTCGCTTCGAGGTCGATGACCTTCTGGATGGCGGCGATGCGGGTCGTGCCGGTCTGGGGGTATACGCCGGCGTCGCCGGTCACCTTGCTCGCGACGTCGACGTAGGCTTGCCACGCCGTCTTCGCCTCCGCCCACTTCTTCTCGCGCTCGTAGATGTCCGCGCGCAGGAACAAGATGCGCGCCTTCGTCTCCACCTTCTTCGGCTCCGTCGGCGCGAGCTCCACCGCCGACGCGATCGCCGCCTCCGCCTCCGGCATGTTGCCGTTCGCGAGGTAGGCCTCCGCGAGGAGGTAAGGGCCGAGCGCGTTCTTCGGCGCGAGCTGGATCGCCTTCTTGAACGTGTCGATCGCGGCGGTGTAGTCCTTCGCGACGAAGAGCTCGTTGCCCTTCACGGCCGTCTCCATGAACTGGCTGATCGCGACGATCTCCTCCGGGTCGTACTTCACGTCCGTCGCCGCGGGCGGGAGCTTCTTCTTCGGCGGCGGCGCGTCGTCGCCGAACGCGGCCAGCGGCGCGACGAGCATGGCCGGAAGGATGAGCGCGAGCGCGACCGAACGGGCGGACATCGCTCGGTACGCTACCAGATCTGCTAGCGTGCGTGGCTCGATGGAGCGCGTCCTCGAGCCCGAAGTGATGGATACCGCCGAGGAAGCGGCGGACTACGACGCGATGGACCACGGCGCGGTGAACGAGAGGTTCTGCGCCGACCTGCTCGCGGCGCGGGAGCTCTCCGGCAAGGTGCTCGACGTCGGGACCGGCACCGCGCTCATCCCGATCGCGCTCTGCAAGAGGACGCCGCACGTGCAGGTCGTCGCGATCGACCTCGCCGTCCACATGCTCGCCCTCGCCAAGCGCAACGTCGACGCGAGCGGGCTCGCGGATCGTATCGAGCTGATCAAGGTCGACGCGAAGGGCCTGCCGTTCGACGACGGCGAGTTCCCCGCCGTCGTCTCGAACTCGATCGTCCATCACATCCCCGAGCCGCGCAGCGTCCTCGCCGAGATGCTGCGCGTCACCGCGCCGGGCGGGCTCGTCTTCGTGCGCGACCTCTTCCGCCCCCCGACCGACGCAGAGGTCGATCGCCTCGTGCACCTCTACGGCGGCGAGCCCCCGCTCGACGAAGGGCAACGCGGCAGCTTCGATCACCAGCGCATGCTGTTCCGCGACTCGCTCAAGGCCGCCCTCACCCTCGACGAGGTCCGCGCCCTCGCGAAGGACGCCGGCATGCCCGGCGCGCGCGTGAGCATGACGAGCGATCGCCACTGGACGCTGCTCCACGAGAAGGCCTCGCATGACGGCGGCTGAGCCGCAGACGATCGCGCCGTTCGACGTCGCCTCCCTGCCCCGCATCGAACGCGCCGAGCTCGATGCCCAGGCCCAGCTCCGCGCCCTCCGCGCCGCGCTCGACGACGGAGAGCCTGTCGCTCGCGCGCTCGAGGCGATCGCCGGCGCCCCGATCCAGCTCTCGCTGCGACGCGCGGTTGCGAAGCCCGAGGTCGCGCTGAGCGCCGAGGCCGCGGCGCCGAGCGGCGCCGTGTCGGCGGCGTTCGTTCCCGCCGCCGAGCCGGGCCGCGTCTTCGTCGTCGAGGCCGAAGGGGCGCTCGCGCGAGAGCTCGTCGCGCGCGCGTTGAAGCAGCCGCCCGCCGGCATCGCGAACCCCACCAAGGGCGCGCCGCCCGACCTCCACGGCGCGTTCGCCGCCGTCGTCGTCGCCGCGGCGCGCGCGCTCGGGACGCCGCTCCGCCTCGCGACGGACGCGCCCGCGCCGAACGCCGCGACCGCCGCGCTCGACGTCACCGTAGGCGGCGCGACCTTCGACGCGCGCGTCACCTTCCCGCCCCTCGCCGCACGTCGCGGCGCGCCCGACCTCGATCGCCTCGGCTCGTCACCGATCGCGCTCCCCATCGTCGCGACTTCGTGCCTCGCCGCACGCGCGGAGGTCGAGGCGCTCCAGCCCGGCGACGTGTTCCTCGCCGGCCCGGAGGAGACGTGGAGCCTCGCGCTCGTCGCCGAGGGCGCGGAGCAGGGGCTCGCCGCGCGGGTGGGCAGCGACGACAGGCTCGTGATAACAACGGAGCCCGCCGTCCATTCGTGGGATCCGCCGATGACGACCGACAGCAAAGCCCCGCTCGATGTCGCGCTCGAGGCCCCCGTCGTCGTGCGCGTCGAGGTCGGCTCCGTGCAGATGACCGCGCGCGAGTGGGCCGCGCTGCGCGACGGTGACGTGATCGCGACCGGCGTGAAGACGGCAGGCAACCCCGCGGTGCTGCGCATCGGTGGCGTGGAGGTCGCGCACGGCGAGCTCGTCGTCGTCGACGGCGAGTACGGCGTCCGCATCACAGGGATGACGAAGCGATGAAACGAATGCTCTGCCTCGCCGCGCTCGTCGCGCTCGCCGGCTGCCCGAAGAAAGAGGAAGCGACGAAGGAGGTCGACGCCGGCGCGGTCGTCGCGACCGACGCCGCCGCCGGGCCCGCCGACGCAGGGGCGGCCGAGCCTGCGTCCACGAAGGCGACCTGGTCCGGTCCCTACACCCTCGCGCCGGGCACGCTCTCGATCCCGACCGGCAACAAGGACTACGCCGGCGTGAAGCAGTTCAAGGACGATCCGTCGAAGCACATGGGCGACGGGAAGATCGAGCTCACCGTCGACGGCGAGAAGGTCGCCGGCACGATCGAAGGCGCGGCCGGCCCCGCGATCATCGAAGGCTCCGTCGTCGACGGCGAGATCCGCGGCGTCGTGCGGCGGAAGGACCCGAAGGACGACGGCCTCACCGGGACGATCGCGGCGAAGATCGCCGGCGCCTCGGCGGAGGGGACGCTCAACCTCGCCGACGGAACGACCGCGATCGTGCGCGAGGCGAAGATCACGCTCACCAAGAAGTAGCGAAGTGTTCGCGGCGACCCGCTACATCGACTGGGCGATGAAGCTCTACGGCAAGGTGCCGTACGACCTCGCCTCGAGCGGCGTGCCCGCCGCGAGCTTCCAAGACCTCGGCGTCGACGCGCCGAACATCGACGACATGACGGCGTACCAGCGGTTCCCCGCCGCGATCGCGCGTCATGTGGACGTCCCCGTCGCCGACGTCGTGCCCGCGCTCGGCACGTCGCACGCGATCTTCCTCGCGTACGCCGCGCTCCTCTCCGCCGGCGACGCCGGCGACGAGGTCCTCGTCGAGACGCCGGGCTACGAGCCGCTCACGCGCGCCGCGGAGGGCCTCGGCGCGCGCGTGCGCACCTTCGAGCGCCGCGCGGAGGACGGCTTCCGCGTCGTCCCCGAGCGCGTCGCGGCCGCGATCACGCCGCGCACGCGCGCGATCGTCGTCACCACCCTCCACAACCCCACCGGCGTGCGCGTGAGCGACGACGAGATCCGCGAGCTCGCGAAGATCGCCGACGCGCGGGGAGCCCACGTCGTCGTCGACGAGGTCTACGCGCCGCTCGAAGACCTGCCCGAGGACGGCGTCTTCCGGCGGAGCGCGCGGAAGCTCGCGCCGAACGTCGTCGCGATCTCGAGCCTCACGAAGTGCTGGGGCCTCGGGATGCATCGCGTCGGCTGGCTGCTCGGGCCCGAGCCGGTCGTGGCGGCGGCGAAGGCGGCGTCGATCGCGACGGTCGGGCACCTGCCGCTCTCGCACGCCGCGTACGGCGCCGCCGCGCTCGGCGCGCTCGGGACGCTCTCGCGCCGCGCGAAGAGCCTCGTCGCCGGAAAGCGCGAGCTCGCGGAGGCGTGGGCGTCGAAGCTGCCGAACGCGCGCTGGAGCGCGCCGGCGGCCGGGCTCTTCGGCATGATCACGCTCCCCGGCCGCGGCGACCTCACCGCGCGCATCGAGGAGACCGCGCGCACCGCCGGCGTCCTCGTCGGCGCCGGCGCGTTCTTCGGCGCCCCCGAGTCGTTCCGCCTCTCGTGGGCGACCTGCGATCGCGAGCGCTTCGCGGAGGGCCTGCGGCTCCTCGAGCCGCTCTGCCGTTGACCCAGGCCAGAGCCCCCACGCGGGGGTGACACGCCTCGGTCCGCGCCGCGCGATCTCCGCGGCGTCCGAGAAAACACGACCGTCCGGAAGAAAACCGCGCGCCCGTCCCTTCGCCCCACGCCGCACCGCGAGGCTCGATCGTCGGGTAGACTGGAGGCCGGCTCATGTGGTCCACGTTCCCCCTGTTCGGAAGCACGCTGCTCCTCGCCGTCATGGTCGTGGCCAGCTACACGTTCGCGGTTTCGCTGTCGGCGGGGGCGACCGGACGGATCAAGACATTGCAAGCCGCACGCTTCGGCGCCTACGGCACGGTGGCGCTGATCGCGGTCGCCGTCCTCTGCCTCGCGTACGCGTTCGTCAGCCACGACTTCCGGCTCCGGTACGTCGCGCACTACTCGGACCGCAGCATGCCGACCATCTTCCTGTTCACCGCGCTCTGGGGCGGACAGGACGGCTCGCTCTTGTGGTGGCTCTTCCTCTTGTCGCTCTACATCGGCGTCTGCGTGAAGACGCTCGGGAGAAAGCACCTCGATCTCCAGCCCTACGTCATCGCGACGTTGATGGCGATCGTCGTCTTCTTCTGCGTCTTGATGGCGTTCGCCGCGAACCCGTTCTCGACCAGCGTCGCCGGGGCGCGCACCGACGGAGAAGGGCTGAACCCGCTCCTCCAGAACTTCTACATGATCATCCACCCGCCGAGCCTCTACGTCGGCTTCGTCGGGTGCTCGATCCCGTTCGCGTTCTGCGTCGCCGCCCTCGCGACCGGACGCCTCGACGCCGAGTGGATCGGCGCGTGCCGCAAGTTCACGATCTTCGCGCTCCTCTTCCTCGCGATCGGCAACACGCTCGGCATGCTCTGGGCGTACGAGGAGCTCGGCTGGGGCGGCTACTGGGCCTGGGATCCCGTCGAGAACGCGGCGTTCATGCCGCTCCTCTCCATCGCCGCGTTCGCGCACTCCGTGATGATCCAGGAGCGCCGCGGCATGCTGAAGGTCTGGAACGTCTTCCTCATCTGCCTGACGTTCTTCATGACGATCTTCGGCACGTTCCTCACGCGCTCGGGCGCGATCGCGAGCGTGCACTCGTTCGCGCAGTCGTCGATCGGCGAATATTTCCTCTGGTTCCTCGGGATGGTCGCGTCGTTCTGCATGACGCTCATCCTCTACCGCTGGCCCGAGCTCCGCGGCATCGACCCGACCGTCGCGAACAAGGACCGCCTCGGCGCCTCCCGCGCCGCGGTCACCTTCTTCCTCCCGCTCCTCGTCGGCGCCGGCGCCGGCGCGGTCCTGCTCATGATCGCGAGCTACGGCTGGAAGAAGCAGCTCACCGAGCAGGGCATGGGCGCGGTCGTGTGGGCGCTCGCCGCCGCCGTCGCGGCCGCCGCCTTCACCGTGTCGAAGAAGCCCCTCACGGCGTGGGTCGCGCGGGACCACGCCAACGTCCTCCGCGGCGCGGCCATCTCCGCGGGATGGATCGTCGTCGCCGGCCTCGCCCCCGGCGCGTGGGTGCTCTCCGGGAAGCTCGAGGCGATGAGCAACGCGTCCGTGCGCGTCGCGGTGTTCTCGGTCGTCGTCGGCGTCGCGGTCTACGCCGCGGTCGAGCTCGCGTTCCGTCGCATGACGCGCGGCCTCAAGCTCGCGGTGTCGCGCCCGCGCATGGAGTCGATCCTCTCGCGCGAGTTCACCTTCCTCCTCAACAACTACGGCCTCCTCGGGATCATGCTCTTCGTCCTCGTGGCGACGACGTTCCCGATGGTGAGCGAGGCGCTCTGGAACGAGAAGGTCACCGTCGGGCCGCCCTACTACAACGCGTGGATGCAGCCGCTCGGGCTCACCGTGTTCTTCCTCATGGGCGTCGGCACGCTCTTCGGGTGGAAGAAGACCTCGACCGAGGCGCTGCGAAGGGCCTTCGTCGCGCCGACGACCGCGGCCTTCCTCGCGATCGCGGTCCACTTCGCGTTCGGCCGCAAGGTCGGCTTCCCGGCGGTGGCGTGGAGCGAGCCGATCTACGGCGGCGCGCTCGGCGCAGCGCTCCGCGCGTTCAACGCGTACACGCCGGTGCTCGGCTTCGCGCTCTCGGCCTTCAACCTCGCCGTCATCGCGCAGGAGTTCTTCTTCCTCTACCGCTCGCAGGCGCGCGCTGGCGACAAGACGAAGCCCCTCCTCGCCAAGACCACGCTCGCGTTCCTCCTCCTCCTCGTGGCCTTCGGCGTGGCCTACGGCGCCGGCCTCACTCCGAGCCTGACCGGGCTCGTCGTCGTGGCCGCGTGCTTCGGCGCGATCGCGACGCTCTTCGTCTGGATCGTCAGCCTCCCGCCGGCGGGGCGTCGCCGCTACGGCGGCTACGTCGTCCACCTCGGCATCGTCCTCATGTTCTTCGGCTTCACCGGGAAGTCGTGGACGGTCGACCGGGAGACGACGATGACGCCGGGTCAGACCTACGCCGTCGAGCACCTGCAGGTGAAGTACGTCGGCCCGCGGATGGAGGTCGACAACAACAAGCGCATGATCTTCGCGGACGTCCGCGTCCTCGACAAGGACGGCAAGGACATCGGGCAGCTCTCGCCCGCGAAGTACATCTACAAGAAGATGCCGGACTCGCCGACGACGGAGGTGGCGATGATGCACTCCGTCCGCGACGACCTCTACCTCGTCGTCGGCAGCATCTCGCCCGAGACGAAGGTGGCGTCGCTCCAGATCCACCTGAACCCGCTCGTCGGCTGGATCTGGTTCGGCGGCATCATCCTCATCATCGGGAGCTCGGCCTGCATGTGGCCCGAGCTGCAGCCGCAGGAGTCGCGCGCGTGGCGGTTCGCGCGCGGCGCCGGCGCGGTGGCGACGAGCATCACGCTCGGCGTCGTGCTCGCGCTCCTGCCCGTCAGCGCGTTCGCGCAAGGGAACGCCTCGCAGCACGCCGGCAGCGTCCAGATCGACGACGCGAAGGAGAAGGCGGTCTTCCAGCAACTCCGCTGCATGTGCGGGACGTGCCCGCGCGAGCTCCTCTCGTCGTGCGCGTGTTCGACCGCGGACCAGACCCGCGAGCGCCTCCGCCAGCGCCTCTCGAAGGGCGAGTCTCCGCAGTCGATCATCGACGAGTACGTGCAGGAGTACGGCACCGCCGCGCTCGCCATCCCGCCCGACAAGGGCGCGATGAAGGCCATCTACGTCGCGCCGCTCCTCGCCATCTTCGGCGGAGGCATCGCGCTCGCGTTCGTCCTCCGCCGCTGGCGCTCCAACAGCGACGCCGCGGCGAAGACGTCGGAGGACGACGAGGCGCCGAAGCGCGACAAGCTCGACGACCGCATCGATCAGGAGCTCGAGGATCTCGATGAGTGAGGCCTCGCAGCTGGACGAGGCGAAGATCGCGAAGGTCGTCTCGCTCGGGCTCCCCGCCGTCACGGTCGTGAGCGCAGGGATCGTCGGCGTCATGATGGGGCCGGCGACGAGCATCCTCGTCCTCGCGGCGGGGCTGCTCCTCGGCGTCATCGCGATCCTCTGGAGCTCGATCCGCGTCCTCTCCGGCGACGCGCCGCTGCCGCCCGAGCTCGAGGAGCTCGACATGCACGCGCACGCGGACGCGCTCACGAGCCGCAAGACGATGCTCCTCCGCGCGCTGAAGGACATCGAGAACGAGCGCGCCCTCGGGAAGATCGAGGCGGACGACTACGAGCCGATCGCCGCGCAGTACCGCTCCGACCTCAAGGCGGTGATGACGAAGATCGACCAGGCCCTCGCCCCGAACCGCGCGCTCGCCGAGGAGGCCGCGCGCGAGCACCTCCTCAAGGCGGGCGTCGGCGGCGAGCCCGCTCCCGAGCCCGCTCCCGTCGCGAAGAAGAAGGCGAAAGACGAAGAGCCGGCGCGCGTCGAGTGCCCGAGCTGCAACGCGAAGAACGAGCCCGACGCGAAGTTCTGCAAGGAGTGCGCGACGAAGCTCGAGAAGGTCGAGACGACCGATGCTTGATCCGAAGAAGATCGCCGCGCTCGTCCTCGCGGCGCTGACGTTCGCCGCCGACGCGGGCGCGCAGATGGCGGACGAGGATCCGCACGAGGACGCACCGCGCGGTCATGGCGGCGGAGGTGTCCCCGGCCAACCGCCGGAAGACGCTGCCATGGACGCGCCGTCGCTCCCGGACGGGCAGCTCCAGATCATGGTCGTCGACGCCGAGAACAAGCCGCTCCCCGGCACGCATGTGACACTCGGTATCGTCTACAACTCGGTCGCAAAAGGCGAGAGCCGCAAGCGCCTCTCCTTCGTCACCGACGCGAGCGGCGTCGCGACCGCGGAGCACCTCGAGGGCGGCAGCGGCGTCGCGTACCGGCCTTCGGTCGCGACCGGTGACGCGACCTTCGCGGTGATGCCCTTCCGCATGCCGGACAAGGGCGGCATGCGCGCGATCCTCCACGTCTACCCGACGACCGACGACGTCGAGAAGGCGCTCATCGTGGCGCAGTCGATCGTCTACGCCGAGGTGAAGGACGATCGCGTCCAGATCCAGCAGATGCTCCGCGTCTTCAACTTCGGCAAGAACGCCTGGGTCCCGCGCGACCTCGTCATCCCGCTGCCAGAGGAGTTCACCGCGTTCACCACGCAGCAGGGCATGACCGACGTCGGCGTCGACGCGGTGCCGAAGAAGGGCGTAAAGCTGCGCGGCACCCTCGGACCCGGCCGCCACGACGTCGAGTGGCGCTGGCAGCTGCCGTACGCAGGCGAGGCCGAGGTGAAGCTCACCGTCGGCATGGCGCCGCACATGGCGAACGTGCAGGTCATCGCGCCCGCGTCGCGCGAGATGACGCTCGAGGTGCCGGGCTTCCCGCCGCCGCAATCGCGCAGCGACGGGCAAGGCCAGCGCGCCCTCGTCACCGAGAAACAAGCCGCCAAGTCCGACTCGGCGATCCGCTCCGTGGACGTCATCATCCGAGGTCTTCCGACGGAGGGTCCCGGGAAGATCATCGCGACGATGCTCTCGGGGGCGGGGCTGCTCTTCGGCCTCGTGCTCGGCACCCGCCGGCCCACGAAGGCCGATCGCAAGAGCGAGCGCGCGCGCCTCCTCGCGCAGCTCGAGGAGCTCGAGCGGGCCCGTCACACCGGCGACGTCGGACCGAAGACCTACGAGCGTGCACGACGCGAGCTCCTGGACGCCCTCGCGCGGACCTTCATCGAGGACGCCCCGACGGCCCCCGCCGCGTCGAAAAAACGATCGAAATAAGACGCCCGATCATCCCGGTTCGCCCTGTGAAAAAGCCTGCGGTCGAGGCTGGGGAGATGCGGCGGACGGGGGTGGGGACGAGAGGTGGGACAATTCCATTCACGAGCCCCCCCGATCTTGCACCCTCGTCACTCCCCAGTCACATTCGTCATAGCCCATTGGATCCTTTCGGCATTTTGGCTTATCCCCGGAACCCACAGGCCCTAGATCCAATACTGATCTTTAAATTTCTCTCTCCTTCCATACCGAGCCTCCAGGGAGCTCCGGGCGGGAAGGACCTCTCGGGAGCATGAGCCCGCACCCTTGACGGGGGGAGGCAACCCAGGCACTTCACTTAGCCCCGAGGACGAGATGGAGCTCACCGTCGCGAAGAAGGATTTGCTGAAGATCGTCGCCCGCATGCAGGGCGTCGCCGAGCGCAAGAGCACGATGCCGGTGCTCGCGAACGTCCTGCTCTCGGCGGAAGGTCAGAACACGCTCCGGCTCGCGGCGACGGACCTGTACCTCTCGCTCATGGGCCGCATCCCCGCGGACATCGCGAAGGGCGGCAGCGTCGCGGTGTCGGCGAAGGACCTCTTCGAGCGCGTGAAGATGATGCCCGACGGTCCGATCGTCATCTCGTCGCAGGACAACGCGACGACGACGCTGAAGGCGAGCGGCACCGCGCGTCGCTACACGCTGCGCGGCATGCCGGGCGACGACTTCCCGCCGCTCCCGCAGCCGGCCGAGGGCTCGCCGACGCTGGCGCTCGACGTCGACGTCCTCGCCGAGCTCATCGCGAAGACGCACTTCTCGATCTCGACCGACGAGACGCGCGCCCACCTGAACAGCGCGCTCTTCGAGTGGGAGGGCGACACAGTTCGCATGGTCACGACCGACGGGCATCGGCTCTCGAAGGTCGACGTGAAGGTCGAAGGGCGCCAGGCGTCGGCGACGATGCTCATCCCGCTGAAGGCGATCCAGGAGCTCCGCCGCCTCTGCGACGAGATGCTCGCGGACGGCCCCACCACCACGAACGACAAGGGCGAGGGCAAGAAGCCCGAGCTGCTCATCACCCAGAGCGGCGCGAGCGCGTTCTTCCAGGGCGCGGGCACTACGTTCAGCGTGAAGCTCGTCGACGCGCAGTTCCCGCCCTACTCCCAGGTCATCCCTGCCGCGTCGGAGAAGGTCGTCCGCGCGCCGCGCTCGGGCCTCGCGGACGCCCTCCGCGCCGTCTCCGTCGCCGCGAGCGAGCGCACCGGCGGCGTGAAGCTCTCGCTGACCAAGGGCTCGATGCGCATCACGAGCGAGTCGCCGGAGAGCGGCGACGGGTACGACGAGATCCCGGTCGAGTACGCGGGGCCGAACATGAGCATCGGCTTCAACGCGAAGTACTTCCTCGACGTGCTCGCGGCGGTGGGCGACGACGAGGTCGCGATCGGGCTCTCCGGTGAGCTCGATCCCGCGGTGCTGAGGCCCTCCGGCGCCACTACGACGTCCGATCGCCAGTTCTTGTCGGTCGTGATGCCGATGCGCATCTGAGTGCTGCGTTCGCTCGCCATCGAAGCGGTCCAGGTCCGGTCGTTCCGGAACCTCGCCGCGGTCGACGTCGAGCTCGGGCCGCGCTTCAACGTCATCAGCGGCGCGAACGGGCAAGGCAAGACGAACCTGCTCGAGGCGCTCTACGTCCTCGGGACGTCGAAGAGCTTTCGCTCCTCGAAGATGACGGACGTCGTAGCGTTCGAGGGCGAGCTCGCGAGCGTGCGCGCGCGTGTCCGCGAGGAGGGCGACTCACGCGTGCAGTCGGTCGGCATCCGCGCCGGCGCGCGCCTCGTGCGCGTCGACGACAAGCGGCCCCCTACCCTCGCGGCGTACGCCGTGCGCACGCCGATCGTCGTGTTCCATCCCGGAGAGATCGCGCTCTCGATGGGCGCGAGCGCGGAGCGACGACGCCTCCTCGATCGCACCGCGCTTTACCGCGCGCCCGCGGCGATGCTGGAGCTCGAGAGCTACACGAAGGCCGTCCGCTCGCGGCAGCGCGCGCTGGATACGCGCGGCGTCCAGGCGTCCGACCTCGGCGAGTGGGAGACGTTGATCGTCCGTCACGGCACCGCGCTGATGGACCATCGCGCGGAGGCCGCGGCATCGCTCTCGGAGCGCGCGCTCGAAGCGTTCCGTCGCATCGCCGCGCCGGACCTCTCCCTCGCGGCCAGCTACGCTCCGGGCGCGCCGCGCGACGCGGAGGCCTTCGCGGCGGCGCTGATCGACAAGCGAGCGGCCGATCTCCGGCGCGGGAGCGCGACGGTGGGCCCGCATCGCGACGACCTCGCGCTCTCCATCTCGGGGCACCCGGTGCGTGGGGTCGCGTCGCAAGGGCAACATCGCGCGGTGACGCTGGCGCTGAAGTCGGCGGAGATCGACGTCATCGGCGCGGCGCGCGGCGTGCGGCCGGTGCTGCTCCTCGACGACGTCTCGAGCGAGCTAGATCGCGAGCGCACGGCGGCGCTCTTCGCGTTCCTCCGCGAGCAGGAAGGCCAGGTCGTGCTCACCACGACGCGCCCCGAGCTGATCGACTCGGGCGCGGGTCAGCGGCGGGATTTCACGATCGACGGAGGGCGCCTTTCTCGCGTTGACGGTGGGTTCTTGACCCCCGGCTAGAAGCCGTCGACGCCGCGCGTCATCCGGGCCGAAATTCGGTCGCCGTTGACGCAGCTAAGTAGCTGGAATGTCGCCTCAAACCCAGGAGTTTCGCCTTGCTGGGAAGGGGGCTCCGGACTATGCTCGGAGTCCACCTGTTGAGCAGCCTCGGGGACCGGGGAGCGCCGCTCGAAATTCAAACGCGAAGGTACGTCGGGGTTCAAAGCTAGCTTTCAATCCAGATAGTCCACGCGAGAAGCACACGCCCAAAAGCATGACGACCGAAGCCTCCGTTCCGAGCACCAACGTCGAAGCCCCCACCCCGGGCGCGTACGGCAGCGAAAGCATCCAGGTCCTCGAGGGGCTCGAGGCCGTCCGCAAGCGCCCCGGCATGTACATCGGCGACGTGCACGACGGCTCCGGTCTGCATCACCTCGTCTGGGAGGTCGTCGACAACGCGGTCGACGAGCACCTCGGCGGCTTCTGCTCGCACATGGACGTGACGATCCATTTCGACGGGTCGATCACGGTCGAGGACAACGGCCGCGGCATCCCGGTCGGCCGTCACGCCGAGATGTCGAAGAAGCTCGGGCGGGACATCGACGTCGCCGAGGTCGTCATGACCGTCCTCCACGCCGGCGGCAAGTTCGACCACTCGAGCTACAAGGTCTCCGCCGGCCTCCACGGCGTCGGCGTGAGCGCGGTCAACGCGGTCAGCGAGTGGCTGAAGCTCGAGATCAAGCGCGACGGCAAGGTGTACTTCCAGGAGTACCGCCGCGGCGCGCCGACGAGCGAGATCAAGGTCATCGGCTCGACCGACAAACGCGGCACGAAGATCACGTTCAAGCCGGACCCGACCATCTTCACCGTCGTCGAGTACAGCTACGACATCCTCGCGAGCCGCCTCCGCGAGCTCTCGTTCCTCAACGCCGGCTTCGTCATCTCGCTCACCGACGAGCGCGAGCCCGCGCGGAAGGAGCTCTTCGAGTACCAGGGCGGCATCCGCGAGTTCGTCGCGCACCTGAACAAAACGAAGGAGCCGGTCCACGACAAGGTCGTGCACATCATGGCGGAGACGACGCCGGACGGCGGCGGCACGCCGATCGTCGTCGAGGTCGCGCTCCAGTGGAACTCGACGTACGCGGAGCAGATCTTCCCGTACACGAACAACATCCACAACAAGGACGGCGGCACGCACCTCACCGGGTTCAAGGGCGCGCTCACCCGCGTCTTCAACAACTACGGGACGTCGGCGAACCTCTTCAAGGAGGTGAAGAACGGCCTCACGGGCGAAGACATCCGCGAGGGCCTCACCGCCGTCATCAGCGTGAAGCTCCCCGATCCGTCGTTCAGCTCGCAGACGAAGGACAAGCTCGTCACTAGCGAGGCGAAGACGGTGGTGGAGAACGTCGTGCTCGAGAAGCTCGGTCGCTTCTTCGAGGAGAACCCCTCCACCGCGCGGAAGATCGTCGAGAAGACCATCCTCGCGGCGAAGGCGCGCGAGGCGGCGCGGAAGGCGCGCGAGGTCGTCCGCAAGTCGTCGATGGACTACACGTCGCTCTCGGGCAAGCTCGCCGACTGCCAGTCGCGCGATCCGGAGACGAGCGAGATCTACATCGTCGAGGGAGACTCCGCCGGCGGCTCCGCGAAGCAGGGGCGCGACCGGAAGTTCCAGGCGATCCTCCCGCTCCGCGGCAAGATCCTGAACGTCGAGCGCGCGCGCCTCGACAAGATGCTCTCCTCCGCCGAGATCGGCACGCTCATCACCGCGCTCGGCTGCGGCATCGGCAACCCCGAGCAGGGCGGCAGCTTCGACATCTCGAAGCTGCGCTACCACCACATCGTGCTGATGACCGACGCCGACGTCGACGGCAGCCACATCCGCACGCTGCTCCTCACCTTCTTCTATCGCCAGATGCCGGAGCTGCTCGAGAAGGGCTACCTCTACATCGCGCAGCCGCCGCTCTACCGCGTGTGGAAGGGCAAGAAGGGCCAGTACATGAAAGACCAGGCGGCCCTGGACCAGTTCTTCCTCGAGCAGGGCGTCGACGGCCTGACCGTGCGCTCCTCGAAGGGTCCGCGCTTCGCGGGCAAGCCGCTCTACAAGTTGGCGGAGCGCCTGCGCGGCTTCCGCAAGACGCTCTCGAAGATCGATCGACGCGCGGACGCGAAGATCGTCTCCGCCGTGCTCCGCGCCGCGAACATCGGCAAGAACGAGCTCCGCGACAAGGCGAAGGTCGAGGCGTCGATCAAGCCGATCCGCGATCTCCTCGAGCGGAAGTACCCGGACATCTTCCCGCTCACGATCTCGATGACGGAGGAGGCCGAGCACGGCACCTTCCCGCTCGTAGTCAAGCCGCGCCCCGGCTCGGCCGCGAGCGAGGTCACCGTCGATTGGAACCTCGTCGAGTCGGCGGAGTACGAGGAGCTCTACGCGATCGAGCAGGACATCCGCTCGATGGGACCGGCGCCGTATTTTGCGAGCGCGGGCAAGAGCGCGGAGGCGACCGAAGGCGAGGCCGCCGACGCGAAGGAGACGGAGCTCGAGGACGCCGACGCGCTCTGGGACTTCATCGAGCTCCGCGGCCGCAAGGGCTGGAACCTCCAGCGCTACAAGGGTCTCGGCGAGATGAACCCGGAGCAGCTCTGGGAGACCACGCTCGATCCCAACGCCCGCGTGATGCTCCAGGTCCGCCTCGACGACGCGGTCCAGACCGATCAGGTCTTCACCATCCTGATGGGCGACCAGGTCGAGCCGCGCCGCGACTTCATCGAGAAGAACGCGCTGAACGTCCGGAACCTCGACATCTAGGCGCGCGTGATACGCTCTCGAGCTGTCGTGGCTCGATCGCTTCGTGCGCACATGTTCGTCGCGGCGGTCGCGCTGTCGGTCGTCAGCGGCTGCGTGCTGCTGACCGGCGTGGGCGACCTCGAGGTCGCCGCGGGCGCGGACGGCGGCGACTCGATCGTGCTCGCCGACGGCGACGCTCCGCCGACGCCGGTGAAGGACTCCTCCGTGAGCGTCGCGACCCCGGACGCGGGGACGCCGGACACGAGCGCGCCGGACGCCGGCGCGGACGCGCGCGTCACCGACGCGAACGCGCCCGACGCGAGCGACGCCGGTCCGGCGGACACGGGGGCGCCGGCGGACACGGGGGCGCCGGACGCGCCGAACAGCTCCGCGGTCGTCAGCTGCGGCGCGGGGAAGACCTGCACGGGGCAATCGGCGCTGTGCTGCTGGGGCACGTTCTTCGAGACGAGCTCGTGCGCGGCGACCGCGTCGTCATGCTCGACCGGCGGCACGCTGCACTGCGACGACAAGGACGACTGCCCGGGCGACAGCGTCTGCTGCGTCTCGTGGAACCTCGCCGCGTTCGCGATGGCCTCACAGTGCGCGCCGACGTGCAACGTCGGGATGGGCCCGCTCGGCGGAAAGACGGGCCCGACGTGCCTCGCGAGCTCCCAGGGCGGCTCGTGTCCGAACGGCTCGTCGTGTCAGTCGATCGCGATCGCGCCGGCGACGTTGCGCGCCTGCCAGTAGCGCGGCCGTATCGCGGCGGACGCGTTCCCGTTGCAGGTCGCGTGCCCGTGCTTATTGTCGTGGAGGCCCCCGCGCTGCGGAGAGGCAAAAGGAGAGCTCAATGCGTCCCGATCGCATGACGACGAAGAGCCAAGAAGCGTTCCGTTCGGCCTCCGATCTCGCGAGCCGCCGCGGTAACCCCGAGATCGTCCCCGAGCACCTCATCCTCGCGATGCTCGAGCAAGAGGGGGGCATCGCGCTCCCGCTCTTCCAGAAGGCCGGCGGTGACCCCGCCGCGCTGAAGCGCAAGGTCGAGGAGTACCTCACGAAGCTGCCGAAGGTCAGCGGCGGCGCGGAGCCGACGCTGTCGCGCCGCACGATGGAGATCGTGCGAAAAGGCGAGGACGAAGCGAAGCACCTCAAGGACGACTTCGTCTCGGTCGAGCACTACCTGCTCGCGCTCGCGAAACACGACCGCGAGGCGCAGGCTGCGTTCGAGGCCTCCGGCGGCGTTCGTTACGACAAGCTCCTCCAGGCGCTCGCGTCCGTGCGCGGCGCGCAGCGGGTGACCGATCGCGATCCGGAGGGGAAGTTCCAGGCGCTCGACAAGTACACGCGCGACCTCACCGACGCCGCGCGGAAGGGCAAGATCGACCCCGTCGTCGGGCGCGACGAGGAGATCCGCCGCGTCATGCAGGTGCTCTCGCGGCGCACGAAGAACAACCCGGTGCTCATCGGCGAGCCCGGCGTCGGCAAGACCGCGATCGTCGAGGGCATCGCGCAGCGCATCGTGCGCGGCGACGTGCCGGAGTCGCTGAAGAACAAGAAGCTCGTGTCGCTCGACATGGGCGCGCTCGTCGCCGGCGCGAAGTACCGCGGCGAGTTCGAGGACCGCCTGAAGGCGGTGATGAAGGAGGTCGAGGCCGCGGCCGGCTCGATCGTCCTCTTCATCGACGAGATCCACACCATCGTCGGCGCCGGCGCGGCCGAGGGCTCGATGGACGCCGCGAACCTCCTCAAGCCTGCCCTCGCGCGCGGCGAGCTCCGCTGCATCGGCGCGACCACGCTCGATGAGTACAAGAAGCGCATCGAGAAGGACCCTGCCCTCGAGCGCCGCTTCCAGCCGGTCTTCGTCAGCCAGCCCTCGGTAGAGGACACGATCGCGATCCTGCGCGGCCTCAAGGAGCGCTACGAGGTCCACCACGGCATCCGGATCCAGGACGCCGCTCTCGTCGCGGCGGCGATGCTCTCGGACCGCTATCTCACCGAGCGGTTCCTCCCCGACAAGGCGATCGACCTCGTCGACGAGGCAGCCTCCAAGATCAAGATGGAGGTCGACAGCATGCCGGCGGAGATCGACCGCGTGCAGCGGCGGCTCACCCAGCTCCAGATCGAGCGCGAGGCGCTGAAGAAGGAGCGCGACGCGGCGTCGAAGGCGCGGCTCGAGGACATCAAGCGCGACATCGGCGAGCTCGAGAGCGAGATGGGCGCGATGAAGGCGCAGTGGCTGCGGGAGAAGGAGGTCATCACCGAGATCCGCGACGCGCAGCCGGAGATCGAGAACCTCCGCACCGAGGCCGAGCAGGCCCAGCGCCGCGGCGACCTCGGGCGCGCGGCCGAGATCCAGTACGGCAAGATCCCCGAGCTCGAGAAGAAGATCGAAGAGAAGCGGCGCGAGCTCGCGAAGGTGCAGGACAAGACGAGCTACCTCCGCGAGGAGGTCACCGATCAGGACATCGCCGGCATCATCGCGAAGTGGACCGGCATCCCGGTGAGCAAGATGCTCGAGGGCGAGATGCAGAAGCTCCTCCGCCTCGAGGACGAGCTCCGGAAGCGCGTCGTCGGCCAGGACGACGCCCTCACCGCGGTCGCGAACGCGGTCCGCCGCTCGCGCGCCGGCCTCGGCGACGAGAAGCGTCCGATCGGCAGCTTCCTCTTCCTCGGCCCCACCGGCGTCGGCAAGACGGAGCTCGCGCGCGCGCTCGCGGAGTTCTTGTTCGACGACGAGCGCGCGATGATCCGCCTCGACATGAGCGAGTTCCACGACAAGTACACGGTGTCGCGCCTCATCGGCGCGCCGCCGGGCTACGTCGGCTACGAGGAGGGCGGCCAGCTCACCGAGCCGGTGCGGCGTCGCCCGTACACCGTCATCCTCTTCGACGAGGTCGAGAAGGCGCACCCCGACGTCTACAACGTGCTCCTCCAGGTGCTCGACGACGGTCGCCTCACCGACGGTCAGGGCCGCACGGTCGACTTCAAGAACACCGTCATCATCCTGACGAGCAACATCGGCTCGCAGCACATCCAGGCGATCGAGGAGCGTGACCTTCCGTCCGAGGACAAGAAGGAGCTCATCGCGCGCGCGGTGATGGAGGACGTGCGGAAGTCCTTCCGCCCCGAGTTCCTCAACCGCCTCGATGAGACCGTCGTGTTCAACCGCCTCGAGCGGAAGGACATGCACGCGATCATCGACATCCAGCTCCGTCGCTTCACCGATCGCCTCGCGCGCCGCGACATCTTCGTCGAGCTCACGCCCGCGGCGAAGGACGTCATCGCGGAGGCGGGCTGGGATCCGCAGTACGGCGCCCGCCCGCTCAAGCGCGCGATCCAGCGTCACCTCGAGGACGCGCTCGCCAAGCGCGTGATCGCGGGCGAGTACCCGCCCGGCACGCAGCTCGTCGTCGACCGCGGCGCGAGCGGCGAGCTCACGTTCACGCAGAAGATCTCGAACTAAGCCGGCGCGTCGGCGGTGGGGAGCTCCGCCTTGAAGGCGCGGATCTCCTTCACCCGGCGCTCGTAGTCGCGCTGCGCCGGCTCGTCGAGGGTGACGCCGCCGAAGCGCGCCTCGATGTAGAGGTTCGTGAGATCGAGGACCAGCTTCGCGAGCGGATGCTTCCGCTCGACGAGGTCCTCGGCGTGCTTGAGCGGCGGCATCGCCGCGGGCCGCGCGATCCCCTGCATCGAGAGCGCGATCTCGAGCGCGCGGTAGAGCGCGGTCGCGGCCTCGAGCTTCGGATCGATGCGCGGCTTCTCGGCGCTGTCCGGCGCCTTCCGCGTGACGGAGCGACGGCGCCGCCAGAGCAAGTACGCGCCGAGGGAGGCGACGATGACGGCGGCCGCGATGACGGACGGACGCGTCACGCGCTCCATCGCGCCGGTGTTCGCGCCGGTCTTCGTGCGGAACTGCTCGTAGCGGCGGCTCAGGTCCTCGAAGATGTGGATCTGGGTCTTGAGGTCGTAGCCGATGACGTAGCGGTTCCAGCGCTGCGAGAGCGCCTCGAGCAGATCGCGGAGGTACACCCACGCGCCGGACGTCTCCTGGAGCGGCTGCGCGCCCGACGTCGGGGTCGGGTCGAAGGTGACCCAGCCGTGGACCGGCTCGTCGAGGTAGGCCTCGACCCACGAGTGCGCGTCGCCCTGACGAACGGCGTAGTACTGGCCGAAGCGGTTGTACGTCCCGCCGACGAAGCCGGTGACGTTGCGCGAAGGGATGCCGACCTCACGCAGCATGATCGCCATCGCGGTCGAGAAGAACTCGCAGTGCCCGCGCTTCGACTCGAAGAGGAAGTGATCGACCGGCTGGGGCTTGCCGCCGGAGGGCGAGCCGAGCTGGTACTTGAAGTCGTGCTTCAAGTGCTCCTCGATCGCCTTCGCCTTCAGGTACGCGGTGGGCTGCGCGTCGGCCCACTCGTGCGCGAGCTGCCCGATGCGCTCCGGCGTGTCGGCAGGGAGCCGGAGGTAGCGCGGGCGCTCGGAGAGCGGGAGGTTCTCGATGATGGGCTCGCGATCGGTCGCGATGTACGCGTCGTAGCGGATGCCGCGCGCGCCTTCGCCGGAGTAGCGGACCTCCCCCTCCGGGCCGCGCGTGAGCTGGAGCGTGTCGCCGACGAGCGCTTGTTGCGGGGTGCGGAGCTCGAGCGCGACGGTGCGCGGCGGGAGGAAGACGACGGTCGGCTCGATCGGCTCGAGCTCGATCGTGATCTTGCGATCGTGCGCCGGATCGTTCGGGTTGGCGTTCGGCTGCCGCGCGATCGGGAGGATGCCGCTGCTCGGGTTCGACGCGTTGAACGTCTTAGCCTGCGTGCGCGCCCAGGCCTTGCCCGAGTACTCGTCGAAGGCGGTGCCGCGGAGGCGGAGGGTGAGCTTCTGCGGTCGCGGCTCCGGGAGGTCGGGCACGTCGAAGCGCAGGGCGAGCGCGGGCACGTCGCGGATCGCTCCGACCTCGCCGAGGTCGACCCGGTCCGAGAACCCGATCATGCGATCGCCGTTGTGATGGTTCAGCAAGAGCAGCGAGAGCCCGACGCGCGGGAACACGATGAAGAGCGCGGCGGTGAAGAGGAAGATCGGGACCGAGAGGAGGCACGTCGTCGCGAGGAACCCGCGCCCGACGACGCGGCGTGAGCGGAGGATGCGCGGCACGTCGACGGGGAGGCCGGTGCGATCGCGCGCGCCCTGCCGGTAGTTGCCTTCGACCTCGCGCCGGAGGTGGCTGAGGACGAGCGCGCCGGGCGCGACGATGAGGAACCCGACGAAGCAGAGGCCGTAGGAGAGGCCGCCGCCGAGGACGGTCCCCGCGACGAAGTGGAGGAGCGCGAGGACGATGATCTGCTGGTCGTGCGCGGCGCCGCGGCGGGTGGCGAGGCGGATGATCTGCAAGATGGCGGCGAACTCGACCGCGACGTCGAGGGCGGGGCGACCGGCGAGGAGCCGCACCCCTTGCACCGCGAAGAGCGTGAGCGGGCCGATCGTCGCGAGGTGGCGGAGCGCGGGCTTGGTCTGCCAGGACTCGGGCACCGCGAGCGCGAGCGCGAGGCCGGCGATGACGAAGCCGGTCGTCCACGTCGACATCGACGCGGTGTTCACGACCGCGAGCACGCCGAGCGCGGCGAGCGCGTCCGTCATGATGCGGTGGACGAGGCCGAACCTCACGACGAGGCCTCCTCGTTCCTCGGGACGGGCGCGAGGAGCGTGGGTGTTGGGGGCTTGGGGGGCTCGAGCTTCGCCTCTGACGCTTTCGTCGATTTTGTCCCGGAGCTCGGCGGGTCGAGGCGCGGCGTCTTCGCGCGCTCGGCGAGCTCGGCCTGCGTGAGGGACTCGACGAGGGCGAGGAAGCGGAGGAGCCGATCGGCGCCGGTCGATCGATCGCCGCGGACGATCTCGCCCGCCGTCGTCTTCACCGAGACGGTGTCGCCGCGCTTGATGTGCGCGACGGAGCGCGAGGCGATGTCGCGGATGCGCCGCTCGAACGCGTTGAACCAATCGTCCTTCGCGTCGCCGCGGCGGACGACGTCGAGGGTGAGGTGCACGTCCGGCCGCGCGTCGCGCGCGCGCTCCCGCATCACGAGCTGCCCCGCCGCCGCGGTCTTGCGCCAGTGGATGTCGCGCCGGTCTTCGCCTTCGCGATGGAGCTTGAGGCCGACGTAGTCGTCGCCGAAGCCGCGGCCGAGGGAGGTGTCTCCTTCGCCGTGTCGCCCCGGCGGCAGCGCCGGCAGCTGGATCGGATCGATCGCGGGGTAGATGACGAGCTCGCCCTCGGCCGGGACCTCGCGCGATTTCTCGAAGAGCCCGAACGGAAAGCGCGTCGCGATGCGGAAGCCGACGTGGCGGTCGCGCCCGCGCTTCGCCGGCGTGCGCCGGTAGGCCGCGACCTGCGCGCTCTTCGGGCTGATCTTGAGGAAGAAGCAGCGCTTGTCGGCGGGCTGTCCCGCGCGGAGGTCCTCGACCTCGATCGCGTACGACGGGACGCGGCCCTTGTGGTTGAAGACCTCGATCTCGACGAGGTGCGGCCGCCCGACCTGCGCGCGGAGCGGGAGCCGGCGGACGACGGTGAGGTCGCGCAGGCTGAGCTCGCTCATGAGGCCGCTCACGATGATGAGCGCGAGGAGCATGCCGAGGAGCAAGTAGAGGAGGTTGTTGCCGGTGTTGATCGCGGCGAAGCCGACGCCGAGGGTGATGCCGACGAAGAACTTCCCTTCCCGCGTGAACTTCAGCCGGCGCGGCGCCTTGAAGCGGCTCCACGGCCAGCGCGACGCGGGCTTCGTGGCGGAGGACGGCTTGGCGTTCTCCGACTTCTCCGATTTCGCCGGCTTCTCTGGCTCGTCCTTCGAGAGCGGAATGGCCTCGCTCTTCGGAGGCTCCGCCTTGCTCTCCGGTCCGCGCGACAGGGCGGGGTTGCTCGGCTCCGGCGACTGCATGGCCATGCGGCGCTACTCCCTCCGACGGCGGAACGGTTCAGACCGGGACGGGGACGCGCGCGACGATGTCGCGCACCGCCGCCTCGGCTTCGTCACGTGAAGGCACGAATCCGTCGGCGTGCGTCGAGAGGCGGACGCGATGCGCGAGCACGGGGACGGCGAGGTCGTGGATGTCGTCGGGGATGCAGTAGTGGCGACCGCGGACGAGCGCGCGCGCGCGGGCCGCCTTCGCGAGGGCCATGCCGCCGCGCGTCGACGTGCCGAGGGAGAGCACGGGCGCCTGACGCGTGGCGAGGATGAGCGCGTGGAGGTAGCTGAGGAGCGAGGACTCCATCGTGACGCGGTCGACCTGGAGCTGCAGCGTCACGAGCTTCGCGGGATCGAGGACGACGGGGACGTCGCGCGCGGTGTCGGAGTTGCCTTCGAGGAGGAGGCGCATCTCGACCTGCGGCGGCGGATACCCGATCCGCAGGCGGAGGATGAAGCGATCGAGCTGGGACTCCGGCAGCGGGAACGTCCCCGCGAAGTCCTGCGGGTTCTGCGTCGCGATGACGAAGAACGGATCGGGCAGCGGATGGGTCTGCCCGTCGGCCGAGACCTGCGCTTCGTTCATCGCCTCGAGGAGCGCGGACTGCGTACGCGGCGAGGCGCGGTTGATCTCGTCGGCGAGGAGGACGTTGCCGAAGATGGGCCCTTGCCGGAATTTGAACTCGCCCTCGCGCTGATCGAAGATCGAGACGCCGACGACGTCGCTGGGGAGGAGGTCGCTCGTGAACTGAACGCGCCGGAGCTCGCCTCCGACTGCACGGGCGAGCGCGCGCGCGAGGGTGGTCTTCCCGACGCCGGGCACGTCTTCGATGAGGAGGTGTCCGCGGGCGAGGAGGGCGACGAGCGCGAGCTCCACGGCTTCGGGCTTCCCCTCGAGCGCGCCTTCCACGGCCTGCCGCAATTTCTGGATCAGCGGAAGCTCCTCTCCGAGCATAGCCGCAGCAGCAGTCATGGCGTCGAGCGTAGCACGGTTCTTGGCTCTCAACGTCGGGGGCTTCGCCCCCGACACCCCCACCCCGCGACCACGGCCCTCGCGCGGAGCGCGAGGGTTGCTTCGCAACCGCTGGAGCGGCCGCGGTCGCGGGGCCCCGGGGCGAGCCCGCCCGGTCGGGGCCGGCAGGTCGGGGCCGAGCGCATCGGGGCCGTCAGGTCGGGGCCGTCAGGTCGGGGCCCGACAGGTCGGGGCCGAGCGCATCGGGGCCCGCCCGGTCGGGGCCGGCAAGTCGGGGCCGGCAGGTCGGGGCCCGGCAGGTCGGGGCCCGGCAGGTCGGGGCCCGGCAGGTCGGGGCCCGCCACATCGGGCCCGCCACGTCGGGGCCGACCGCATCTGGCCCCACCTCATCGGGGCCGGCAGGTCGAGGCCGGCAGGTCGGGGCCGGCAGGTCGGGGCCCGGCAGGTCGGGGCCGAGCGCATCGGGGCCCGGCAGGTCGGGGCCGGCAGGTCGGGGCCCGCCACATCGGGGCCGACCGCATCTGGCCCGCCACAACGTGTCGGCTTTCGGGCCTTTCCCGGCCCCGTTGGAGGCGGAAGCTCGGCCGCGGGGGGCGCGCACCATGTCGGGGCCCGGGGGCGGGGGTCGGTGGGGCGCGACGTTGAGCGTGAGAACTCCTTTTCGCCGGGCCGAAAGAGCGGCAGGCTGCGGGCCGTGACGACCTCGGCTCCGGCGCCTGCGCGCGTGTCGCTGACGGGGGTGACGAAGACGTACCCGCCGGCTGTCCGAGCGCTTCGGGGGGTGAGCGTGAGCTTCGACGCGGGGCGAGTCGCGGTGGTGCTGGGCGCGAACGGTTCGGGCAAGTCCACGTTGCTCTCCATCGTCGGCACGTTGACGAGGCCCACGTCGGGAAAGGTCTCGCACGGCACCCTCGGCAAGACGCGCGACGCGGTACGGCGGACGCTGGGCTGGCTGGGCCACGACGCGCTCTGTTACGCGGACCTCACGGGCCGCGAGAACATCGAGCTCTCGGCGCGCCTCCACGGCCTCGACGCGGACGCGGCCTTCGAGGCGGCGCGAGAGCGCTTCGCCCTCGGCGTCTTCGCGGAGCGCCCGTTCCGCACCTACTCACGCGGCCAGCGCCAGCGCGTGGCGCTCGCGCGCGCGCTCGTCCACGCCCCGCGCCTCTTGCTCCTCGACGAGCCGACGACGGGCCTCGACAAGAGCGGCGTCGAGGTCTTGAACGCCACGGTCCGCGCCGAGGCGAAGCGAGGTGCGGTCGTCATCGTGGTGACCCACGACGAGTCCTTCGCCAAGTCCGTCGCCGACGACCGCATCGTGATCGACCGAGGCTCAATCCAGAGCCAGTCCGCCGAGACCCCACGAGCATCGTCGCCCGAGTAGCGACGGGTCGACGTTCGCGTGCATGATGCACGCAGTTCGTCGCCGAACCTGGCGCGCCGAATCGGGCTCCTCGCCTGCCGTTGTGACTGTGGGCTTCTGCGGAGCTCGGCTGTCGCGACCCGCGGGCGAGGTGCAGGAACGTCCTGGAGTCTCTCTCGATGTCGGACTCGAATCGCGTCGTCCGTCGGCGTCACGCGGGAAATTCGTCGCGCCGGTCGGCCTTCCCGTTGCCGGGGTGAGCGGAGTCCATGCGGAGCTCGACTGCCGCGACCCGCACGCGGAGTGGTTCACGCGGGAAGCACGACGCGACCCGACCGGATGGTGCCGCGAGCGTTCCTCCGGAACAGGACGAGGCGCAGGTGCCTCGGGGTGCCGGACCCGAACCTCGTCCTCCGCCGCGCCCATGCGACCGCGGGACGGGAGTGAGGTGGCGCCAATCCCATGGAAACCTCGCGACCGTCGGCGCGGCCACCCGCGTTGGTCCGCTCGAAGGCGACGAGCTTCTTTCGGCGTGTTCACGGAATGCCAGCCGCATCACGACGCGGACTCTTGCGCAGTAGGTTCTCGTGAGTCGGCATGAAGCGCTCGACGCTTCACTCGGTGTTGCAAGCCAAGAGGACCTCGAGGTCGAGTCGCCGCGCGCGGTGGTGCGAAGCGTCCCTTTCGTGGATGTCGAATGGTCCCTCGGCAGCGCAGGGGGCTCGGACTCCCTGGAGATGCCACCGGAGCATGAACACAGAGTCGAGAGGCGATGCTTCGTGATCGCGGCGCCGGAAGTCGTGGCCGGTCACACGCGTCGCGCGCTGTTTCACGTGGAACATTCGAAGGACGAAGCGTCGTCGGACAGGTTCGAGATGCGCCTCGAGTGCGTCGTGAAACAGCGAGAGGAGCCGAAGGGCGAGGCGCCGTGTATCGCGCGCAGTCTCGTCCGGAAGGCCAGGCGCGCGCGACTGAGGCGCATGCCTCGCGAGGTCGTCGGATCCGTCCGAGGCGCCCTCCACCGGGAGGCGGAGAGCGGCGAAGCGGAAACGAGCGCACCGTCAGGAGCTGGACGCGGTGCCCCGGGCACGAGAGGTGGAATCGAGGATGCGTCGCACGTTGCTGGTGTCCAGGTGAAACGCTCGATGTCGCGGTGTCGTCGGGGCCATTCGAGGCGGGCCCCGCCACTGGAAGCGGAGAACGAGAGGAGTCGGAGCGGCGAAGCGGGAAACGAGCGCACCGTCAGGAGCTGGAAGCGGTGCCCCGGCACGCGAGGTGGAGTTGAAGATGCGTCGCACGTTGGCTGGTGTTCATGTGAACGCTCGAGGTCGCAGTGTCGTCGGACCCCTTCGAGGCGACGACGCCGCTGGGCGGAGAACGAGAGGAATCGAAGCGGGAACGAGCGCGCCGTCCGCGTCCGGAAGCGGTGTCGGGGCGCGAGGTGGAGTCGAGGATGCGTCGCATGCCTCGCGAGGTGTTTCACGTGAAACGCTCGAGGGGAATCGGATCCGTTCGAGACACTCTTCACCCCGAGTGCGCGGCGACCGGGAGGAGTCGAAGAGGTGCTCCGCGACGGCGCGGTTCGCAAAGCCGTGGCGCGACAATGCGGTGGAGTCGAGGACGCGTTGCTCGCGTCACACTCCTCGCGAGGTGTTTCACGTGAAACGCTCGCGGGCGCTGCATCATCGGGCCCGCTTGAGACGCCCTCTCCACCCACGTGCGCCGGGACCACGAGGGCGCAGGTGTCGCACGGGCTTGAAGTCGAGGCTCAACCTCCGCACGGTAGCGCCGTAGGGCGCGTGCCTGCGTCTCCCTCCAGGTGTTTCACGTGAAACGTGCGGCCGCTGCGATCTCGCGAACGAGCGTGTCGACGTCGTCGTCGGTGTGGCTGGCGGTCAGGGTGAGGCGGAGACGGGAGGTGCCGTCGGGGACCGTGGGGGGGCGGATGGCGGGGAGGTCGATGCCTGCGGCGGCGAGGTGCTTCGAGAAGGCCAGCGCGCGCGCCGGCGCACCGAGGACGATCGGGACCACGTGGCCGAAGCCGAGCGGCTGGATACCCTCGATCGCCGCAAGCTTCGTGCGCGCGCGTGTCGCGAGGCGGAGGGCTCGCTCGCGCAGCGCGGGCTCCGCGCGCGCGCGCGCGACGGCGGCGCGGCCCGCCTCTGCGCTGGCGGGGGAGAGGCCCGTCGAGAACACGAACGAGCGCGCTCGGTTCCAGAGCCACTCTCGCAGCACCGCGCGGCCGCCCACGAGCGCGCCCTGGCTCCCGAACGACTTGCCCAGCGTCACCACCAGCACGTCCGGCGTGATGCCCGCCTCCGCGCAGCGACCGCGGCCGTCCGGACCCAGGACGCCGGCCGCGTGCGCCTCGTCGACGACGAGCGCCGCGTCGTGCTCGTCGCAGAGACGGCGCAGCCGCCCGAGGTCGGGGCCGTCGGCGTCCATCGAGTAGTAGCTCTCGACGACCACCCAGCGGCGGACCCCACGCGCCGATCCGACGAGCGCGCGCTCGATCGCCGCGGCGTCGTTGTGCGGGACCACGACCGGGCGCACCCGCGCGAGGCGCATGCCGTCGATGAGCGAGGCGTGGTTCAGCGCGTCGCTGATGACGACGTCGTCGGGCTCGAGGAGCGCCGAGAGCGCCCCGACGTTCGCGGCGTAGCCCGACGTGAAGGCGAGACACGACTCGACTCCGAGGAACGACGCGACCTCGCGCTCGAGCGCCTCGTGCTCCGTTCGTTCGCCGGCGACGAGGCGGGAGGCGCCGGCGCCCGACGGCGCGTCGATGCGCGTCCGCGCCGCGAGCCCGAGGTAGTCGTTGGAGCAGAACGAGATCGCGCCAGGTTGCTGTGGCGCGCGCGGGTGACGGCGGAGGCCTCGGGCGTCGAGCGCGTCCAACGCCGCGCCGAGGTGGGCGAGGGGATCGATGCGCTTCATCCGAGCACCGATCAGACGTTCACGATCGGACGTTCACTGGTCCGATGCGCAGGTCACCAGCGCCTCGTCCAGCTGCCCGAGGACGCGCTTGAGCATGTCCTTCGCGCGGCGCTCCACGTGGATGCGGCGCGCGCGCTCCTGCTCGAGCTCGTGCGCCAGCGCGATCGCGGCGAGGAGAACGGCCTGTCCATTCGCGGGCTTGCCGGGAGGCAGGACCTCCTCGACCTTCGCGTTCACCGTCCCGACCAGCCGCTGGAGCTCTTCCTCGCTCGACGAGCTCACGACCCTGTAGCTCTGCCCCGCGATTCGAAGGCTGATCGGGCGACCATCCATTCGACCGACGCTAGCACAGCGCTCAGCGCGTGATGGCTTCGTAGATGAAGAGCGCCGGCAGCAGGAAGTACTCGAGGTCGAGGTGCACACCGAGGACCGCGTCCGCTTGTTTGCCGTCGCCGAAGCCGTAGCGGCCCTGCAAGAAGAGGCCGACGCCCGGCGAGTAGAGCGAGTGGTAGTTGAAGCTCCGCGCGCCCCAGAAGATGGTGGCCTGCGCGCCCGGCTCCCAGCCGAAGCGGCTCGTGCGCGCGAAGGCGCCGGCGGAGAAGATGAACGCCGGTTCACCCGCGGGTACGAGCCACTCGAGACCGCCGCCCGTCTGGAACGTGTCGAACGCCTCGGTGGCGAGGTCGACGTAAGGACCGAAGGCCATCTGTCCGGCGCGGTCGCGGAAGAAGAGCGCGTCGAAGCGGCCGCCGAGGTGATAGGCGACGCGCGGCCCGTTCGAGGCGCGCATCTCTCGCAGCGTCGCGCCCGTCGTCAACGCTCCGCTGAATTGCGGCTCGGCCGCGGCGGACGGCGCGAACGCGACGGCGCCGAGCGCGGTCGCGACCAAGACGAAGAAGGAGCGTGCGCCGAGACGCATCGCTCCTTCTTCTCACGAAACCGGTGCCGTCGGGGAGAGGGTCGGTCAGCCGCCCTTGCACGCCTCGCGGTCCTGACAGAACTCGCACGGCACCACTTCGTCCTGACCGGCCGAGCACGGCGGCTCGGCCTCGGCGCCGCCGCCCGTGCCGCCGGTGCCGCCCGTCGTCGTCTGGCGGTTGCAGTCGATGCCGGGCGTGAGGGGATCGTCGCCCGTCAGGAACGAGATGAGGCAGCGATTGCAGACGCGGATCGGGAGCTGGTACTCGTCGGTCTCGAGGTCGACGCCGCCGAGCGATTCGCCGAAAGCGCGGATATTGGCGAGGATCAGCCTCGTCTGTCCCGGCGCGAGCCCGTTCGCGATGCGCGACATCGTGGGCGCGTCGATCGCGATGATCTGGATGGGGCCGAAGCTGGGGACCGCGCCCGTCGCCGCGTCGACGAAGCCCTGGCTCAGCGAGGTGAACTCTCCGAGGCTGTTGCCGTTCGCGTCCGTCACGCGGACGATCGCGCCGGTGATCTTCGCGCGGTTCGGCTCGGTCCTCGCGGCGAGCGGGTCGCCGCGCTGGATCATCTGGTTCCCGACGAGGAGGATCGCGCTGTAGTTGTCGCGCACGGCGACGTCGACGACGCCCTCGAAGAGCGCGGGCTGCTGCGGATCGCCCGTGTAGACGCAGGCGCCGCCCTGTCGATTGACCGACGGCGCGAGGGCCTGGCGAATGAAAATGGACTGGTCGTTGTCGGCGCAAGCCGGAGCTACCAGGAGGGCGAGCGTGGCGATCGCCGTGGCCGTGAGCGTATGTCCGAGAAGCCTCATCTTGACCTTCCGAGGACGAGCGTAACGTCCGGGCTCGGGCCCAGCCAAATTTGGCGCAGGTTGACTCGGCACGAGGCTTTTGCAAGAAGCCGCGCATGCCGATCGAGATTCGTCAGACCCCGATGGGGGGTGAGCTGCGGGATTTCCTGGACGTCGTGGACGTCATCTACGAGGACGACCCGCGCTACATCCGTCCGCTCGACATGGACCTGCGGGATCGGCTCGACCCGAAGAAGAACCCGTTCTTCGAGCACGCCGACGGCGTCGTGTTCACCGCCCATGACGGCGGCAAGTGCGTCGGGCGCGTCACGGCGCAGATCGATCGCGAGCACCTCGCGCGGCACAAGGACGACGTCGGCTTCTTCGGCTTCCTCGACACGGTCGACGACCCCGCGGTGGCGGCGGCGCTCCTCGAGCGCGCGGAGGCGTGGCTCAAGGACCGCGGCATGAAGACGGCTCGCGGGCCGATGTCGCTCTCGATCAACGAGGAGATCGGCTGCCTCGTCGACGGCTTCGATTACCCGCCCGTCCTCATGAACCCGCATCACCGTCCTTATCAAGGCGGCCTGATCGAGAAGGCCGGCTACGCGAAGGCGAAGGACGTGTGGGGCTGGCGCTACGAGGTGGGGGAGCCGAACGCGCGCGTGAAGAAGGCGCAGGAAGACATCCGCGCGATGCCCGAGGTGACGGTGCGGAAGATCTCCAAGAAGGACATCGATCGCGACGTCGCGCTCACGCTCGACATCTTCAACGAGGCCTGGCAGGACAACTGGGGCTACGTCCGCGCGACGCAGAAGGAAGCGGACAAGATGGCGGCGGACATGAAGATGTTCCTCGTCCCGGACATCACCGTCCTCGTCCTCATCGACGGCAAGCCCGCCGCGGTCGCGGTCGCGCTGCCGAACGTCAACGAGCTGATCGGCGATCTCCGCGGCAAGCTCTGGCCGCTCGGCCTGCCGAAGCTCTTCTATCGATTGAAGGTCGAGGGCGCGAAGAGCGGCCGCCTCCTCCTCCTCGGGATCAAGAAGGAGTTCCGGCTCAACCGGAAGTACGCCGCGCTCTCGCTCTTCCTCTACGCGGAGATGAACGACGGCGGAAAGCGCGCCGGCATGTCGTGGGGCGAGCTCGGCTGGACGCTCGAGGACAACGCCGCCGTCAACGCCGGCATCCGCATGATGGGCGCGAAGAAGTACAAGACCTACCGCGTCTACGAGAAGAGCCTGGCATGACCGAAGAAAAGAAGATGCGCGTTCTCGTCACCGGCGGCTCCGGTTTCCTCGGCAGCCACGTCGCGGAGCAGCTCACGCGCGACGGTCACACCGTCGTCGCGTTGGTGCGGAAGAGCTCCAACCGCAAGTTCCTCTCCACGCTCCCGAACCTCGAGCTCGCGGAGGGCGGGGTCGAGGACCGCGCCGCGGTGGACCGCGCGATGAAGGACGTCGACGCCGTCGTCCACTCCGCCGGCCTCGTGAAGGCGCGGAGCGAGGCGGAGTTCCGGCAGACGAACACGGAGGGCACCGTCAACCTCCTCGAGGCCGCGCGCGAGCACGCCCCGAACCTCAAGCGGTTCGTGCACGTCTCGAGCCTCGAGGCGTGCGGGCCCTCCCTCGACGGCAAGCCGGTGGAGCCGAGCCAGGAGCAGCCGGTCACCGCCTACGGCCGCTCGAAGCTCGCCGCGGAGAAGGAGGTCCTGGTACGGAAGGACAAACTCCCGGTCGTCATCCTCCGGCCAGCAGCAATTTACGGGCCGCGAGACATCGAGATCTTCGAGGCGTTCCTCGCGGCGAGCCGGCGGCAGTATCCGGTGATCGGCGACGGCTCGATGGTCGCCTGCTACACCTACGGCCCCGATTGTGCGCGCGCGTGTGTGGCGGCCATCAACGCGGACATCCCGAGCGGCAGCGTCTACTTCGTCGACGACGGCGAGCCGCTGCCGATGTCCCGCGCGATGGGCGAAATCCTTCACGAAGCGCTGGGCACGAGCGCGCTCGTCCGCTTCGGCGTGCCGTTCCCGGTCCTCCGCCTCGCGTCGATCGGCGTCGAGGCCTACGGGCGGGTCCGAGGGCGGGCGGTCATGCTCACGCGCGAGAAGGTCGCGGCGCTCAGGAACCACTGGGTGTGCGAGAGCAAGAGGACCCGCGAGGAGCTCGGCTGGCAGCCGGAGGTGACCTTCCCCGAAGGTGCGAAGCTCACCGCAGCCTGGTACCGCGAGAACGGCTGGCTGTAAGCGCGGTTAAAATTCGCGGAGACCTTGCACGGTTCATTGCCCCTCTCCTACGGTTGATCCCCGCTAGGGAGTCGCATTGCCTCAGTTCGTCGGCGGGAAGTACCAGCTCATCGCACAGCTCGGAGGAGGCGGAATGGCCGACGTCTTCCTCGCGAAGCTCTCCGGAAAGAGCGAGTTCGCCAAGCTCTCCGTCGTCAAGAAGCTGAAGTCGACCGAGGACGACGACCCCGAAATCACGGCGATGTTCGCGGACGAGGCGCGCCTCACGTCACGCCTCAACCATCCGAGCATCGTCCAGACCTTCGAGGTCGGCGAGGACGAGAGCGGTCCGTTCCTCGTGATGGAGTACATCGAAGGCCAACCGCTCGGCCGCATCCGCTCGCGCGCGGCGCGCCGCGGCAAGACGCTGTCGCGCGCGATGGCGCTCAAGATCATGCGCGAGACGGTGGGCGCTCTCGCCTACGCGCACGAGCTCGCCGACCACGACGGCAAGCTGCTCAAGGTCGTCCATCGTGACGTCTCGCCCGAGAACATCATGGTCACGTACGCGGGCCTCACGAAGCTCGTCGACTTCGGCGTCGCGAAGACGGCGGCGTCGATGAGCAAGACGCGCGCGGGCGTCCTCAAGGGCAAGGTCGCGTACATGGCGCCCGAGCAAGCGCGCTCGGACGAGAACATCGACGAGCGGGTCGACATCTTCGCGGTCGGGCTCATCCTCTGGGAGCTCCTCACCGCGAAGCGCCTCTGGGAAGGCCTCTCCGAGGCGAAGGTGTTCGAGCGCCTGCTCGACAAGGAGCCGCTCCCGCGCGCGAAGGAGGTCGTCCCCGAGATCCCCGACGAGCTCGACGAGATCTGCGCGAAGGCGATCGCGAAGGACAAGGAGGATCGCTACGCCACGGCGCACGAGCTCCTCGACGCCCTCGAGCGCGCGATCGCGAAGCTCGACCTCCGCGCGTCGGATCGCGAGATCGGTCAGTTCGTGTCCGGTCTGTTCGAGGCGGAGCGCGAGAAGGTGAAGGCGCTGGTCACGAGCGCGATGGCGAAGAAAGAGGAGGAGACGCCGAGCTCGCCGAAGACGCTCGAAGACTCGGATCCTCTGATGTGGCGCGCCGACACGACCGGCGATCACTCGATCCCGAAGCTCCCGACCGAGAGCAGCAAGTCGAGCGGGACGAAGGAGGACTCGAAGTCGAGCACGTCGACCGCCGTCTTCGAGACGAAACACGCGGAGGCGCAGTTCCGGACGCGACCGGCGAAGCCGCTCCTGATCGGCGTGGGCGCCGTCGCCGCGCTCGCGCTCGCGGTGCTGGCCGGCAAGAACCTCGGCGGAGCGCCGCCGCCGCCGCCGGTCGAGGAGCCGCTCCCCGTCGTCGCGACGGAGACGCCGCCGCCGCGCCCGATCGCGACCGAGCCCGTCGACACCAGCATCACGATCGAGGTCACCGTGCGCCCGCAGAACGCGCGCATCTTCGTCGACGGCGCGCGCGTCGCCGGCAACCCGTACAAGATGAAGACCTCGCGCGGGTCCGCCGCGCACGAGGTCCGCGCCGAGGCCGAGGGCTACGAGACGCGCACGATCGCGGTCACGTTCGATCGCGATCGCGCCATCGATCTCATCCTCAACCGGCAGGCATGGGGCGTCCCCGCCCCGGCTCCCGCGCCCGCCCCCACCACCGCGCCGCCGCCCGCGCCGAAGCCACCCGCGCCGGCGCCCGCAGCTCCCGCGCCGGCGCCCGCCCCCGCTCCGACAGGGATCAGCGAAATCGATCCCAGCAAACCGAAGCCCGGGCAACAAGACAAACTCGACACCGACGTCTTCAAGAGGTGATGACAATGACGGGAGCCTGGCTCGCCGTACGACGAAGCTCGATCGTTTTCGCCACGACGCTTTCCCTTACTTCCTGGTCCGGAGTCGCCCTCGCCGACGACGAGGCGGTGACCCGCTTCGAACGCGGCGTGCAGCTCTACGAGGGAGAGAACTACGAGGGCGCGCTCGTCGAGTTCACGACCGCGTACGAGCTCTCGAAGAACTACAAGCTGCTCTACAACATCGCGATCTGCCAGACCGCGTTGAAGGACTACGTCGTCGCGACGGAGACGTTCCAGCGGTACCTCGCCGACGGCGGGGCGGAGATCCCCGAGGCGCGCAAGGCGGACGTCAACGAGCGCCTCGCGAAGCTCGCGCTCAACGTCGCGCACGTGACGGTCACGACCGACGCGCCGCCGGGGACGACGCTCATGATCGACGACCAGCCGGTCGCGACGACGCCGCTCCCGGAGTCGATCGCGGTGAAGATCGGGCGCCGTCAGTTCTCGATCGTGGTGAACGGGCGCCGCGCGGCGCAGACGGTCTCGATCGCTTCGGGCAACGAGAACGCGCCGATTCACCTCACCGTCGCGGAGACCGTCCCGCCGCCGGTGGAGGCGCCGCAGCAGAGCGCGCCGCCGCAGGCAGCTTCGCCGTCGTTCCCCTATCTCTGGTGGGGCATGACGGGCGCGCTCGGCGTCGCCTCCGCGGTGGTGGGGACGTTCGCGGTGGGCAAGCGCAACGACTTCGAGGAGCGGCAAGCCACCTTCGGCGTGAGCCGCAAGTCGCTCGAAGACGCGCAGTCGAGCGCGCAGACGCTCGGCGTCGTCACCGACGTCCTGCTCGTCGCGACCGTCGCGGCGGCGGGCGTCTCGACCTGGTTCACGATCGACTACGTGAAGAAGAAGAAGCGGAGCACGGGGCTGGTCGTGACTCCCTTCGGTGTAGGATACACGCGGAGCTTCTGATGAAGACGAGCGCAGGTGGAGTCGTCGCGACGACGGTCTCCCTTTTTCTCATCGCCGCCGCCGGGTGCGTCGACGAAGACCCGATCGTCACCGGCAATCGCCGCCCCGACTCCGACGCCGGCGCGACCGACAGCGGACCGACGATCGCCACCGTCGTCCCCGAGAGCGACCAACCCGACGAGGACGCCGCCGACTGCCGTCACTGTCAAGAGACGCTCAGCACCGACACCGCGCGCGGAACGCTGTGCCGCAAGAACGTCACGCCGGGAGGCATCAGCTCGACGCGGACCCTCAACGCCCTCGTCGACTGCGTCTGCTACGACCAATGCATCGAGCCGTGCACGAGCTACTGCTCCGGCTCGAAGAACAACGAAGACTGCCAGCTCTGCGTCATCACGCAGTGCTCGGCGCAGTTCAACGCCTGCGTCGCGGATCAGGCCCCGTGATGCGGCGCACACTCTTCACGATCGCCGTCGCCGGTCTCGTCGTCGCCTGCACCGCGATCGTCTCGACCGATCCCGTTCAATGCAAAAACGACGGCGACTGCACGAAGCGCGGTCCGGACTTCGTCGACACGGTCTGCGACAACGGGCTCTGCGCGCCCTCCGCCGCGCAGGCCGACGCCGCGCCCGCCGGCGAGTGCGCGAAGAACAGCGACTGCGCCGGCAAGGGCGAAGGCCTGGTCTGCGCGTCGCACACGCTCGAGTGCGTGAAGCTCGAGAGCGACGACTGCAAGGTCGTGTACGGCGACGGCGCGGCGGACGGCACGATCCTCTACGGGCTCCTCAGCGAGATCGGCCCGGAGGACACCAACTACTTCCGGCAGCAGCAGCACGTCTCCGCCGCGAAGCTCGCGTTCGCGGAGTTCTTCGAGCGCGCGGGGGCGAGCTTCCCCGGCGGGGCGAAGGGCGCGCTCGTCGCGTGCAGCGAGCACTTCCCGCGCAAGGTCTCCGCGCACCTCGCGAACCTCGGCGTGAAGGCGGTCATCGGTCCGTCGGCCGAAGATCGGCAGCGCGCCGTCGTCGAGACGCTGCTTCCCGCGCGCGTCCCGTCGTTCACGCCGTGGATCAACGGCAACCCCGGCTCCGTCGTCCCCGGCAGCGCCGGCTTCGCGTGGCTCGCGGCGTTCCAGCGCGCGGACGTCGTCGCTCCGCTCAACGCGCTCGTCGCCGAGCGCGAGGCGCACCTCCGCTCGCAAGGGAAGACGAAGGTCCGCGTCGCGGTCGTCGTCAACGAGCCCAACCCCACCGAGGCGGGGGTGCCGTTCAACGCGTACGCGGAGTACGGCGACATCATGGACCAGCGCCTCGTCTTCAACGGCAAGACCGCGGTCGAGAACCAGAGCGACCCCACCTGCGACGGCAACGCTTGCTACAAGCGGTTCGCGACGAACCAGGCCGTCCTCGCGACGGTGAACGAGCGCGCGGACGCGATCGTCGCGTTCAAGCCCGACCTCGTCGTCCCGTTCACGGACATCGACTGGGGCGCGCAGCTCTTGCCCGCGCTCGAGGCGCGCTTCGCGGCGCTCCCGGTCGCGGAGCGCCCGACCTACGTGCAGCCGTTCCTCCAGATCGAGGACGCGGGGTACAAGGAGCTCGACGTCGCCGACGCGTCGCTGCGCGCGCGCATCACCGGCATCCGCCCGCTGCGCGACAACAGCTTCGAGCTCTTCGCGAACAAGTTCCGCGCGGCGTACACGTCGCCGAGCGACACGACGAAGCAGGGTCCGCCGCCGAACCCGGGCGCCGGTCGCGCGTTCGAGACGTCGCTCCTGCTCCTCCTCACCACCTACGCGGCGCTCGCCGAGAAGCCGAACGCCACGCCAGAGGAGATCGTCGCGGCGCTCCCGATCGTGACCGATCCGAACGGCACACGCGTGACGCTCAACGATCTCGTCACCGGCGTCGGCGCGCTGAACGCGAAGGCGCGGATCAACTTCGACGGTCTCTTCACCTTCTTCGACCTCGACATGAGCACGCACTCGGCCCCCGCGACCTGGACCACCTGGTGCCTCGGCCCGTCACGAACCTACGACTCGACCAACCGCATCTTCCGCAACAACACCTTCGACGGCCCCCCCGACGTTTGCCCCTAACGCGCGAACCTCGAAACGGGGCCGTGTCGGGGGCGGAACCCCCGACGGTGCTAGAGGACGCGAGCACGCACCGCCTGAGTCGATCAGACCGCAATCGGTGCGAGTAATTTCAGCCACTTGCCTGCCTGATGCGGCGGCATGTTGCGTGCTGGTCAACATGGCATGTCCTATTCGGTCGTCCGGCCGCTACCGGTCCATCCGCGGCGTGCTGCCGCGGCGAGGACCGTCATCACGCGCGGCCGGACCCAGGAGCGGATCGGTTGGACCTTCCTCCTCTTCTGGTTCGTCGCCGGCATGTTCGGCGGCGTCGCCCTGATGAAGAGCGCGCTCGGCCGCACGCCGGTGCTCCAGCACGTGGCGCAGGAGATCCGCGCGTTCGTGCGCTGACGCTCAAAGTCCGAGGCGGCGGCGCAGATCGGCCGCGTCGTCGAACGAGAGGAGCGCGCACATCTGCCCGAGGAGGCCGGCGAAGGCGTCCTCGGGCATCGATGCGCGGGCGCCGCCGAGGATCTCGGCGCGCTCTTCGCGGTTGGAGGAAGGGATGAACGAGCGCAGCGCGCGCATCATCTCCGGCGGCGGGATCGACGCGAGGATCGCGTCGTGGATGTCGAGGAGCTCCTTTGGCGTGAAGAGGCGCTCGAGGAGCGGCTGCACCACGCGCTCTTCGTACGCCATGTGCGCGAGCGTCTCGGCGACGAAGACGCTGTAGTGGAGGTACAGAGTCTGGCCGAGCGATCGCTGCGCGGCGGGGAGGTCCGACTCGCGCAGCGTGCGCGCGAGCGAGCGGAGCTCGGCGACCTGCGTCGCGTGCTCGGCGTGCTCCTCGTCGAGGGTCGTGACCGGCGCCGCGGAGCGCGCGAGGAGCGCGGGGCGCAGGAACGCGTCCTCGTGCTCGATGTGCGCGTCGCAGAACGCGAGCACCGACTCGAGCTCGTCGATGACGTTGTCGCGCTCGAGCGGCTCGGTGAAGTCGGCGGCGCCCATCCGGACGAGGAGGAACGAGAGCTCGTAGCGCAGCGCCTTGTGCGGCGCGCGGTAGACCTGCGGGTGCGACGGCTGGACGTGCCGCGAAGGAAGCGTGGACGGGGCCTGGGACGCGACGTTGTTCATGCCTCCACCATGACCCACGCCCGCGCGGCGCGATCCTAAGAGGTCCGTCCCTACTCCTTCATTCGACCTTAAGGCGACTCGGCCAGGTCGAGCGGGCACTCGAGCTCGAGGCGGAAGCGGCCGCGCGCGACGGGGACGAGGCGGATCTCGGGGCACTTCTGCTCGAGGCGCTTGCGCAACAGGACGAGGCGGCTCTCGAGGTTGTCGCGGAGGGCGGGGAGGCCGAGCGAGCCGTCGAGGCGGAGCTCGCGGTTCGTGAACTCCGTGCGGCCGCTCGCGACGTGCTCGCCGAGGAGCTTCCAGAGGATGCGGCCGGGGAGGTTTCGGACGAGGTACTCGTCGTCGTTGAAGACGCAGTCGTCGCTCTTGAAGAAGCGGAGCTTGAGCGTGCGCGTGCACTCGACCGGGGCCTGCGAGGGCGACTGCGCCGCGGCGACCGGCTCGTCGTCGTCTTCGTCGTCGTCCTTCTCGCGCCGCGCGAACGCGTCGATCGCGGTCGCGATCTGGTTGGCGATGATCTCGAGGAACGCCTCGTGCCACGGCTCGAACGCGGCCGGGCGCGGGCTCTCGAGCGCGAGGACGCCGACGAGCTCGTCGTCCGCGACGAGCGGGATCGCGAGCTGGCTCTGCGCGTCGACGAGGCCCGGGAGCGGGATCTCGGGCCGGAGATCGCGCCCGCCGGTGGAGCGCTGCACGCTCGTGCGGATCGCGCGTCCGTAGCGGAGCTCCGCGCCGACGCCGGAGACGCGCAGCGAGCAGCGCTCGCGCGCGACGGTGCCGATGAGGCCCTCGCCGAACCCGACCTCCGCCCCGATGCCGCTCTCGCCGTAGCCGCGCGCGGCGATCGCGTAGAGGCGCTTCCCGGACTCGTCCGGGAGCAGGATCATCGAGTGCTCGAAGCCGACCGCGTGCTCGAGCGCCTCGAGCGTCGCGGTGTAGAGCGAGCCGACGTCGCGCGGGAGGCGCATCGCCTTCGAGACGTACTGGAGCGCGTAGAGCTCGCCCTTCCACTTCAGCTGCGTGGGCTCGAGCGGGCTCGAGGTGTCCTCGATCGTGTGCATGAAGTTCTCGGTCTTCTCGACGGAGACGACGTCGAAGACGTCCGCGGAGCGGAGCTTGAAGACGCCCGCCATCCCGGTGTGGGTGGCGATCGCGTCGATGCGGCGGCTCATCGACTCGAAGAACGGGCCCTCCGTCTCGTCGTGGTGGTAGCGGAGCACGACGCGGTAGGCCTCGAACGTGACCGGATCGTAGACTTGGAGGCACGCCAGCTTCGTCGCGAGGACGTTCTGCTTCGTCTTGTTGAAGAACTGGCAGGAGAGCGCGACGCGGCCGTCGTCGAGCAAGTACATCTGGCTCGTGTACGTGACGTTCGGGATCCCGTCGGCGCCGCAGGTCGCGATGACGGTGGGCGCGACGCCCTGGAAGCACCGCGCCGGGAGATCGGTGATCGAGAGCGGCTTGCTCATGTCCTCCCTCCGGTCCATGGCTCGCCCGCGTTCGGGCCCGGCGTCTGGCTGAATATCTTTTCGACCTCCACCTCCACCGCCGTCGCGGGCCACGCGTTCCACGGCTTGAGCGTCGACCGCTGCATCCCGATCATCGCGAGCCCGTCGGTGAGCGCGCCGTGGTAGCGCATCACGACGTCGCGCTCCTCCGCCGCCGCCTCCCGCACCTCGCGCACGCGTCCCTTGATCTGCATCGTGCGGTGGTCGATCTGGCGCGAGAAGCACACCGCGACCTGTCCGTTGTCGCGGATGTTCGCGAGCGTGCGCTCGGCGACGATCGTGGGGACGAAGACGGTGACGTGCTGGCGGTCGGCGTGCACGACCGCGCCGCAGCCGCGCATCGCCTCGGGGACGAGCGCTGCGTCGCGCGTGCCGACGAGGATGGACACCCCGCTCTCGAACAGATCCCCCAGCTCGGGAACGATGTGGACTCTTGAGCTCGGAACGGACAAGGCGAAGAGTCCATCCTATCGCAAATCCAGAAAAACCCTGTGCTAGCCTGCGGGGTCCGCGTTCCGGAAGAACGACTAACCCTTCGAGGTTGACTCCGTCATGTTGACTTGGGCGCTCAAGAAGATCCTGGGTACCTCGCACGAGCGCGAGATCAAGAAGCTCCAGCCGTTCGTCGTCGAGATCAACAAGCTCGATGAGAAGATGGCGGCGCTGAAGGACTCCGAGCTCAAGGCGATCACCCCGAAGCTGAAGGAGAAGCTCGACAACGGCGCCACCCTCGACGACATTCTCGTCGAGGCCTTCGCCGCGCTGCGCGAGGCCGGCAAGCGCTCGCTCCGCATGCGCCACTACGACGTGCAGCTCATCGGCGGCATGGTCCTCCACAAGGGCATGATCAGCGAGATGCGCACGGGCGAGGGCAAGACCCTCGTCGCGACGCTCGCCTGCTATCTCAACGCGCTCGAGGGCAAGGGCGTCCACGTCGTCACGGTGAACGACTACCTCGCGCGCCGCGACGCGGAGTGGATGGGCAAGCTCTATGGCTACATGGGGCTCTCCACCGGCGTCGTCGTGAACCAGCAGCGCGACAAGGAGAAGAAGGACGCCTACAAGAGCGACATCACGTACGGCCAGAACAACGAGTTCGGCTTCGACTACCTCCGCGACAACATGAAGTTCAGCGCGCTCGACTACGTCCAGCGCGAGCTCAACTACGCGATCGTCGACGAGGTCGACTCCATCCTCATCGACGAGGCGCGCACGCCGCTCATCATCAGCGGCCAGGCGGAGGCCTCGAGCCAGAAGTACCGCACGATCAACGAGGTCATCCCGCGCCTGAAGAAGGACGAGCACTACGTCGTCGACGAGAAGGGCCACTCGGTGTCGCTCACCGACGACGGCATCGAGGCGGCGCAGAAGCTGATGGGGATCTCGAACCTCTACGATCCCGTCAACCTCGAGTCGCTCCACATCTTGAACCAGTGCCTCCGCGCGCACACGCTCTACAAGCGCGACGTGAACTACCTCGTCACCGATGACGGCAAGGTCCTCATCATCGACGAGTTCACTGGCCGCGTCCTCCCCGGCCGCCGCTGGTCGGACGGCCTCCACCAGGCGGTGGAGGCGAAGGAGCACGTCAACGTCCAGGAAGAGACCCGGACGATGGCGACGATCACGTTCCAGAACCTCTTCCGCATCTACAAGAAGCTCGGCGGCATGACCGGCACGGCCGACACCGAGGCGGAGGAGTTCCACAAGACGTACAAGCTCAACGTCGTCACGATCCCGACGAACAAGGTCATCCAGCGCGTCGACAAGGAGGACCTCGTCTACAAGACCGAGCGCGAGAAGTTCACCGCCGTCACGAACGAGATCCTCCAGGCGCACGAGAAGGGCCGCCCCGTCCTCGTCGGCACGACGAGCGTCGAGAAGTCGAACGCGATCGCGAAGATCCTCAAGAAGAAGGGGATCCCGCACGCCGTCCTCAACGCGAAGCAGCACGAGAAGGAGGCCTTCGTCGTCGCGCAGGCCGGTCGCAAGGGCGCGATCACGGTCTCGACGAACATGGCCGGACGCGGCACCGACATCATCCTCGGCGGCAACGCGGAGATGCTCGCGAAGCTCGAGTTCAAGGAGCAAGGGCGCGACGAGTCCGAGGTCGAGGAGTTCGACAAGACGGTCAAGAAGTACGAGGCCTCCTGCAAGAAGGAGGGCGACGAGGTCCGCGAGGCGGGCGGCCTTCACATCGTCGGCACCGAGCGCCACGAGTCACGCCGCATCGACAACCAGCTCCGCGGCCGCGCCGGCCGCCAGGGCGATCCGGGCTCGAGCATCTTCTACCTCTCGCTCGAGGACGACCTCATGCGCATCTTCGCGGGCGACCGCGTGAAGGGGCTCATGGAGAAGATGGGCATGCCCGACGACGAGCCGATCGAGCACCCGTGGGTCACGAAGAGCATCCAGGACGCGCAGCGCAAGGTCGAGGGCCGCAACTTCGACATCCGCAAGAACCTGCTCGAATACGACGACGTCATGAACGAGCAGCGCAAGACGGTCTACAAGATCCGCCAGCAGCTCCTCCTCGGCATCTACATCCCCGAGGTGACGGACGACGAGGGCAAGCCGACCGGCAAGATCCGGAAGATCGACACGCTCGAGCGCCTCGTCGATGACGTGAAGGGCGCGATCACGGAGATGGTCCTCCACTACGGGACGCCGATGCCGGAGCCGGGCGAGGAGGTGAAGCGCCCGAAGAAGGTCGAGGACACGACCGAGATCTTCGACATGGACGGGCTACGCCACGACGTCTACCAGATGTGGGGCTACCGCTTCGACTACAGGGCGAAGGAGGCGAAGGACGCGCCGCAGGTCTACGAGCGCCTGCTCGAGGAGATCCCGTCTTCCCTCACGCAGCAGCGCGAGCGCCTGCTCGACCTCGTCGATCAGATCGTGAGCGCGGTGGTCGAGGAGAGCTGCCCGCAGAACAAGCCGCCGGAGGACTGGGACTGGAAGGGCATCAAGAACGCGTTCGTCGAGCACTTCGGCGCGAAGCCCCCCGCCGACTTCGAGCACACGCACGATCTCTCCGACCTCGCGCACATGCTCTATCAGGCGGCGCTCGAGCTGCTCGAGGCGAAGGAGAAGGAGATGGGGACGGAGCTCTTGCTCCGCGTCTTCCGCCACTTCTACCTCGAGGACATCGACAAGCAGTGGGTCGAGCACCTCACGAACATGGAGCACCTGCGCGACGGCATCAGCCTCCGCGGCTACGGCCAGCGCGATCCGAAGCAGGAGTACAAGAAGGAGGGCTACGACATCTTCGTCAGCATGATGGCGTCGACGACGTCGAACGTCGTCACGAAGCTCATGTCGGTGAAGCTCCAGAAGGAGACCGACATCGAGCGCATCGAGCGCGAAGACGCGGCCCGCCACCAGCGCCAGGCGCAGCAGATGCAGCTCCGCCACGGCGGCGAGGTCGAAGGCGGCGGCGACGAGGGCGCGCCGCCCGGCGCGAGCCAGCCCCCGCCGCGCCCGCGCGTCGCGACCCCGGTGAAGCGCGCGGAGCCGAAGATCAGCCGCAACGACCTCTGCCCCTGCGGCAGCGGCGAGAAGTTCAAGAAGTGCCACGGCGCCGCCCTCGAAGACGACGACGGCGGCAGCGACGACGCCACGGCGTGACCGCCGCCCCGCCCGCCGGTGTCGAGCGAGTCAGCGCGCGCCGACGAGCGGCGCCGTCGCGACGCCGAGGACGTGGCGGCTCGCGCGGTCCTGCGCGAACGCGACGACGGAGAAGCCGGTGCCCTGCGGCGCCTCGATCGCGGCGGGCACCTTCACGCGCGTCTTCGTCGTGGCGCCGATCGTCACGAGGCTCCGCGCGATCGCGGCGTGATCGAGCGTCTGGCCCGCGTTCTCGCCGCGAGGGACCGCGACGCGGCCGCGGTCCTGCACCACCGCGACGAGCAGCTCCGCGCCGGCGGGCAGCGCCGGCGTCGTCACCGTCACGTCGAACGTGTCCTTCTCGTTCGCGACCGCGACGACCACGAGCTCCACCCTCACGTGCGGCTCCTTCGCGGCGCTCGCGATCGCCTGCTCGATCGCGCTCGCGCGGCTGCCGACCATCTCGCTGCGCCCGTCGACGACGACCTGCGGCGTGTAGCTGCCGCTCTTCAGCGGAGCGTACGATCGCTGGCGCGCCGTCGCGCCCGCCGACGACCAGGGATCCGGCCACCCGAGCCGGTCCCAGTAGTCGACGTGGTGCGCGAGCACGATGACGTGCGCGCCGGCGACGGGCTGCGCGCTCACGAGCCGCGCGGCGACGGCGTCGGCGGGCGGGCAGCTCGAGCACCCCTCCGACGTGAATAGCTCGACGAGGATAGGCGTCGTCCCCGGCGCCGGGGAAACGTGCGGTCCCGGCGGCGCGGCTTCGGCCTGCGGGGCGAGCAGACATGCGGCGCCGGCGAGGGCACCTCCGACCACGAGCACGCCGCCCATCGCCCACGCGAGCCGTCTCATGCCGACACTACGCGCGGGCTCGGCCGCGGTTTCGGCGTATGATCGCAGAGGTGAAGGTCCTTCGTCCTTCCGTCGTTCCTTCCGTCGTTGCGCTCGCGATCCTGCTCGGCGTCGTCGCGCCCGGCTGCGGGAAGGACGACGACGAGGTGGTGATGCCGCCCGTCGTCGTCGCGATGATGGAGACCACGCCCCCGCTCTACGACGACGGCGAGGAGCAGATCTTCCAGGTCACGCGTCAGGTCCCGCTCCCCTACCGTCGCTTCACCGACGCGGAGCGCCCGCGCGGCGATCAGGATCCGTACCCGCGCCCGCCGTTCCATCGCGCCGCCGACTCGCGCGTCACCGTGCGCTTCACGCTCTCGAACCTGAGCGATCAGAGGCAGAACGTCGAGCTCTTGATCGATCCATGGAACGAGTTCGTGCGCTACGAGCCGGGCGTGAGCACGGTCGGCGAGGACGAGCTCCTCCCGAACTTCTCGGGCATCCAGCGCCTCTACACGATCGCGCCGCGCTCACGCATCGAGGGCATCCTCACGCCCGACGACTTCGGCGAGCTCGCGAAGGACCTGACGACGGCGATGAGCCTGGACCGCCGCCCCCCCGATCCGATGGGCGACTTCGGCGGCCCGGCCCTCTTCAACCGCGCCTTCAACGTCCAGAACCGCTCGAGCGAGCCGGACCCGGTCCTCGCGCCGTACATGCCTCCCCGCAACTTCCGCCTCGCCGCGATCACGGGCTTCGACGTGAGCCTGCGCACCGGCGCCGCCGCCCGCCTCGCGGTCGAGCTCATCATCTCCGTCGAGGACCTCGAAGACGATCGCATCGTCGTCGAAGGCGACGAGGGCCGCGTGCTCGCCCGCCCCGGCAACGTGCTGTCCCCACCCGCCGGCGCCCCCTGACCCACCGCCCGGCTTGACTTCCCGCCGTCGATCGATGAACGTCGCGGGTGGAGAGCTGTCCGAGTGGCCGAAGGAGCCTGATTCGAAATCAGGTGGAGGTGCAAGCTTCCCAAGGGTTCGAATCCCTTGCTCTCCGCCAGAGTCTGCTGAAAAGCAGCGTTGTTTCCGGGGGATGCCGACGGGACCGGTTCACGGTTCACCGGCGGTTCACGCGTGTTGACCACCGCTCCTTCGGGTGCGATCGACAGTGGGTGTCCCGCCCCCGCGTCGTCGATCTCGGTCAGCCCGTTCACGCATCTGCTTGCGAAGGTTGCGGCGCGTCCTTCGACGTCATTCCGCGCGCAGCATTGCGCCCGGTCGCCTTCGCCTGGCGGTGCATGCCCGACTGAGTTGGACACGGGCACGGCAGCCCGTACTCGTCGCGAAGGGTGTCGCGAGTGACGAGGCTTTCGTCCATCTCCTGGCAGATCTCGCAGGCCGACCCGTTCCCAACACCGCCGCCGTCGAGACCGAGAAGGCTGCCCGAGACCGCTTCGAGGAGGCTCGGCGGAAGGAGAGAAGGAAGAGGGAGGAGATCAAGAAGCGACGACTACCGCGGGACCAACGCAAGCCAGCGCTCGATGCCGAGCACGCTCCGCTTGCCCAGGAGGCGGTGAGGCTCCGGACCGAGTGGCGTACTGCGCGAGCCAAAGCCGCTCCGGATGTCACCGTTAGCATGGGCCTCGACCTCAACGTGAAATCGGAGGAGTTCGTCGACCACTGTCGCGACGCTTTGGAGGCGACAGCCGCTGCCTCTCGTCGCTGGATCGACTTCTGTGCATGCTTCGGAGTTGAGAGTGCGAACGAGCGGATGGAAGCCACTCCCTTCGCGTTGATCAGTGGGTCGGGGCATCAGCACTTTCTCGGTACGGCTGGCGACCTCATGGAGGCATCTCCCACGCTTCTCCGGCTCGTTCGACCGCGGAAGCGGGCGCCGGCGGAGTCGACGGCCTCTGCTCGACATCGTCAGCCGGAGCACGGAAGCACGACGTGACCCTGTCGAGGAGGCTCATCGCGCGTCGCTCCTCTTCGTCCGCGCCAAGCGGAGCGCTCGCGCTTCCTCCGCCGTCAGGACGGGGAAATGTATCGTGCAGCCTTCCTGATAGGGACGTTTTCGTCGATTGTCGGCGAGACCCATCCGCGACGTCGAGTCGTCGCCAATCATCGACGCGCACGAGCGCACGGTACGCCGAATTTCTCACGCTCGTCCGTTCCTGCGGATCGAGGGAGACGGCGCGCAACAGGCGCTCGGCTGCCTCGCGCTCATCAGGATCGGCGTCTCGATCGCTCGCGAGGGCGCGGAGCTCCTCGATGAGCTTCTCGATGGTGCCGAAGCTGTAGCTCGCGCGGCTGGCGAGGACGCGTGCAATCTGCGAAATGGGGCGATGGTTCATGGCTCGTTTCCTTTCTCGTGAGCGGCGTTGGCGTGATGGCCGGCGCCGTCGATGATCGAGTCGCCGATGGGCGCTCGAAGCTTGACGATGTTGCTGCGTCGACGGCCGCCGTGGATGATGGCGGCGTGACTCGAATCCCCTACGACCAGACGGCCAAGCAGCTCCTCGACGGCGCGCTCGAATGCGCGGGCCGCGCCGAGCTCCAGCACGAGGTGTCGAACGACCCGCAATGGATCGACGTGTGGTTCGAGCGTGACGTGACGAAGTCGCTGCCGCCGGGGCTCTTCGGGAAGATGATCGCGGAGTCGTGTGCGTTCGAGGTGTTCCACGGCGCGCTGAACGTTGCGCAGGCGCTCGATTGCCTCGCGAAGCAGCTCGGCGTGTATCGGCGCCGGCGTCGACGCTCGCTCCGTGTCTCGGCCGACGTACCTCCGATGTGGCTGGTCACGAGCGAACGCCCCAAGGCTGTCTTGAAGGAGCTCCTCGCCGAGCCGCTCAAGGGGTGGCCAGCGGGTTTCTATCGAATGAAGGAGCCGGTGCTGCCTCTGCACCTCGTGGTCGTGGGCGAGCTCCCGCGCGTGCGTGACACGCTCGTCTTGCGCTTGATGGGCGCGAAGAAGGTGCTCAGGGACGCGCTGGAAGAGCTCGGTACGCTTCCCGAAGCGGCGTGGGAGCGCACCGCCGCGACCGGGGCCGTCGGCGTGCTACACTCTCTTGCGGCGAGAGCGTCGAGACTGTCGGACCCCTACGAGAAAGCGATCGTCATGAGCGCCACGGCGATGTACGAACAAGTCAAGAATGAGGGACGCCGGGAGCTCCTGGTTCGGCAGCTCCGACACCGCTTCGGCAAGGTATCCTCGGCTGTCCTCGCACGAATCAACGCGGCCGATAGCGCCCAGCTCGACCGTTGGGGTGAAGCACTGCTCACGGCCGAGACGCTGAACGAGGTCTTCGACCGGAAGCGGTAGGGGCTCTCGCTCAAGAGAACGCGGCGACCACCGCTCGGAGCGCCTCCTTGTTCTTGCTCAGGACAGTGAGGATCGCCTGCTTCATCGCCCCGTAGTCGCAGGCGGTGACGGCGCTGTCGTCGAGCCGCGCCCGGATCCTCGCCGCGCGGACCTTCGCGTGGACCGCGCTCGTCTTGTCGCGATCCGCGAGATCGCCGACGAGCATGCCGTCGATCACGTGGATTGACGCGGTTGCGATGAAGAAGGTCGAGCGTGCGCTCCCGGAGCATCCCGGCGTCGTAAGGACGGTCAAGCGGGAGGCGGAATCGGAGCCCGCCGTTCGCCGAGCTGCCCCACATGATGCCGGTCGGACCTCGCCCTCGGCTACCCGATCCCCGAGCACCACAAGTCACCGACGCTCTGGGACGTCCTCGCGCGGCGTGTCGACGCGCGCGTCGACGCCCTCGTCCGCCGCGCGCTGGTCCTCCCGCTCTCGTCGTTGTCGCACGCGGATCTCGGTCCCACGGACCTGGTCGAGTGCGAACGCCAGCTCCGCGCGCGGATGGGCTGGGACATGAGCAGCGACTTCGCCAAGAGCTGGCTCGACGACGACGCGCTCGCGAGGAAGCGCGAGCGCGTCGACGTGGTGGCGGACGAGCTCGAGCGCTCTCCGGGCGCCTTCGACGATCCCGACCTGCGGCGCTTCATCGCCGATCACATCGTCGAGATCGACGCCGCGGCCAAAGGTAGATGGCGGCGCGCGATGGACCTCTTGAGCGGTTGGCTCCACCCGGAGCTCGGTCACCTCATCGTCGTCGCGGGCGCGCGGGTCCTCCGGGCTGGGCTCGCGAGCCCCGACGAGCTCCGCGCGTGGATCCGAGCCCGTCGCAGCCATGGCTGGGTAGACGACTCATGGGTCGTTCCGCTCGAAGGCATCATCGAAGAGCACGCACCGAAGCCGTTCGCCTGGCCCGCGTTCGAGACCCCTCGGCCGCTCGACGGCGGGCGCTCGTGGACCGCGACCTTCGACAGCTACGATCAGCATCACGAGGTCTGCCACTACCTGGTCCGGATCTTCGAGGGCGAGCACCGGGTCGGCGAGCTCATGGCCGAGGTCGGGCTGGAGTTCGCCGGCGACGACTGGACCGCCCCGGGATTCTTGCCCGAGCTGACCGAGCGGATCGCGCGCGCCGCCGCCGCTACGCGCTCGGTGGCAGGAAGCGTTGCTTGAAGGTGAAGGCGCGCTCGCTCGGGCCGATCGACGTGATGAGCTCGAGGCGCTCCTTCGCGCTCGCGACGGTGGGGAGCTCGCCGCGGCGGATCCACCACATCGCGAGCGCGTGGCCGCCGACGACGGCGGGCTTGTTCACGAACCAGCGGCGGCGGCCGGCGTAGACCTCGGCGTGCGCGGTTCGATACGTGTAGTGGTGGAGCGCCTCGATCGACTCCCAGACCGACATGTTGAACAGCACGTTCGGATCGGACAGCTCGCGTTGCTGCGGGTCGCGCGTGTCGGTGAGGTAGCGCCAGACGAAGCCGGGGCTCCGATCGGCGAGCTGGTTCATCTCGTCGAGGCGCGCGATGTAGTCCGCCATCTGCGGCGAGTCGGCCGGCGCCAGCGCGTACGCGACGTTGGCCTGAGCGAGGTGGTAGTCGGAGGAGCTCACGGGACCGACCTCGTTTGTACGGCCAACGCGCGCGCGGGTCGAGGCGCGATCAGCGCGAGGGCACGGGCTCGAGGTCGGCCCAGTTGGGGCCCGCCTCGACGCCGACGACGAGCGGGACCGTGAGCGCGTACGCGCTCCGCATCGCCTCGGCGCACACGCGCGCCGCGACCTCGAGCTCGGCCGCGGGCACCTCGAAGAGCACCTCGTCGAGGACTTGCAGCACCGGCTTCGTCGCGAGCCCCTCGCGGCGGAGCGCGCGGTCGGCGTCGCGGAGCGCGCGGCGCGACACGTCCTGCACCGAGGCCTCGTGCGTCGCGCGGCGCGCGAGGCGCTCGGAGTAGGAGCGCACCTGGTTGTCGAGCGACTCGAGCCCGCCGATCGGCCAGCGGCGCCCCGCGATCGTCGTGATGCCGCCCTCCTCGCGTGCGCGGCGGAGCTGCTCGTCCTGGAAGGCGCGCACCTTCGCGTAGTGGCGATCGAAGCGCGCGATGTACTCCTTCGCCTCCGCCGCGGTGATGCCGAGCTGGAGCGCGAGCGCGCTCGCTCCTTGGCCCGCGAACGTCGCGAAGTTCACGACCTTGCCGAGCTGGCGCTGCTCCGTCGTCACGTCTTCGGGCGCGACCTCGAGGATCGCCGCGGCGGTGAGGACGTGCATGTCGGCGCGGCGGCGCAGCGGCTCGACGAGCGCGGGATCCTTCGTGAGGTGTGCGAGGACGTGGAGGCCGAGCTGGTTGAAGTCGACCGACATGAGAAGGTGATCCGGCGCGGCGACGAACGCGCGGCGGATGCGCGCCATCTCGGGCGTACGGCCGGGCACGCGGCCGAGGTCGGGGTTCGAGTTCACGAGCTGACCCGAGAACGAGCGCGCGGGATGGAAGCGCGAGTGCACGCGGCCGTCGGCGTCGATGCAGCGGCGGAGCGCGTGGACCCAGTTGTCGCGCAGGCGCCGCAGCGCGCGCCACCGGAGCACGAGCGGCACGATCGGATGCGCGTGCTCGATGCGCTCGAGCGCCTCGATCGACGTGCTCCATCCCGTCTTCGTGTGGCTCACGATCGGCAGCTTCAGCTCCTCGAAGAGCACCGCGCCGAGCTGTTTCCCGGAGCCCACGTTGAACGAGCGCCCCGCGAGCGCGTCGATCTCCGCCTTCAACGTCGCCTCGATCTCCGCGAACGCCGCCTCCGCGCGATCGAGCTCGGCGGGATCGACGGCGATGCCGGTCAGCTCCATCCGCACGCAGATGTCCTCCATCTCGAGGTAGTCCGCGAGGAGCGGCGGCGCGAGGGAGGGCCCGAGCTTCTGCCAGATCGCGGCCGACGCGTCGGCGAGGCGGCCCGCGTGCTCCGCGACGCGCCCGAGCGACAGCGCGCTCCATGCTTTGCGCTGCTTGCCGGCGCCGCGCACCGCGTCGTCCTCCGGGAGCGCGCGGCCGAGCACGTGCTTCGCGACGACGGTGAGATCGTGCGGCGCCCAGTTGCTCGGCTCGGTGAGGTGCGAGGCGCAGGCGGAGTCGCCGACCACGCCCGCGAGCACGACCCCCGCGCGTCGCAGCTCGACGGCTGCCTCGACGAGGTTGTGTCCGACCTTCTCCGCGCCCGCGTCCGCGAGCCACGCCGCGAGCTCCGGCCACGCCGCGCTCCCGACCGGCACGTACGCCCCCACCCCGCGCCCGTTCGCGAGCCCGATCCCCGCGAGCGGCGTCCGCACCGGCGCGGGATCCTCGAGCAGCGCCGCGATCGCGGTCGCGTCGTCGCCGCGCATGCGCTCGATCGCCGCGCGCGCCTCGCCCTTCGCCTCGCAGACCTCGATCTGCAGCGTCGCGCCTTCGTCGACGAGGAGCTCCACGAACGCGAGCCGCTCGTAGAGCGCGTTCGCGCTGCGTGCGTCCGGCGGCGCGTACACCAACGACGCGAGCGGCGCCGGGAGCGGCACGCGCTCGAGCCGCGCTCGCGCGAGCTCGATCGGGACCTGCTCCTCCGCCGCGCGCAGCGCCTTCGCGAGGCGGCCTTCGAGCTTCGGCAGCGCCGCGAGCGCCGTCGCGACCGAGCCCTGCTCCTCGATCAGCGTCGTCGCCCCCTTCGCGCCGATGCCCTTCACGCCGGGGAGCACCTCGTTGCCGCTGTCGTCGCCGACGAGCGCGAGCCACTCACCGACGTTCGCGGGTCCGACGCCGAAGCGCTTCCTCACGATCTCCGGCGTGTAGCGGACGTCCTTCGCCGCGTCGTACCACCAGAGGCGATCGCCCACGAGCTGCGCGTACCGCTTGTCGACCGCGGCGATGAAGACGTCGTCGCCCGTCTCGAGCGCCGCCGACGCGTAGCTCGCGACGACGTCCTCCTCTTCCGGCGCGACCACGACGTGAAGACCGAGCGTCCGCAACAGCTCGGGGAGGTGCTCGAGCTGCGCCTTCAGGATCGGCGGCCACGCCGCGTCGCGCGGCTGCGCGTCGATGACGGCGACGGCGTGCGTGGGCACGCGGAACGCGAGCACGCGACGGATCGCGCGCGCGACGGCGAAGAGCGCGTTGACCGGCGCGCCGTCCCGCGACTTGCGATCGGTCGGGACGACGAGGAACCCGCGCGCGAGGAGGTTGGTCGCGGCGGCGACGAGCAGGCGCCCGGGCATCGCCGCCCAGTCTTGCACACGGATTTCAGACCGGCGGCCCTGAAATCCGCTCTCGTCCTGGTGCAGCGCCACCGCCTCGCTGGTACGCGGTGCGGCCATGAAGCCCCTCTTCTCCTCGCTTGCGATCGCGATCGCCCTCGTCGCGTGCACGACGACCGAGATCGTCACCCTTCCCGCGCCGACCGAGCCCGCGACGAGCGATCTCCCGTTCGGCGCCGTCTGCACCGGCGACACACAGTGCGCGGCCGGCCTCACGTGCAAGCCGCTCCAGCTGAGCGGCGTGTGCTCCGACCGGATGGCGTGCACCGTCGCGTGCGCGGACGACGACGCGTGCAGCGCCCTCGATCCGCGCGGCAAGTGCTTCGAAGGCTGCGACGGCGAGCAGATCTGCGCCCTCGCCGAGCGGAAGACGACGGAGCTCCCCCTCGGATCGATCTGCGAAGCGAGCTCCGAGTGCGAGGAGGGCCTCAAGTGCCTCGCCGGCACTGGCCCGAAGGACGAGTGTGGGACCGATCGCACGTGCAGCCTCCGGTGCAAGGAGGACGCGGACTGCAGCGCGCTCGCGGACTCGGCGAAGTGCCTCCCCGGCTGCGACGGCAAGAAGCTCTGTCAGCTCACCGCGCTCGAGTGAGCGGCCGGTTAAGGTTTCGATAGCGGCGATATAGGGGCGGGGTAGGGGACTCTTAGCGTCGCGAGATCGCTCGCGATGTCACGTTGTGGCGCATGATGAATCGCGCCCTTCGTTCCCTCCCGCTCCTTGGTCTCCTCGCCGTCGTCGCCTGCGAGGACGACCGCTCCGCCGGCGCGCCGCCGGGCCTCGGCGCCGTCCCCGTCACGTCGCCGCCGGCGATCGCGTGCACCGCGCCGACGTCCGGCCCGACCTTCCACAAGGGCGACGTCGGCCCGAACGAGCTCTGGCGCGCGGACGAGAGCCCCCACATCGTCGAGTACGACGTGAACGTGCGCGACGGCGCGACGCTCACGATCGAGCCGTGCGCGGAGGTGCAGCTCGCGAAGAAGGCGCACATCCAGGTCGCGCAGCCGCTCACGCCGAACAGCGGCACGCTGATCGCGGAGGGCGCCGCGGACCGCCCGATCCGCTTCACGGCGAAGGACGGCGAGCGCTGGTCGAGCCTCGTCGTGCGCGCGCCCGGCACGATGCGCCTCGCGCACGTGACGATCGAGGGTGGCGGCGGCGGTGACTTCGAGCAAGAGGCCTCGCTCGTCGCGACCGGCGACGGCGTCGACGGCTGGGACCCGCTCGTCTTCGTCGATCACGTGACGATCGTGAGGTCGCTCGGCGCCGGCGCGTGGCTCCAGCGCGGCTCGACCTTCATCGCCGGCTCGCGCGACCTCACGATCCGCGAGTCCGGGAGCGAGGAGCATCCGTACCCGATCGAGATCGAGGACGCGACGATCGACGCGCTCCCGACCGGCAGCTACACCGGCAACCGCCGCGACGAGATCCTCCTCGAGCCGAAGGGCGGCCAGACGGGCGGCACCGGCCTCCTCGCCGACGCGACGCTGCACGATCGCGGCGTCCCGTACCGCGTCGGTCGCTCGCGCGGGACGAGCTTCATCATCGGCGGTCGCACCGACGACAAGCTCGTCACGCTCACGATCGAGCCGGGCGTCACGATGAAGTTCGAGAAGGACGGCTCGCTCAAGGTGCAGCACTTCGCGGTGACGAAGCCGTCGACCGCGGCGCTGCGCGCGCTCGGCGCCGCGGACCGCCCGATCGTCTTCCGCTCCGCCGCCGACGCCCCGGCGCCGGGCGACTGGCAGGGGATCCGCTTCAACGGCATCCCCGACGCCGCGAACGCGCTCGATCACGTCCGCGTCGAGCACGCGGGCGGCGACTGCGGCTGCATCCTCAACACGTGCAGCAGCATCGAGCGGCACGAGGGCGCCGTCATCTTCACGTCGCCGCCGGCGACCGCGTTCATCACGAACTCGACGTTCGCGCAGTCGGGCGGGCACGGCATCACGCAGGGCTTCGACGGAGAGTTCGTCGACTTCCTCCCAACCAACGAGTTCAACGACCTCGCCGGTTGCCGGCAGACGAAGCCGCGCTCGAAGGTCGCCGCGTGCGAGAGCCCGCGCCCCGCGTGTGACTGAGCCCGCTACGCCTTCCGCTTCCGCTGCGTGCCGTACGCGGCGAGGACGGCGAGCACGGCGCCGGACAGCACGTCGGCGACGTAGTGCTGGTGCGTCACCACCGTCGACACGCAGATGAGCGCGGCGGTGACGATCCCCCAGCCGAAGAGCGGCCGCGACCGCGCGAACCGCAGGCCGATCGCGGCGTACACCGCGATCGCGCAGTGCGCGGAGGGGAAGCAGTTCGTCGTCGGATCGAAGGAGTACACCCCGCGGAGGAGCCACGCGCCGAAGCCCTCGAGCGCGGGATCGATCGGCGGGCGATCGACGCGCACCGGCAGCGCGATCCACAGCACCGACGACAGCAGCACGATGAGGACCGCGCCGAGGAGGTGCCGGCGGAGGAGCCGCACCTCGGGGATGACGCAGAACGGGATCACCCCGAACACGTGCACGCCGAGGTACACCGGCGCGAACGCGGGCAGGAGCGGCACGCGCGCGAGGATGGCGTCGTCGAACGTCCGCGCGCGCGGTGCGTCGGTGAGGTGACCGGCGGAGAAGTAGAGGACGGCCCAGACCGCGAACACGCCGACCCCGTTCACCCACCACCGCGCGAGCTCGGGCGGCTCGCGCTCGCCGCGGCGGAGCGTCCACGCGATCGCGCCGGCGATGCAGAGCCCCTCGAGCACGAGCACGAACGCCGGGCTCGGCAGCGCGATCCCGGTGAGCTCGATCGCGGCCCAGAGCTGGCCGCACGCGACGAGCGGAAAGAGCGCCGCGAGCGCGAGCTTCCGTGCGCGGGACTCCACGGCGCCGTGGTCTAGCACCAATCGCCGACTAGCGCGGCGGCGGCCAGCGGAGCCCGCGATCCGCGTGCGGCGACGTCGCGGCGAGCCGCGTGTCGTCGGCGGGGGCGGGGAGCGCCTTCCAGACGTCGGGGCTCTCGTCGGGTTTGCGGTTCGTGTTGTCGGCGGTCGCCTCGTAGAGGACGCCGAGGTGCATGACGAACGCGCCTCGCTCGTACGTCACCGCGGGCTGGCCCGGCGCGAGGGTGGCCCTGTCGGTCCACCACTCGACGCGGCGGTAGTCCTCGTCGATGCGCGCGTTCATGAAGTCGCGGAAGACGACGCGCGGCACGGTCGCCTTCGTGTTGTTCGTGAGCGTCGCGATCGCGGGCGGCGAATAGGCGAAGAACGGGTAGGGGCCGTCGGTCACGTTGTCGGCGAGCAGGTGCGGGTTCGCGGTGCCGTTGCCGATCGCGAAGATGCCGGCCGGCGGGCTCGCGGTCGGATAGACCTCGGCGTAGTCGAAGCGGAACCCCGCGAACGTGTTGCGCGCGAACTCGATCGTCGCGCCGTTGGTGCCCGCGTGCGTGAACACGCCCGACGACGACGAGTCCGCGAAGTAGTTGTCGGTGAACGAGACCTTGTCCGTCGCCGCGCGCGCGTCGCCGTCGACGCGCTGCGGGAACAGCTCGACGAAGAGGTCGCCCGCGCCGACGACGACGTTGTGGTGGAAGCTGCTGCTCCCGTAGCGCTGCCCGTACTGGACGTTGCCGTCCTGGTACTGCGCGAACGCGGACCGCCAGCGAATGGCGCCGGGGCCGAGGACGTTGTGGTCGATCTCGCAGCCGGCCCCGAGCTGCCCGACCTGGAGCGCCTCGGTGCCGGTGCGGAGGATGCGGTTGTCGTAGACGTGCAGGCCTTCGAAGGCGTGCTGCGGCTGCGCCTGCGTGCTCCCGAAGTAGATGCCCTCCGAGCCGACGTCGTGGATGTAGACGTCATGCAATCGCACGTCGTGCATCGTGGCGCTGCCGTCGTTGTCGGTCTTCGCGACGATGCCGGCGAACTCGACGCGCGCGACCTCGATCGCCTCGACCTCGAAGCCCGTGGCCTTCGCGCCGATCGCGACGCCGGAGAGCCCCGTCTTGCTGAACGCGTCGTCGATGAAGATGCCGTACGTCCCGCTGCTGTGCGCGAAGGCGCCCTCGAGGTGCCCGCGGAACCCGGCGTCGCCGGTCTTCGAGGTCGGGTCGTAGCGGCCGGTGAGGATCCAGTTCTTGCCGCCCTGGAGCACGACGACGTGGTTCGCGGCGAGCCCGCCGACCTTCACCTGCCCGCCGAGGTTCGTGATGACGAGCGGCCGCGCGGCGGTCCGATCGGGCAGCCCGCCGATGAGGATCGACCGATACGCGCCGGCGGGGATGTAGAGGCGATCGAGCGTGCCCCAATCGACCTCGGGGTGCTTCGCCTGGACGTCCGGGATCGAGATCGCCGGCGCATCCCCGGCCGGCCGCGGCAACGTGAACGTCGTCGCGGGCACGCCGAAGCGCCCGTACACCGGCGTGAAGGAGGGATCGCCGGGCCCGTCGCCGCCCCCGCTGCCATCGTTGCCGCCGCCGGGTCCGACACTTCCGCCGTCCGGCAAGAGCCCGCCGCCATCGCCCGCGCCTTTCGCGGATCCATCGCCGCCCCCACACGCGCCGGCGAGGAGAAGTCCGACCCCAACGAACCTCATCCTCGACATCGTACCGCGGCCTCGGCACGCCAACGAGACGATGGTGAAGGCTCGATTCTTCTTCCTTTGGGCCCGCACGACGTCGTCTCTCGTTTCGGCCTGATCGCGTGGGGCGCGGGTGGGCCTTCTCACCTACGACGTCCTCACCATGCCCCCGCCCCAATCCCGAACGTCCACGAGCCGCCGATTGGATGACGGCGTCACGTTCCTGCGTTAAGCATTCGTCGTGCGTCGTCTTTCCCTCTCCGCGCCCGGGTGTGTGCTCGTGCTCATGCTGGCGGCGGCGTGCTCGCGGCCGCGGGATGCGGGGGCGACGGCGTCGGCGCCGACCGCGGCGGCGGGGTCGGACGGGGCGGCGCCGGTCGCGGTCGCCGCCGTCGAGGCGCCCGACGCGGCGGCGTTCGCGGAGCCGGCGCCGACCTGCGAGGCCGAGCCGGGCGTGTTCCTGTTCACGTCGCCGATGAGCCCCGTCGCGGGTGGGCCCGTGCGCGTGATGGCGGTCAGCGACAAGCCGCTCACCGGCAAGCTCGAGATCGACGGCGCGAGCTCGGAGACGCGGCGCGGTGGGCCGCCGTACTTCTGGCTCGTCGAGACGACGGCGTCGGCGAGCACGAAGGCGACGTTCTCGCAGCGCGCGTGCGCGGACACGCCGGCCGCGACCGCGCCCGTCACGGTGGGCAGGGGCAACGCGTCGCTCGCGACCGGCTCTGGCGTCTGGCCCGCGCGCAACGCGTGGACGCACAAGCTCGAGAACCTGTATTCTGCATGGATCGAGGCGCTCTTCGACGCCCCCGATGACGAGCAGCCGAGCTGGGCGGCGCTGCACGAGGTGATCCGCGATCCGAAGCGGAACTTCCTCCTCGATCACCTGGGCGCGCGCGAGGACACCGGCAAGGATCAGCCCGTCATCCGGCCGGACTGCGCCGACCTCCCGTACTTCCTCCGCGCGTATTTCGCGTGGAAGCTGCGGCTCCCGTTCGGGCTCGCGGAGTGCAACCGGGGCGGCGGGGGCGCGCCGCCGTCGTGCCGCAACCTGATCACGAACGAAGACCCCGACGAGCGCGCAGACGCGCGCAAGAAAGACGGCGCGGTCGCGGCCTTCGGCGCGTTCCTCCGCGGCACGCTCGCCGACAAGGCTCACTCCGGCTCCGCGCGCACGCCGTTCGACGACGAGGCCGGCGACTACTACCCGGTGAAGCTCTCGTGGGAGACGCTGCGTCCGGGCACGACGTTCGCGGATCCTTACGGGCACGTGCTCGTCATCGCGAAGCGCCTGCCGCAGACCGCGGAGCGCGGCGGCATCCTCTACGCCGTGGACGGACAGCCCGACGGCACCGTCGCGCGGAAGCGCTTCTGGCGCGGCAACTTCCTCTACGCCAACGCGCGCGAGCTCGGCGGTCCCGGCTTCAAGGAGTTCCGCCCGATGGTCCGCCAGGGCGGCGCGCTCGTGCGCTCGAGCAACGCGGCGATCGCCGCGAACGCGGAGTACGGCGACCTCTCGCTCGAGCCGGGCAAGCTCGACACCGAGGCCTTCTACGACGCGATGGACGACGTGCTCTCGCCGAAGCCGCTCGATCCCGAGCGCGCGATGCTGCAGACGATCGACGCGCTCGAGGAGCAAGTGCGCACGCGTGTGCAGTCGATCGACAACGGCCGCAAGTGGCTCGAGAAGGGCCGCGGCCCCGCGACGATGCCGGAGGACGCCGCCATCTTCGAGACGCAGGGCGCGTGGGAGGACTTCTCGACCCCGTCGCGCGACCTCCGGCTCCTCATCGCGATCGACGTCGTGCGCGGTTTCCCCGCCCGCGTCGCGCGCCGCCCGGAGCGCTTCGCGAACGCGGGGCCGGACGCGAAGGCGAAGCTCGAGGCCGTCCTCGAGCGCGAGCTGAAGTCGCGTTCCGTGAAATATACACGCACCGACGGCTCGCCCTTCGAGCTCACCCTCGCCGAGGTGATCGCGCGGAGCCCCTCCTTCGAGATGACCTACAACCCGAACGACTGCGTCGAGACGCGCTGGGCCGCGCCGGCCGGCTCCGCCGAGGCCTCGACCTGCCGCGCGCACGCCCCCGCCGAGCAGCGCGCGCGGATGGAGACCTACCGCCCCTGGTTCCGCGACCGGCGTCGCCCGCCGCGCAAATGAGGCGTAGCATCGTGGGGTAGTTCCCTTTTTTGCCATTTTACACTGTTCGTCCTCGCTGCGGCTTGCGGCGGTGCGGTAGACCCGGCGTCGACGGACAGCGCGGGGAACGGCGGCGGGCCCGCATCGACCGGGCCGTGCACCGGCCAGACCGCGGCGCACGAGAACAATCTTCACCGCCGACGCGGTCGGGACGTCATCGACGGCCGAGCTTCGACGAAGGCGCTGCACTGGCCGGAGGTCGCGCTCGCGTCTCCGCCCGCGATCCGGTCCGTCGTGCTGGGGAGCGCGCCGGGCAGCTTCGCCTCGACCTATTCGCCGCGCGGCTCGCGGAGGCCGTGGAGGCGCAGGTACTTCCGGACGTGCGTGCGCTGGAGGCCGGTGCGTCGCGAGATCTCCGCGACGTTCGCGTTCGTCGCCTCGACGAGCTGCGCGAAGTAGGCGCGCTCGAAGGCGTGGAGCGCCTCGCGCTTCGCGTCGTGGTAGCCGCGCACCGCGGTCGCGTCGATCGGCCTGCCCTTCGTCGGCTTCGCCGCCTTGAGGCCGAGCGCGCCCGCGATGTCGAGCGGCTCCCCCTCGTCCGCGAGCGCGAGCGCGACCGCGACCGCGTTCTTCAGCTCGCGCACGTTGCCGGGCCAGTCGTAGCGGAGGAGGCGATCGAGCGTGGCGCGCGTGACGCGCCGCCAGGCCGTCTTCGATCCGAGCTGCTCCAGCATCACGCGCACGAGGCCGGGGAGGTCCTCGAGGCGCTGTCGCAGCGCGGGGACGTACGAGCGCACCTGCGCGAGGCGGAAGTAGAGGTCGCTGCGGAACGTGCCGGCGTTGACGGCGCTCTCGAGGTCGCGCCGCGTCGCGGCGACCACGCGCGCGTCGAAGGAGACGTACTCGTTGCTGCCGACCGCCTTCACCCGCTTCTCGGCGAGCGCGCGGAGCAGCTTCGGCTGCACGTCGAGCGGGAGCTCGCCGAGCTCGTCGAGGAAGATCGTGCCGCCGTTCGCCTCGATGAACGGCGAGACGCGCGCGTTCATCGCGCCGGTGAAGGCGCCCTTCTCGTGACCGAACAGCGTCGCCTCCGCGAGCGTCGGCGCGATGGAGCCGCAGTCGACGATGACGAACGGGCCCGACTTTCGCGTGCTCGTCTCGTGCACCGCCTGCGCGACGAGCTCCTTGCCGGTGCCGGTCTCTCCTTGCACGAGGATCGTGAGCTCCGTCGGCGCGGCGCGCTCGAGGCGGCGGAAGAGGTCGCGCATCGCCGCGCTCGATCCGTAGAGCGGGCCGAAGCGCTCGATCTCCGGGAGCTCGAATTTCTGCACCTTCGTCGGCTCGAAGCGGAGGTTCGCGCGGGCGAGGGAGAACGAGGTCGCGGTCGTGAGGAGCACGTCTCCGACCTTGATGTCGTTCACCCACGTCCCGTTCTTGCTCCCGAGGTCGCGGAGGCGGACGCCGGCGGGGGTCGCGACGACCTCCGCGTGCATCGCGCTCACGCCGGTCTCGTCGACGCGGAGCCCGCACGCCGGATCGCGTCCGATCACGATCGGCTCCGGGCCGATCGTGACCTTGCGTTCCTCGCCGTGCCCTTCGTGCACGAGCGTTCCGCCCTTGAACTCCAGCATTCGCGTCGAGAAGACCGTGGTCGCCATCGATTACCTTTTCCCGCGGGGGCCTTTGGACTGCATCGTGAGCGTCGCCGTCGCGCCTTCGGGCGACTCGGGGATCGCGAGCGCGGGACCGCGTCCGCGCGCCGCTTGCTGGAGCGCCGCGAGCGCGACCTCGGCGGAGGCGTACCGCTTCGACGGCGTGCGCGCGATCGTCTTCGCGAGGAACGTCTTCAGCGCCGCGGGCCACTTCTCGCCCGTAGCCTCGTCGATCGTCGGCGGCTCGTGCTCGCGCTTCAACGTGACGAGGCGCGTCCCGGTCGCGTCGCCGTAGGGGAGGCGACCGGTGAGCGCGTGGAACACGATCGTGCCGACGGCGTAGAGGTCCGCGCGCGGCCCCGCCTTCGCGCTGTCGCCGAGCTGCTCCGGCGCGACGAACGGCAACGTGCCCATCGTCGCGCGGCTCGTCGTCCGCGGCGCGCCGGCGCCGGTCGACTTCGCGACGCCGAAGTCGATCAGCTTCGCGATCGGCGCGGGGCTCTTCCCGTCCTCGTGGAGGAACACGTTCGCGGGAGAGAGGTCGCGGTGCACGATGCCGGCGGCGTGTGCGACGACGAGACCTTCGAGGATCTCGCCGCCGATGCGGCCGACCTCGGCGAGCGAGAGCCAGTGCTCGCGCTGGAGCAGCCGTTCGAGCGTCTCGCCCTCGAGCTTCTCGAGCACGATGAACGGCACGCCGGTCTCGAGCCGTCCCGCGTCGATGACCTTGCAGATGTACGGGCTCTTGAGGCGGCGCAGGATCACGGCCTCACGCTCGAAGCGGTCGACGAGCTCGGGCTCCTCCATCGACCACGTCTGCGCGATCTTGATCGCGACCTCGCGTCCGGTCGCCTGGTCGCGCCCGCCCCAGACCTCGCCCATCGCCCCGCGCCCGATGCGGTCCGTCAGCTCGAAGCGACCGGCGATGACGCGGGGAGCCACGCGGCCTCGACGATACCGCATGGTCCGATGGATGTGGGACAATGAGCTGTGGTCGATCTGTCCGCAGGCCAGCTCGTCGCGGACAAGTACCGCATCGACGGCGTCATCGGCGCGGGCGGGATGGGCGTCGTCCTCGCGGCGACGCGCCTCGATCTCGATCAGCTCGTCGCGATCAAGGTCCTCCGCGACGCGACCGACGAGGCGATCGCGCGCTTCCAGCGGGAGGCGCGCGTCATCGTGCGGCTCAAGAGCGATCACGTCGCGCGTGTCTTCGACGTCGGCACGCTCGACGACGAGACGCCCTACTACGTGATGGAGCGGCTCGAGGGGGAGGACCTCTCGAAGGCGCTCGAGCGTCGCGGTCCGTTGCCGATCGATCAAGCGGTCGACTACGTCCTCGAGGCATGCGAGGCGATCGCGGAGGCTCACACGCTCGGGATGGTGCATCGCGACCTGAAGCCGGCGAACCTCTTCGTCGCGCGTGGTCCCGGCGGCATCGGGAGCGTGAAGGTCCTCGACTTCGGCGTCTCGAAGGCGCTCCTGAACGAAGGCAGCCAGGTCGGCGAGCTCACCGACGACGGCGTCGCGCTCGGCTCGCCGGGCTACATGGCGCCGGAGCAGATCGAGAGCTCGCGCTCGGTGGACGCGCGCGCGGACATCTACTCGCTCGGGGCGATCCTCTATCGCCTCACGAGCGGCTTCGTCCCGTACAAGGGCGAGACGTTGATGAGCGTGCTCGCGTCGATGTCGGCGGCGCCGCTCACCCCGCTCTCGGAGCGCGTGCCCGGCATTCCCCCGCGCTTCGCGCAGATCGTCGAGCGCTGCCTCGCGCAGGATCCGGTCGCGCGCCCCGCCAACGTCGCGCTCCTCGCGAAGGAGCTCGTGCCGTTCGGAACGCGAAAGGCGCAGGCGAGCGTCGAGCAGATCTTCGCGACGATGGGCCACTCCACCGGCCCCACCTCCGAGACGATCACGCTCGAGCACGGCGTGCCGGTCCGCAAGACGGAGACGACGCCGCTCGTCACGGACGATCCGAGCACCGTCGATCACGCGGCCGATACGGCGACGACGCCGCTCGTCTCGACGGCGCGAGGCGCGTACGGCCTATCGGCGACGATGCTGGCCCCGCCCGCGCTGACGCCGCCCGCGCTGTCGCCGCCGGTGCTGCCGGCGATCGTCGCCGATCCGCTCCCGATCACGGCGACCTCCCGCCCGTCCCCGACGCGAAACCCGAACATCCTCCCGCTCGGCATCGCGGCCGGCTTCCTCGTCGCCGTCGTGGTGTGGGTCGCGCTCTGGCGCCGCTCGCCGCCGCCGCCTCCCCGCATCGCCGCCCCGCCGCCGTCGGTGATCGTGATCGACACGGCGGAGCCGAGCCCGATCCCGCTGCCGAGCACCGCGATCACGATCGCGCCGGTGCCTGCACCGCTCCCCGATCCCCCGAGCACCGCCGTGACGGAGCCCGAACCCTCGAGCGTCGTCAGCACACCGATCGCGCAACCGCGCCCGTCCCCGCAACCGCGCCCCACGCGTCACCCCACCCCCGCCCCGCGTCCCGCGCCGAAGCGCGACCCCAACGCTCCGCCCAACCTCACGGACATGCCCGGCGGGCGGCACTAGTTACGCACTCAACGTCGGGGCTTCGCCCCGACACCCCACCCCAGACACGGCCCTCGCGCTGCGCGCTCGGGGCGCTTCGCGCCCGCTTGCGCGGCCGCTTCTGGGGCCCCGGGGGCGAACCCGACGCTCCGACCCCGATGCGGCCCCGGGCTTGGGCTCGTGGCGCTACGCGCTCGCATGCGCGGCCGCTTCGCGGGTCGGTCTCAACGTCAGGCCGACCCCATGACGCTCGCGGGCGCGGCCTTCTCGATGGGGAAAGGGGAGCCGGTGCGCTGCGCGTCCGGCGGGGTGGGAGTTAGTGTTTGCCTGGTTCGACGATGATTTCGACGCGACGGTTGTTGGCGCGGCCTTCGGCGGAGTTGTTGCTCGCGACGGGGCGATCGGGGCCGATGCCTACGGCCTTGATGCGGTCGGCGGCGACGCCGCGGGAGACGAGCTGCTCGCGCACGGCCTCGGCGCGCTTGCGTCCGAGGTCCATGTTGTACTGGCGCTGGCCTTGCGAGTCGGTGTGGCCTTCGACGGTGATGTTCGAGTCGGGGTTGCCCTTGATGAGGGCGTCCGCGACCTCGTTGAGCTTCAGCATCGCGGCGGGAAGGAGCGTCGACTCGTTCGACGCGAAGAGCACCGAGCCGGAGAGCGTGATGACCATGCCGCGCGCCTCCTTCGTGACGGCGGCGATCTTCTGGAGGTCGGCGAGGGCCTGCGCGGCCTTCTTCTCCGCGGCCTCGCGCGCGGCCTTCTCCTGCGCGAGCTGGTCCTGCGTCTTCTCGAGGTTGTGCTTCGTGCTCGTGAGCTCGTTGCGCGCGTTGCGGAGCTGATCGGCGGTGAGGTTCGCGGCGTCCTTCTCCGCGCCCTCGCGATCCTTCTGCGCGATGATCGCGCGCGCCGAGGCGTCGGCGAGCTCGGCCTTGCGCGTCGCGATGTACGCGTAGTCCTTCGTCTCGACCGAGCCCGGGTCGTCGTTGAAGGCGCGCTCGGCCTGGTCGAGCGCCTGCTTCGCGACATGGAGCTCCGCCGGAGTCTGCTGCGCCGCAGGCCCCTTCGACGCAGCCTGATACGCCGCCCGCGCGTCCACGAGCTCCTTCGGCGGCAGCGCATTCCCACACCCACCAACAAAGAGCGCAACGAGAGCAACACCAACCAGGGACCCCAGAAGCGGCCGCGAAGCGCCCCGCACGAGGGCCGTATCTGAGGTGTGGGCGTTGACAAGGGGCCCCAGAAGCGGCCGCGAAAGCGGGCGCGAAGCGCCCCGAGCGCTCCGCGCGAGGGCCGTGTCTGGGGTGGGGTGTCGGGGCGAAGCCCCGACGTTGACAAGACGCATGTGGCTCACTTCCCTTCCTTGATCTTCTTGACGTTCTGCTGCGCCTTGTCGGCTTCCGTCTTGGCGTTGTGTTCCTTCGCGAGCATGACGGCGAGCTCCGCGTCGGCGTTCGCGCGCTGGAGGACGAGGTCGGCGCGCTTGTTGTCGCCGTCGGCGATGAGCTTCTTCGCCTGGTCGATCTGATCGCTTGCGAGCTTGAGGTGCAGGGCGGCCTTCGGCTCGTTGTTCGCGCCCAGCTCCTTCGCGCTTCGCGAGGCGGCTTCCGCGCTGGCGAGGCGATCGGTGGGCGCGGGCATGCTGCTGCCGCACGCGACGAGGAGAAGACCGATGAGGATGATGGCGAGCTTGCGCATGGGTTTCTCGGGGCCGGATTCTATCAATTAGCGACGCTGGATCAGCAACTTGTCGAGCAGGTCCTTGGAGTAAGCGGACAGCTCGCGGAAGACCACCCCCATTCCGTCCTTCTCGACACGGACGACCTCGCCCACACCTTCGATCGTCTCCACCGCATCCATGATGACGGTGAAGTGCAGGTTCACCTGCGTGCCGACCGGGAGCGGCCGCTGCGCGCGGATGAACACGCCGGAGCGCGAGATGTTGGTGACGTACTCCTGGATGAAGGCGTCGAAGGACTCGAACTCTTTGTTGATCGTGATCCGTTCGTCGGCGCGCTTCGATTCGCTCATGACTTACTTGCCCACCAGGTCGAACTGCTCGAGGTGGTACTCCTTGCGCGGGGTCACGATGATCTTCCGCATGTACTTGTTCTCGGCGTCCTGCACCGCCGCCTTCTCGGTGCTGTTCAGCACGTCGGCGACGGCGGGGTGCGCGTTCACGAGGACGGAGTAGCCGGGGAGGGTCCCGCGCTTGCGGCGGATCTCGCGGAGGATCTCGAACGCGATCGTCTCCTTCGACTGCAGCTGGCCGGTGCCGTCGCAGTAGAAGCAGGGCTCGTGGAGGAGCCGGCCGAGGCTCTCGCGCGTGCGCTTGCGCGTCATCTCGATGAGACCGAGGTCCGAGATGCGGTTGAGCGTCGTCTTCGCCTTGTCCTTCTGGAGGAGCTCCTCGAGCGTGCGGCGCACCTTCTCGCGGTTCTTGTGCTGCTCCATGTCGATGAGGTCGAGGATGATGAGGCCGCCGATGTTCCGGAAGCGAAGCTGGTAGGCGATCTCCTTCACCGCCTCGAGGTTCGTCTTGAGGATCGTCTCCTCCATGTCCTTGCTGCCCTTGCCGACGAACCGACCGGTGTTGACGTCGATCGCGGTGAGCGCCTCGGCCTGATCGATGATGAGGTAGCCGCCGGAGGGCAGCGGGACCTTGCGCGACAGCGCGCGGCCGATCTCGTCCTCGATGCCGTACTCGTCGAAGATGGGCTCCTCTTCCGAGTAGTGCTTCACGTCCTTGAGGCGCTCGGGCGCGAACATCTCGACGAAGCGGCAGAGACGGTCGTACTGCTGCTTGTCGTCGATGACGACCTCGTCGACCTCGTCGGTGAAGAGGTCACGCGCGACCTTCAGCACGAGGTCGAGCTCGCTCGAGAGGAGCGCCGGCGCCCTCGCGCCCTCACGCTTCTTCGCGACCTCGCCCCAGAGGCGAACGAGGTAGCCGACGTCCTGCTTGAGGCCCTTCTTCGTGAGGCCCTCGGCGACGGTGCGCACGATGAGACCACCGGACGGCGGCTTCATCGCCTCGATCGCCTCGCGCAGGCGCGCGCGCTCCTTGTCGTTGCCGATGCGCTTGCTGATGCCGATGTGATCGACCGTTGGGAGGTAGACGACGTAGCGACCCGGAAGCGAGATGTGGCTCGAGCAGCGCGCGCCCTTCGTCCCGATCGGATCCTTCGTCACCTGGACGATGATCTCCTGCCCCTCCTTCACGACGTCGCGGATCGGCGTCGACTTCGAGAGGCGTCCGGGGAGCCCGCCGGCGCCGGAGCGATCGCCGCGCCCGCGGCTGCCGTCGCGCCCGCGGCTGCCGTCGCGGCCGGTCGAGCGGCCGCCGTCACGTCCGCGGCCGCCGTCGCGTCCGCGCGTGCGTTCGCCGCCTCCGCCGCCGCTGCCGCGTGCCTCCGTCGCCGGACGATCGCCGGTGCGCTCGCCGCGTCCGCGTCCGCGTCGCCGGCGCCGTCCGCCGCGCTCTCCGCGCTCGCGCTCCGCGGCTCGCGGAGCCGGCGCGCGCGGGACGGGCTCGCCGGGCTCGGACACCGTGAAGCCGGGCAGGTCGCCCAGGAGATCGTCGTCGTCGCTCTCGTCATCGTGCGCGGCGGAGGAGGGGCGATCGGAGTCGGAGGAGGGGAGCTCGTCGAGCGTCGGCTGCGAGGCGAGCGAGCGCATCGAGTCCTGCCCTCGCACCTCCGCGCGATCGTCGTCGTCGTCGTCGTCATCGTCGTCGTCGGCGAAGAGCCGCTCGGACGATTCGGCTGCGACGCCACCGAGCGCGACGGACGACACGTCTTCGATGAGCGGCTGCGTCTCCACCGCGGACGGCGGGCTCGGCGGCGCGATCACTTCGTCGGAGGGAGGATCGCTCGCGGGCGGCGCGTCGCTCGGTCCGCTGCGCAGCGCGCGCTTCGCGGTGGTCGATCCGTTCTGCTTCCGCGCGGGCGGCGCGGGCCAGTCAGGATACGCGACCGTCGTCTCGAGGTCGTCGATGCCTCCGCCGAGCCCCGCGGCGGGGGGATCCGAGTCGTTCGCGTCGTCGTCGGTCGCGGACGCCTGGGAGGGGGAATCCAGATCGCGATCGCTCTCCGCCGCGACGGCGCGCTCGTCGGAGTCCGGTTCGTCGGAGTCGGGCTCGCCGGAGTCGGCGTCGCGCTCATCGGAGTCCGGCTCGTCGGAGTCGGCGGGCTCGTCGGAGTCGGCGGGCTCGTCGGAGTCGGAGTCGGCGTCGGGCTCATCGGCGGCGCGCGGATTGGAGTCGGCGCGCGCATCGGTCTCGCGCTCCCCGGAGCTGGGGCTCGCCTCGCCCTCCGCGGTCTCGTCCTCGTCTTCGCTTTCGCTCGTCGTCGACGATCGTCCTTCACCGCGTGCCAACTTGCGCCCACCGGCGAGGTACTCGTCGAAGTCGTCGGGGCGGATCAGGTCTTCGACGTGGAGGAACGCGGCGCGCTCCTGGCCGATGTCGATGAAGGCGGCCTGGAGCCCGGGGAGGACTCGCGTGACCTTGCCGAGGTAGACGTTGCCGACGGTGCCGGACTCGGCGCCCTTACGCTCGATGTGAAGCTCGGCGATGATGCCGTTCTCGATTAGAGCGGCGCGTGTCTCGCGGTAATCGCACGAAATGACGAGGATATTCTTGGCCATGGACGGGAATCGCTTTCCCGCCCGATGACGCCCACGAAAGCCTGGTCGGAGGAGAGGGGCCGGAGCGCCAGGACCCGATGCGTTGCTCGACGCGCGGAATGCGGCGTGTCGACGCGCCAAACGCGCGCATCAGGGGAAGGGTGGCGTGACTCGGTCCTCATCGCGAATGACCCACCTCACGAGGAGGTGAACGAAGCTGCGTGGCGCCTCGGGCGCCGGCCCTCTCCTCGAATGCAGGAGTTGACCGCTGTGAGCAACTCGAGGCTCCGCCGAAATGGCGGAGCCGGGATAAACCTGCGGACCGGAGGAGCTGACGCGCCTCGGGGCCTGCCTCAAGAGCTATCGGAATCCTTCCGCGAGCGCCAGTGTCTTGATTCAACGCAGCGGGCCGCGCCCTGCACCCCCGCTCGCACCTGCGAAGATGCACCCTACGCGGGTGCAGCTCGCGATTCAGGCTTGGAACGCGAGCGCTTCCTCCGGAGCTGCCGGGTGCGCGCTCCGGTGCTCCGCCGATGCGGCCCTCACAAGGTCGCGATTTCGGGTGAGAAAATCTGCGAGATCGCGATGCGGCCTCGCTCAAGAAGTCGCGATGCGACGTCGAGTGGCGCATGCCATACGGCACATGAGCCAATTGTGCCGTGTGCCGGCACATGATGGCGCGGGCGACAAAATAGGGAAAGGCCCCGCCACACCCTTCCGCGCTACCGTTGCTCCCTCTCGGGCCTGGCGGGGTTCACGTTTCCGGGTCGACGGGACCACGAGGCCGGCGCGGTGGACCGCGCGCGACGGAGATGGACGTAAAGCCTCCTCCGCCTCGCGTCGAGGACTTTTTTCAGGCATACGCTCGCGGTGCGAACGCGTCACCTCCTCCTCATCTTGTTCCTGGGCGGCGGCGAGCTCCTGAGCGGCGGCGACGCGCGCGCCGACCTCGTCGCTCGCGGCGTCGATCGCTTCGCCGACGGTGAGACCGTCGTTCGCTACGCGCAGACCCACGAGGGGCTGCCCGTGATCGGGCGCGGCTCGATGACGCGCTACGCGAAGACCGGCGCACCGATCGCGTCGCGCGACGCGATCGTGAACGTGTTGCCTTCGACGACGCCGACGCTCACGCCGCGTGACGCCGCGAAGATCGCGCTCGCGCGGCCGGACGAGGCGCACCTCGTGATCTGGCCGACGTTCGATCGCGGCGCGCGCCTCGCGTACGCGGTCGTCCCCCGCATCCCCGCCGGGGTGCCGGCGGCGCCGCGCGTGATCGTCGACGCGCAGACGGGCGAGGTGCTCGAGGCGCGCGACCTCCTCGTGTTCGCGAACGAAGCGAAGGTGTACCGCTCGAACCCCACGAAGTCGCCGGAGGTCGTGACCGAGACGTTCGCGATGGCGCCGGTGGGCGGGGTCCTCACGAACCCGTTCCTCGTCGCGCACAACTGCATCGACAAGAAGTCGGTGAAGGCGCTCTCGTTCGGCGGCTTCGACGTCGACGTGCACGTCTGCGACCTCGAGCAGGTCGCGAAGGCCGATCGCAACGGCGACTTCCTCTACGAGCCGAGCGACGCGCCCGGCAGCGCCGCCGCGCGCAGCGACGCGTTCTCCGAGGTGTCGATCTACCACCACGCGACCAAGGCCTACGCGTTCTTCCGCGACCTGCAGGGCGATCCCGGCGCGCAGGTCGTCGTCGACGAGCAGCTCCGCCTCATCGCGAACCTCCAGGTGCCGAAGGGCATCTTCCAGGGCGACCTCGCGTCGGCGGCCGATCCGAACAAGCCGCTCGAGACGTTCCAGAACGCGTTCTACTCGCCCGCGGCCGGTGGGCTCGGCGGCGTGTTCGCGCAGCTCTACGGCTTCGACTCCGGTGCGCTCTGGTTCGGGCAAGGTCCGAAGCGCGACTACGCGTACGACGGCGACGTCGTCTACCACGAGCTCACGCACGCGGTGGTGGAGCACAGCCTCGGCCTCGGCGTGTGGCACGTCGACGAGCACGGCGCGATCGACGCGCCCGGCGCGATGAACGAAGGCCTCGCCGACTACTTCTCGTCCGCGATCACCGGCGACCCCGACGTCGGCGAATACGCCGCGAGCGACTTCGGCAGCACGACCGGCGTGATCCGCACGCTCGCGAACAAGGACAAGTGCACGAACGTCGTCGGCGAAGTGCACGTCGACTCGACGCTGTTCTCGGGCGGCCTCTGGGAGGCGCGCGAGTCGCTGCCGGCGCGGGACCGCGCGACCTTCGACAAGGCGATCTACAAAGCGATGCGCGCGAACCCCGGCCAAGCCGACGTCGGCTTCGAGGACGTCGTCGCGCTCTTCCTCGCCGTGCTGAAGACCGACTTCCCCGCCGGCGAGACCGCGCTCGCGAAGACGATGAAGGACCGCGGCGTGCTCGTCGACGGCAAGGGCTGCGACCGCGTCCTCGCGTGGGCGGGCAAGCCGATCGCGTCGCCGCAGCGGCGCCTCGGCTTCATCGCGCCCGGCAAGCAGAGCGTCTCCGTGAACGGCCTCGCGCCCGGCGTCGTGCAGATCAAGGCGAAGGTCCCCGCCGGCGCGACGAAGCTGAAGGTGTCCTTCACCGCGCGCGCGGGAGGAGCCGGGCCCGCGAACCCGCTCGGCGGTCAGGCGACCCCGTTCGCGCCCGTCGTGCTGCTCAAGGTCGGCGGCGCGATCGCGTGGTCCGCGAACGGCCACGACGCCGACGCGAAGGCGACGGCGAAGCCCGCGCCCGGCGACGCGGTCGCGACGTTCACGCTGCCGGAGAAGACAGGCGACACCTACGTGCAGATTGCAAACAACGGCGACAGCGACGGCGCGTACGACGACCTCGCGCTCGAGTTCAGCACCGACGACGGCACGGTCGTCGGTGGCGACGACGACGACGACGACGCGAACGGCCCCGGCTCCGGCGCGCCCGGCACGACGACGACGATCACGGAGACGACCTGCGGAATATCCACCCCCGGCGCGGCGTTCGGAGGCGGGACGTGGCTCCTCGGCCTCGGCGCTCTGGGGGCCGCGCGCGCCGTCGCCCGGCGCCGCAAGAACCCGCAAATCTAGGGTCCCGGACGTTTGCCTCGCCGGCACAGCCGTTCTAGCGTGAGGGCGTGAATCCCTTCGTCGAGACACGCTTCATGGTGCAGCGCGAGCTGCGTAAGAGCTTCCGAAGCATCAAGGGCATCATCCTCACGGTGCTCACCGTCGCCGGCGGCGGTGGCCTCGCGCTCCTCTTCGCGCAGTCGGACGACGTTCGACAGAAGAAGCTGCACGAGAACGACATCTCGCCCGAGGCGCTGATCGCGGCGAAGCAGAAGTTCTTCGGCTGGTGGTTCATGGACGAGAAGACGGGCGAGCACCTCGGCCGCGCGCCCGGTCTCATCTTCTTCCTCTTCGCGGTGTCGCTCGTGCTGATGCCGGCGGTCGTCCTCCTCCTCGGCTTCGACTCCGTCTCGGCGGAGCGGCAGCACAAGACGGTGCGCTACTGGACGGTCCGCTCGCGTCGCAGCTCGTACATCATCGGGAAGTGGCTCGGCCTCTGGGCCACGTGCGGCGTCGTCGCGCTCGGCATGCACGCGCTCATCTGGATCGTCGCGTCCGCGCGCGGCGAGGCGCCCTTCGCCGACATCGTCAGCTGGGGCTTCCGCTTCTGGGCGGCGTCGATGCCGATCCTCGGGATGTGGTGCGCCGTCTCCGTCTTCATCAGCTCGCTCATGCGCGTGCCGATCCTCGCGCTCCTCTCGACCGCCGGCGTCTTCTTCATCTGGTGGCTCGTGTACATCATCGCGTGGGCGCCGGGGCACTCGGACATCGAGGTCATCTCGAAGCCGTCGCCGTTGTGCTTCATCTTCCCGAACTTCTACGATCGCTTCCTGCTCTCGCCGCAGGTCGGTCCGTTCCTCACCGGGCTCGCGGTCTGCTTCGGCTTCGCCGCCGCGCTCCTCGCCACCTCGAGCACGCTCTTCGCGAAGAGGGACGTCTGATGTCCGCCGAAGAGACCGCGGTGGAAGAGAAGAAGGACGCCGCGCCGCCGCCCCCGGAAGAAGAGACGAAGGCCGAAGAGACGAAGAAGGAAGAGACCAAGTCCGCCGCGGACGAAGAGACGCGCCCCGTCGCCTCGCCGAACGACGTCACCGCGCCCGCGCCCACCGGCTACATGCCGGCGCCGCTGCCGGAGAAGGCCGCGTCGAAGCGGAAGAAGAAGAACGTCGAGATCGCGATCCGCATCAACAAGCTCACGAAGCGCTTCGGCGTGAAGACGGCGGTCGATCAGATCTCGCTCAAGGTGAAGCAAGGACAGGTCTACGGCCTCATCGGCCCGAACGGCGCCGGCAAGACGACGACGTTCTCGATGATGGCCGGCTTCCTGCGCCCCACGAGCGGCCAGCTCGAGATGCTCGGCTACGAGCCGACGCAGGTCGACGAGCTCCGCTCGCGCGTCGGCGTCCTCCCGCAGGACGCGCTGCTCCCGCCCTGGGACAAGGTCGGCGAGTTCCTCATGCACATGGCGCAGCTGCAGGACGTCCCGCCCGATCGGGTCGAGGCCGAGGCGCGCGAGGTGCTCGAGGAGGTCGACGGCAAGGACTGGTGGTCGCTCCGTTGCGGCCAGCTCTCGCACGGCATGTCGAAGCGCGTGCAGCTCGCGCAGGCGCTCCTCGGCGATCCGGAGATCGTGCTCCTCGACGAGCCGACCGCGGGCCTCGATCCGCGCGTCGCCTACGAGGTCCGCCAGCTCATCAAGCGGCGCAAGGGTCGCTGCACCCTCGTCGTCTCGAGCCACAACCTCCAGGAGCTGGAGGAGATCTGCGACGCCGCCTGCATCCTCGATCGCGGCCGCGTCGTCGCGAGCGGGACGATCACGGAGCTCACCGCCTCGAGCGAGGAGGTCCGCGTCCGCCTCGGCGCGGGCCCGACCCCCGTCGCGCAGGTCCGCGACCTGCCGATGGTGAAGCGCGTCGAGTACGACGAGGACCGTCGCGAGCTCGTCATCTACTTCGATCGCGGCTCCGTCGACGCGGAGACCGTCATCGGACACGTCCTCTGGTGCCTCCTCAACAACCAGGCCCGCATCAGCCAGGTCACGAAGGGCAAGGGCCTCGAGCAGCGCGTGATGGAGCTGACCTAATCTCCCTCCGGCATGTTGAACGCCGGCAGGCGCGGCTCCGCGACGATCGCGGTCAGGACCGCGCCGGCCGTCACCGTGAGCGCGACGAGCAACGCGAGCCGGCGCATGAAGAGGACCGCGCGGCACTCCATGCGCGCGTCTCCGCCCTCGCGCACGGCGACGAAGAGGAGGGACTCGACGCCGGTCGCCTTCACGCGCGCGTCCTCGTCGCCGGCGCCTCGATCGACGCGCCCGGCGAGGAGGACGGAGCCGCGAAGCGGGACCGCGCTCACGTGCTCGACGAACGTCTTCGAGCCCTCCTTCTTCTGGACGCGCAGGCCCACCGTCGACGCCCAGACCGCGTCGTCGGGGTGGACCTCGAGGCTCTGACCGCCCTCGCCGTCGAGGAAAAACGTGCCCTTCGAGAGCAAGCGCTCCGTGTAGATGTTCGGGTTGGAGCCGTCGACGATCTCCTCGCTCACGACGTGGACGATCGCTACCGCCTCGCCCTCCGCCGTGACCGGCGTCGGGTCGCGCACGACGCCGGAGAACGATCCCCACGCGCGCTCGAGCGCACCTTCCCGAGGGAGCCGCGGCGCGCGGAGGAGGACGCGGACGAGCCTCGCCTCCGCGCGCCCCACCACGAGCGCGGCGACGAACGAGCCCGCGCCGAAGAGGCCGAGCCACAGGAGGCTCAAGGGGCTCGCGTTGTACACGTCCCGCCCGCGCAGGTCCTGCCACGGCGTCGCATGGTCCGTGAGCGCGGAGCCGCCGATGAAGGAGCCGAAGACGACGAGGAGCATGAGGAACGCGAAGCCGGGATCGAGGCGGCTCAGCTTCCCGACCTTGCGTCCGCCGCTGACGAAGCGAGGCGTGCGCGCCGCCGTCCACCTGAGCGCCGCCGCGCCGAGGAGGACACCTCCCAGCGCCGCGAGATCGACCGAGAGCGGCGACAGCTCCATCGTCCACCCGACGCCGAGGAGGAGCGCGCCCGCGATCGCGAGGGCGAGCTCGAGCACGCGCGGAGCCCTGCCGAGGCGCGCGCGGGGCGTCGTCGCCGCCTGCGGCCTGCTCTTCGCGGTGGGCGCGACCATTCGATCGACGATCGCGGCGGCGTCGTCCCCCGTCGCGATCGCGCGCGCGGTGATGCCCGCGATCCGGCGCTCGGGCGCGCGGCGGTGGCTCGAGGTCACCGCGAACACGTGCTCGGCGTCGTCCTCGGCGAGGAGCTCGACCCGCGCGCCATCCTCGACGCGCGCGCGGACGAGGCGGACCTTCACGTGCGGCCCGGGCGCGTTCTTCACCCGCAGCGCGGCGAGGCTCGCGTCTCCCTCGATCTCCTTCCAGGGGAGGTCGCGCTCCTCGGCCGGCTCGATCCGGAGCGACCTCGCGAGCTCGACGCGTACGCGCTCGCCGGTGTCGGTCTCGAGCTCGAACGGCTCTACGCGCTCGAACGACGCGAGCTCCTCCGCGCCCGCGAGCACGCGCGCCCGCTCGAGGACGGCGCCGTCGCCGCTCACGCGCCGCGCGATGCCGGAGATCCGCATCGCGTGCAGCGTACATCAACGAAGACGCGCGAACCGCCGCCCGGCGAAGGCGCCCGCCGCCGCGAGAAGGAGCAGCATGAGCGTCAGGCCGACCGCGCGGAGCCGCGAGCGACGGCGCACGATCGGCTCCGGCGTCGACCGCGCCCGCTCGATCACCGGCGGCGGGAACACGAACGCGGGCATGCGCGCGGTGGCGTCGTCGTGAGGGGCGGAGTCGCGCGTCGCGGCCGCGTCGGCCTCGAGCTTCGCCGCCCCCGCGGCCGCGAGCGCGGCGTTCACGGCGGCGAGGAGGTCGCCGTTCTTTCCGCCCGAAGGCGGCGGCTCCGGAGGATCGGGGATCGCCGCGCGGCGCTGGCTGCCGGTGCCGGGCGCGGTCGGGGCTTCGTCGGTGAAGCGCGACGCCTCCGGCGGCGGCTCGAACTTGCGCCGCTCCACCGTCGCTTGCGGATCGGCCGGCTTCGCGCGGCGCAGCTCCTCGAGGAGGCCGGGCGGGAGATCGGCGACCGCGGTGCTCGCCGCGTGCACGTCGACCGCGCCGGGCCCGGAGGTCGGGGGGATGCTGCCGAGATCGACGAGGCCCTCGAACGAGGCCTCGTCCTTCGAGTCGCGCCGCTTCTTCGCCGTCATCGGACGTCTCCCAGCGGCGCCTGCGCCGCCGTCGCGAGGTCGAGGTCCGCCACGATCCCGATCTCGCTCGAGACGAGCTCGACCTTCCACGACGGGTCGCCGGGTCCGTATTCGTCGTTGGCGTCCGCGTCGACGAAGACGGAGACCTCGTATGGCGTCTGCGAGTCGAGCACGCCTGTCACCTCGGCGACGTACGGCGCGCGCACCACGCTGCGTCGATGGAGGCCGACGAGGCGGCCGCTCCCTTTGTCGGCGACGCGGACCTCGATCGACTTCTCGGTGTACGCCTCGATCCCCTTCAGCGAGAGCTGGAACGGGAGGAGCTCCTCCTCGCCCGAGATCGCGTTGCCCTCGAGGTCGGTGAAGATGTCGACGAACGCGGTGTCGTGGAGGAAGTTGAGGACGAACCCGCCGTCGACGATCTGCACGTCCTCGGGATAAGGCTCGACGAGCTCACGCCGCCACGCGTGGTCCTTGTCGTTGATGCCGCCGACGATGCCGTCGTACTTGCCCGAGAAGTTGTGGTCGGCCCAGAAGTCGACGCGGAAGGGGCCGCCCGACTTCGGCACGAACTTCGGACACTCGATCTTGAACTCGGTGCGGTTGACGTTGGCGTAGACCGCCTTCCCCTGGACCGTGTTCGCCTTGTCGACGAGGCGGAGCTCCATGTCCTCGCCGACGTGCGGGAGCATGCTCCGCGCGATGAAGCGGAAGTCGATGTACGTCACGCTCGCGACGACGTTGGTCGACGTCTTCGCTTCTTCCTTCCGGAAGCGATCGAGATCGAGCGACGCCGTGCAGGACGTCACCGCGAGGAGGAGGAGCGGGAGGAGGTGGGCGCGCATCAGAAGCCTCGCCCCACGACGAAGCCGCAGCCCGCCGGTGTGCACATCGCGCTCGCGGTGGTCGACGGCCTCGTCGTGCGCCGCTTCGGCTGCAGCACGTACCAGAGCGCGGCGCCGGCGACGAGCACGCCGCCGCCGACGAACGCGGCGTCGGCGACGGTGCCGTAGGTCTTCGCGGTGGTGCGCTCCGACTCGAGGTCGTAGGTCGCGGGGCAGAGATCGTTCGGGCATCGGTCCTCGATCGAGCCTTGCTTCGATCGCGCGAGGAGGCCCGCCGTGACGCCGGCGCCGAGGACGACGACGCCGGCCGCGCCGAGCGCGATCGGGCCCGCGAGCGAGGGCGACGTCTCGCGGACGACGAGCGGCGTCGTGACGCGCGGCGGCGGGAACGTCAGCTCGTGGGTGGTGTCGGACGCGGGCTCGAGCGACGCGTCGACGCTCAGCGACTCGGCGTCCGCCGCGCGCACGCGGAACGTGTGGCGCCCCGGCCGCACGCGGAGCGAGATCTCCTTGCCCTGGATCTCGTACGAGTTCTCGACCGCGGGGCCGCGCGTCTGCGCGCGCGTGTCGACGAGCGTGAAGGCGGTCGCGGGGTGGCGCACGACGACGCGGATCTTCGCGACGGTCGAGGTGAGCGTCGCGAGGTCGCGCTGGATCTGCTCGCGCTCGCGCTCGTCGATGTCCGACGCGTCGCGCAGGTAGGCGGCGTACGCGTCGATCGCCTCGCCGTCGCGCTCGAGGTGCATCGCGCAGAAGCCGACGTTCCCGAGCACGCGCGGGTTCTGCGACAGCGCGTAGGCCTTCTTGAAGGCGTGGAACGCCTCCTCGTACTTCGCGCCGTCGGGATCGTCGAGCAGGTTCACGCCGGCGCGGAACTGCTTCTTCGCCTCGGCGGCCGCGTCGTCGTCGGCGCGCGCGAGGGTCGCGGCGAAGAGGAAAACGGCGACGAAAGAGCTCCTGATCAGTTGGTGCATGAGTCTCCGGTTCATTGGTCACCCCCTGCTTCGGAATCGACCGCGGCGTCGCGCGCGCACGCCGACGGCGGGTCCGCCGGCGCGCCGGCGCGGAGCCACGCGAGCAGCGTCCTTCGCTCGTCGTCCGCGATCGTCACCGGCGCGAGCGGCATGCGTCGCGCGGTGAGCTGCTCGATCATCAGATCGCGGAGCACCATCCCGCCGTAGGACGCGAGGACGTCGGAGCGCGTCTGGAGCGGGAACGGCGCGCCGTTCGCGGGCGGCCGCGTGTGGCACTGCTGGCAGATCGTCTCGAGCACGCGCCGCGCGTCGCACGGGATCTCGTCGGCGTCGTCGCGGCGGAGCGGCGCGGCCGCGTCGGCGTTCGGATCCAAGACGAGGGCCTCGCGCGACGTGATGCACGCGACCCCGACTCCGACGTAGAGAGCAAGCATCATCGGCACCCCCCTGAGCCTCGCGCTCATAGATCGCGGCGGAAGGTCCTTCCGCGCGCCGTCTCCGCCGCCGGCGGACGAGGTTCTTGGGACGCCGGCGAGGAGTGCCGTGCCGGTTCGTCCGGTGTGGTCGCGGGGGAGGTCGCCGGCGACGCGCGGCCCGCTGGGGGCCGCGCCACGACCGGCGCGGGCTTCGGCGCGGGCGCTTGCGTCGCCGTCATCGTCGGAGGCGCGGGCGGCTCGGTGGCGGCGGCGCTCGGCGGCGGCGGCGCGGCCGGCGTCGGGACCGTGACCGTGATCACCGACGGCGGAGCGGCGGCGGCGGGCGGACTCTGCGCGCGATGGAGCGCGAGCCCGCTCACGCCGAGCGCGAGGACGGTGACGACGACGAGCGCGACGAACGCGATCGGGTTCGTGCGCGTGTTCGCGGCGGTGGTGACGACGCGGAAGACGGACGGCTGCGAGTCGCCCTCCGGCGCCTCCGAGAGATCGATGACGCCGGCGGGCGCGGGCCGCACGTGCGTCTTGCTCACCGAGACGTCGGGATCGCTCCCGCGCGCGAGCGACAGCGCGGCGAGCTGCGCCTTGATCTGCGCCTGGACCGTCTTCTTCCGATCGGCGAAGAGATCGGTGACGAGCTCGCCGACCGCCTCGGCGGAGAGGCCGCCGCCCGCGGTGATGAAGTCCTCGAGCGCCTCGCGCATCGCCTTCGCGGTCGGGTAGCGCTCGTCGACGTCGCGCTCGAGCGCGCGCGCGACGATCGTGTCGAGCGCGAGCGGGATCTGGTCGTTGATCTCCGCGACGCGCGGGATCTGCTTGTTCATCAGGTTGTAGAGCGTGCGCGCGGGCGACTCCGCCGCCATGAGGTGCTGCCCGGTGAGGGCCTCCCACAGCACGATGCCGGCGGCGAACACGTCGGCGCGGCCGTCGACGTTCTCGCCGAGGACTTGTTCGGGCGCCATGAACGCGACTTTGCCTTTGAAGACGCCGTGCGCGGTTTGCGCGGAGCCGGCCGCCTTCGCGATCCCGAAGTCGACGATCTTCGAGACGCCGCCGTAGGTGACCATCATGTTCTGCGGGCTCACGTCGCGATGCACGATCGAGAGCGGCGTGCCGTCGAAGTCGGTCAGCTCGTGCGCGTAGTGGAGGCCGTTCAGCGCGTCGGCGACGATGCGCGCCGCCATCTTCGGCGCGAGCTCGCGCCCCTCTTGCTTCAGCTTCGTGAGCACACGATTGAAGGGTTGTCCCTCGACGTACTCCATCGCGAGGAACCAGCTCCCGCCTTCGGCGCCCGCCTCGAAGGTCTGGATCACGTTCGGGTGGTTGAGGCGCGCGGCGAGGCGCGCCTCGTCGAGGAACATCTCGCGCGACGCGGGATCGCTCGCGAGCTCGTCGCGCAGGCGCTTCACGACGACGAGGCGGTTCACGTTCATCGCGCCGTGCGCGACCGCGAGGAACACCTCCGCCATGCCGCCGGTGCCGAGGCGCGCGATGACGCGGTACTTCCCGAGCATGACCGATCGCTCGGTCACCGGGGTGGGCATCCGCGGCTCTCCGTCTTCTTCTTCCGCCGCTTTCACGTGCCTGCTCCTGCCGCCTTCTTCGGCGCCGTTCGGATCCCGTACTTCTGCGCGAGCTGGTGCAGATACATGCGGTCCATCCTTGCCTCCCGCGCGGCCTTGCTGACGTTGCCTTGCGCTCGTTCGAGGAGCGGCTCGATGTACGACCGCTCGAACTGTTCGACCGCGCGCTCCTTCGCCGCGCGGAACGGGAGCGCCGGCTCGTCTTCGGACGGACGCGACGACGGCGCGCGCTCGTGCGCCGCCTCCGCCACGCGCCGCGGCGGGAGCACGTCGCCGAGGACGGTGCGGCGCTCGATGTAGTTCCGGAGCTCGCGCACGTTGCCGGGCCACTCGTAGCTCTGCATCTGCGCGAGGACGTCGGACGGGAAGACGGTGGAGACGACGCCGTCGACGTCGCGCGCGCCCATCGCCGCGAGGAAGCTCCGCACGAGCGCGGGCACGTCCTCGAGCCGATCGCGGAGCGGCGGGATGCGGACCGCGACCTTCGCGAGGCGGTAGTAGAGGTCCTCGCGGAAGCGGCCGCGGTTCACCTCGCGCTCGAGATCGCGATGCGTCGCCGCGATGACGCGGACGTCGACGTCGATCGTCCTCGTCTGTCCCACGCGCCGGACCTCGCGGCTCTCGAGCGCGCGCAGGAGCTTGGGCTGCAGCTCGAGGGGCAGCTCCCCGATCTCGTCGAGGAACACCGTGCCGCCGTCGGCCGCCTCGAACGCACCTTCGCGGTCGCGGTCGGCGCCGGTGAACGCGCCGCGCACGTGGCCGAAGAGCTCGCTCTCCACCAGCGACGGCGAGAGCGCGCCGCAGTCGACGACGACGAGCGGCCCCCCGCCGCGCGGGCTGCGCTGCACGACCTCGGTCGCGACGAGCTCCTTGCCGGTGCCGCTCTCTCCCTGGATCAGCACGTCGATCTCGCTCGACGCGACGCGCTCGAGGATGTCGAAGAGCCGCTGCATCGCGCCGGAGCCGCCGACGAGCGCGCCGAACGAAGGCAACACCGGCACCTCCGGCAGCACGCGACGGCCGTCCGGGCGCACGCGGAGGATCGAGTCGCCGAGCGAGATCACGCCCTCGTCCTCGAGCTCGGCGGAGAGGACCTTCACGCCGTTGATGCGGGTGCCGTTCGTCGATCCGGAGTCGACGACGGTCCAGCCGCTGCGGCCGCGCGCGATGCGGCAATGGAAGCGCGAGACGGTGGGGTCCTCGACGACGACGTCGTTCGACACGTGCGAGCCGATCCGGCAGAGGTCCCCCTCGTAGACGAGCTCCTGCGCGCCGGTCCGCCCGGCTGCGCGCTCGATCATGATGCGCAGGCGCCCCGTCTCGACCGCGGCCCGGAGCTTCTCGATATGGAGCGGGTTCGCGTGCTTCGCTCGCGTGGCCTCGTGGGCGAAGAGGTCGTCGGTCACGAGGGAGCCCTCGGTGCAAACTCGATGCTCACCGCGGTCGCCTTCGATGTCGGACAGGTGTGCAATGGTGGACTAACGAGAAAAACGGGTTTTACGCATCAGTGCTGATGCTTCTCGTCGGCACCCGCGCGGGGTGCTCCTCCGCCTTGCTGGATCGATCCAGCAATCGGTAGCGGGCGCCTCCCCGCATTGCGGGATCGCCCCCGCTTCAGCTCTCTCTGCCCCGCCCGAAGAAATCGCGCCTGCCCGCGTGGCGCGCCGAGTGCACGGAGCCGCACTCGGCTCGCCCCAATCCGCGAATGGAGGCTCCATTGAACACCGTCCACGCCGTCACGGGTCTCGCTCTCCTCTGTGCTCTCGGTTCCGTCGCGTGCAGTGACGATCGAGATGATGACGACGACGAAGAGGTGTCGACCGCGGTCGACGCGCTCACGGCGCGGCAGATGCTCGCGCCGATCCGGAACGACTCCGGCAAGGTCCAGAGCGCGACGCCGACCGGCAAGATCGATCTCTCGAACCCCTTCTTCGCGTCGCTCGGCACGAACGGCCGCTCGTGCGGCTCGTGCCACGTCGCCGAGGCCGGCTGGACGATCACGCCGGAGAACATGCGCGCGCGCTTCGACGCGACCAACGGCCTCGACCCGGTGTTCAACCGCCTCGACGGCGCCGACTCTCCGACCGCCCCGAACGCGACGAAGGCGGAGCGCAAGGCCGCCTCGAAGAACCTCCTCACGCGCGGCACGATCCGCGTCGGCCTCCCGCAGACGCGGCCGGTGCCGACCTGGGACATCGAGGTCGAGATCGTGGCGGACCCGCGGAGCTCGAACGTGCTCACGCCGACGAACGGGCAGGTCTCCTTCTTCCGCCGTCCGCTCCCCACCACGAACCTCCGCTTCACCGCCGCGATCAACTGGGACGGCCGCAACACACCCGACCTCACCGACATGCGGCCGGGCCTCCTCAACCAGTCGAACGGCGCGACGACGGGCCACGCGCAAGGCGCGGCGATCGACGACGCGACGCGGGCCGCGATCGTCGACTTCGAGCTCTCGCTCGTCACCGCGCAGGTGAAGCACGAGGACGCCGGATGGCTCGACCAGCGCGGCGCGGACGGCGGGCCCGTTCCGCTGCTCACGCTCCCGTTCGCGATCGACGACAACTCGGGGAGCGCGTTCTCGCCGAAGGTCTTCGACCTGTTCGACGCGTGGGCGCGCCGCCGCGACTCCCGCTGGCGCCGTCGCTGCGCGGAGACCGACCGCGAGCGCGTCGCCGCGGGCCAGAAGATCTTCAACGAGAAGAAGCTCGGCCCGAACCGCGACCGCACGTGCAGCGGCTGCCACAACGCGCCGAACGTGGGCTCGTCGACGCGCTTCGCGTTCTTCGACGTCGGCGTGAGCGCCGCGAACCGCTGGAACCGCGACGTCCCGCTCTATCGCGTGCGCCAGATCTCGAACCCGGCCAACGTGATCGTCACGACCGATCCCGGCCGCGCGATGATCACCGGGCAGTTCGCGGACGTGAACCGCTTCAAGGTGCCCGGGCTGCGGGGGCTCGCCTCGCGCGCGCCGTACTTCCACGACGGCTCGGCGAAGTCGCTGAAGGACGTCGTCAAACACTACGAGCGCTTCTTCGACACGTGGCTCAGCCGCGACGAAGAGGGAGACCTCATCGCGTTCCTCGAGTCCCTCTAGACCGGAGCAAAGACCAGATGACTTCCTATCGTTGGGCGCGGCTCGCGCCCGCGTTCGCCGCCCTTTGTGCGATCCTTCAGGCGTGTGGTGACGACGACTCCGGGCCCGGCGCCGGACCCGGCGTCACGAACGACGGCGGCGGAGGTGGCGACGACGCCGCGCCGGGCGACGACGTGCAGGCCGAGCCGCCGCGGAAGCCCTCCCCGCTGCCGACGCACGGCTCGTCGATCGCGTTGACCCCGGACGACAGCCACGCCGTCGTCGCCAACCGCGAGGCCGGCACCGTCTCGGTCTTCGCGATCGACTGGGCGTCGGGGAGCCCCGTCCTCACGAAGTCCGCCGAGCTCCCCGTCGGCGGCGACGTCTCGAACGTCGCGGTGCATCCGAGCGGCCGCTTCGCGCTCGCGCTCTCGCGCATCGAGCAGAAGGTCGTGCGCATCGACGACCTCGGCGGCGCCCCGAAGCTCGGTCCGTCGCTCGCGACCGGATCCGAGCCGACCGGCATCGCGCTCACGCCAATGGGCGATCAGGCGTGGATCGCGAACTGGATCGACGGCACCGTCTTCGTCGTCGACACGGAGGCGATGACGTTGAAGTCGACGGTCGACCTCAACGCCACCCTCGCCGCGTCGGGGCTCCTCGGCGCGGTCGCGGCGCGCCCGGCGCTCTCGCACCCGCGCAGCGTCGCGATCACGAACAACGGCAACAACCTCGACGCCGACGAGACGGTCTACGTGACGGAGTTCTACGCCCAGCACAAGGTGCCGCTCCTCGCCGACGGCTCGAACGCGGACGTCGCGAAGGTCGGCGTCGTCTACGCGATCCCGGTGAAGGACCCGAACGACGTGACGATCATCGAGCTCCCACCGCTCGCGGACCTCGGCTTCAAGGACCACAAGAACGGCACCGCGGGCTGCTTCCCGAACCAGCTCTTGTCGATCAACATCCAGGGCTCCTTCGGCTACGTGTCCTCGATCTGCGCTTCGCCGAAGGGTCCGGGCGGCCCGTTCACCGGACCTGCGGCGGCCGACTGCATCGACGACGGCGCGTGCCCCGGCGCGCTCGCCGGCTCGTGCGTCGCGGGGAAGTGCACGACGAACTGCACGACGAACGCGCAGTGCGGCGCGAATGGCGGCGTCTGCAACACGACGACGTTCGTGTGCGCGCCCAACACCGCGAACGTCAAGACGACGCTCGCGCCCGCGGTCTCCATCATCGACCTCGGCGCGGCGAAGACGATCGCGACGGTGAACCTCGCGCGCGAATTCGAGACGAGCTTCGACGCGCGCAACGTCCCGAACGACGGCAACCGGCGGATGCCGCTCACGGCGATGGACGTCGGCTTCGTGCCCGGCACCGTCACCGCCTACTTCCCGGCGAAGGGCGCCGACGCGGTCTTCCGCGTCGATTTCAACGCCACCTACGAGGCGAGCACGATCGACGGCGTCGGCGATCCGAAGGCGCCGTTCATCAACCTCACCCCCGCCGGGGTGGACGCCTCGCGCATCGGGCGCCTGCCGACCGGCATCGCGGTCGCGTTCAAGACGCACACCGAGGGCTCGACGAAGCGCTTCGCCTTCGTGAACGGCGAGAACACGCGCAACGTCGCGGTCCTCGATCTCGAGGCGCAGGACCTCGCCGGCCGGAGCGAGGGCACGCCGAACGTCGTGTCGTCGAGCGATCTCCCGACCGATCCGGTCGCGAAGACGAGGCTCGAGGGCGAGCGCCTCTTCGCGACGGGGCTCGGCCGCTGGTCGCTCCGCGGCCAGGCGTGGGCGGCGTGCGAGAGCTGTCACGTCGACGCGCTCTCCGACAACGTGACGTGGTTCTTTCCGCGCGGCGCGCGTCAGCCGAACAGCCTCGACGCGACCTTCGACTCGAAGAACCCGAACGACAGCCGCTTCCACAACTGGACCGCGGTCCAGGACGAGGTGAGCGATCACGAGATGGGCGCGATCCGCGGCACGATGGGCGGCGTCGGCGCGATCGTGAAGAACGGCGCGCTCGATCCCGTGAACCGCATCGCGATCGATCGCATCGGACAGGCGGGCCTCGCCGGCTCCTCCGCGCAGGCGGCCGATCCGGCGAACCCCGGCTCGCTCGCGGAGGCGTGCGTCGTCGACGACTGGGCGCAGGTGACCGCGTTCTTCAAGTCGATCCGATCGCCGAAGCGCCCATCGACGCTCGACGCGGCGAAGGTCGATCAGGGGCGCGCGCTCTTCCAGGAGGGCAACTGCCAGGGCTGTCACGGCGGACCGAAGTGGACGACGTCGAAGGTCTTCTACACGCCCGACTCCACCAACGCCGTCAACAACGCGCTCAAGGACCGTTCGTGGTCGGCGGCGGTCCTCGCCGCGAGCTATCCGCCCTCGCTCCTCCCGGCCGTGACGCCGCTCAACCAGAACATGCGTTACAACGGCACGAACGGCGGCCTCGACTCGATGATCTGCGCGTTGCGTCCGGTCGGCACCTTCGGCGTCGCGGAGGCCGCGGTCGGCGTCGCCGAGCTGCGGCAGGACATGGCGACGCCGGGCCAGGGCAACGAGCTCGACGGCAAGGGGTACAACGTGCCGTCGCTCCTCTCGATGACGGTCGGCGCGCCGTACCTCCACGCCGGTCAGGTCCGCACGCTCGAGGCGCTCCTCGCGTCGCCGTTCGAGGTCCATCGCGAGGCGCTGAAGAGCGGCTTCCTCGCGCCGGGCACGCCGGACCGCGAGGCGAAGGTCGCCGCGCTCGTGCAGTTCCTCCTCTCGATCGACGAGGCGGCCGCGCCGCTCGCCGAGCCCGCGCTCGGCCCGAACGGCGGCAGCTTCTGCGCGCCGTAACGCGCTACGGCGTGGAAGGGCCGGGCGCGGCCGCGAGCTCCTCGAAGAGCGCGCGGACGGGCGCGAGGTCGACGAACGTGCGATCGCTCCACAACACACACGCGCTGTCGTCATCGGTGACGGTCAGGACCCTGGCGTTCCGGTTCTCGTCGTCGCCGATGACGACCGCGTGCTCGTACCTCGCGCCCGGGGTGCAGCGGGCCCTCGAGACGGTGCGATGTTGCGCGAGCGTGCTCGTGATGCGTTCCTTCGTCGCGGCGTCGATCGCGTGCGAGTGGTAGCTAGGCGTGAGCAACGCGTCCGGTTGGTCGTCGGTCGGATCGCATGACGTCGTGTGGAGGTGGGCGCTTCCGTCCGGTCGCTCCGTGTACATGTAGGTCGCCGCGCCGGCGACACACCGCGAGCCGGCCGGCGTGGCACCCGCCCCGCCCACCGATGTCGATCACCTTCTCGATGCCGGACGCAGTCGCGAAGAGGAACGATGGCTCGCACGCGAACCGATCGCTGCGTACGTCGCTGCTCGCGAACGTCGCGCCGATGACGGGAGCCACCGTCATCCCGACGTACGCATCGGGCACGTCGCAGGACGTCTTCTCCGAGAAGGTGACGCTGCGCGCCGCGATCGCGATCGCGGTGTACTGCTCGTCGCTCAGGCCCGCGTTCCATTCTTGCGATCGCGACGGCTGCCCCACGCACTCCGTCACCCAGAGCATCTTGCTCTTCGGAAACACGGCGTAGCGGGCGTTGCCGGGCGCGCACGCGGAGCCGGCCGGGATCATGCCGCTTCCGTGAATCGAGAAGGCGAGCATCGTCACGGCTTCGTCCGTCGTCCACACCGGCGTGACGAGATCGGCAACTTGCGCGAATCGCTGCGCAAGTTGCGCAGTGACTCCACAAAATGCGCAGCGTTATGCACGAATGCTGGCGCGGCGGGGAGCCACTCCTGAGTACCTCGCGAACCATGTTCTTGTGACCGCCGGGGCGGGCCCCGTGCCTTGACGGGGACGTTTCGTGCTCCGATAGTTCGTACGCTAAAGTTTTAGCTCTGAACGTCTAGAACGAGGTGCGTGATGTCTGATCTGCGTTTCGACGGGCGCGTGGCGATCGTCACCGGTGCAGGAAACGGTCTTGGTCGCGCCCATGCGCTCCTGCTCGCGGCGCGTGGCGCGAAGGTCGTCGTGAACGACCTCGGCGGGAGCGGCAAGGGGGACGGGAAGTCGAGCGCCGCGGCGGACAAGGTCGTCGAGGAGATCAAGGCGGCCGGCGGCGAGGCGGTCGCGAACTACGACTCGGTCGAGGACGGCGACAAGATCGTCCAGACCGCGCTCGATACGTGGAAGCGCGTCGACGTCGTCATCAACAACGCGGGCATCCTCCGCGACACCTCGTTCAAGAAGCTGACCGACGACGACTGGGACCTCATCTACCGCGTGCACGTGCGCGGCAGCTACAAGGTCACGAAGGCCGCGTGGGACCACATGCAGGAGGCCGGCTACGGCCGGATCATCTTCACCGCGAGCGCGGCGGGCATCTACGGCAACTTCGGGCAGGCCAACTACGCGATGGCGAAGCTCGGCCTCGTCGGCTTCTCGAACACGCTCGCGATCGAGGGCAAGAAGAAGAACGTCCTCGTGAACACGATCGCGCCGATCGCGGGCTCGCGCCTCACGGAGACGGTGCTCCCCAAGAACATCACCGACGCGCTCAAGCCGGAGTACGTGTCGCCGCTCGTCGCGTGGCTCGTGCACGAGAGCTGCGAGGAGACGGGCGGCCTCTTCGAGGTCGGCGGCGGCCTCTTCACGAAGCTCCGCTGGGAGCGCACCGAAGGGAAGCTCTTCAAGCTCGGTCGCGACATCACGCCGGACCAGGTGAAGAAGGCGTGGAGCCAGATCACGAGCTTCGAGAAGGCGACGCACCCCGCGAACATCAACGAGTCGATGGGCCCGATCCTCGGGAACCTCGAGTCGAGGGCGCTCGGCGGCAACGACCTCATCGACGTCGATACCGCGCTCGGCTACGAGTTCCCGCCACAGAAGTCCTCCTACGACGAGAAGGACCTCGCGCTCTACGCGCTCGGCGTCGGCGCCGGCGCGAAGGCGACGGACCCGAAGGAGCTCCAGTACCTCTACGAGAACGACGCGAGCTTCCGCGCGCTCCCGACCTTCGGCGTCGTCCCCGCGCTCTCGATGGTCTTCGAGATGGCCAAGCGCGGCGAGACCGCGCCGGGGATGAACTACGGCTTCGACCGCATCCTCCACGGCGAGCAGTACACGGAGCTCCGCCGTCCGCTCCCGCCGAGTGCGAAGCTCACGCACAAGGCGAAGATCAAGGAGATCTGGGACAAGGGGAAGGGCGCCGTCGTCGTCACCGCGATCACGAGCTTCGACGAGGACGGCAACGAGCTCGTCTACAACGAGCTCTCCACCTTCGTCCGCGGCGCGGGCGGTTGGGGCGGCGAGCGTGGTCCGTCCGCCGAGGTCAACGTCGCGCCGGACCGCAAGCCGGACGCGATCGTCGAGGAGAAGATCAGCGAGTCGCAGGCGCTCCTCTACCGTCTCTCCGGCGACATCAACCCGCTCCACGTCGACCCCGGCTTCGCGAAGGCGTTCGGCTTCGAGAAGCCGATCCTGCACGGCCTCTGCACGTTCGGCTTCGCCGCGCGTCACGTCATCAAGAGCTTCTCGAACGACGACCCGCGCTTCTTCAAGAGCATCAAGGTCCGGTTCTCGGACAGCGTGTTCCCAGGCGAGACGCTGGTGACGGAGATGTGGAAGGAGGGCGAGAAGATCGTCTTCCGCTGCAAGGTGAAGGAGCGCGACAAGGTCGTCATCTCCAACGCGGCGGTGGAGCTCTACAAGGAGATCCCGAAGGCGCCGGAGAAGAAGAAGGCGGCGGCGGCTACGGCGGCCGCGGCGGCGCCGTCGGGTGAGCCGACGAGCGCGGAGGCGTTCGCGGTCATTCGCGATCACATCGAGCAGAACGGCGGGCTCGCCTCCGAGATCGGCAAGACGTTCCTCTTCAAGCTGAGCGGGCCGGACTCGGCGTGGACGCTCGACCTCAAGAACGGGAAGGGCGGCGTCTCGCAGGGCGGCTCGTCGGCGGACTGCGTCCTCGAGCTCTCGGACGCGGACTTCTGCGCGATGGTCGCGGGGAAGGCCGATCCGATGAAGCTCTGGACGGAGAAGAAGCTCAAGATCTCCGGGGACGTGATGGCTTCGCAGAAGCTCATGTTCCTGAAGAAGATCGATCCGAAGCGCGGCGCCGAGGTCGTCGCGAAGCTCCGCGCGGCGGGCGGCGGCGCTCCGGCGGCCGCGGCGGCGGGGGCGGCGCCGTCGGGTGAGCCGACGAGCGCGGAGGCGTTCGCGGTCATTCGGGATCACATCGAGCAGAACGGCGGGCTCGCGGCCGAGATCGGGAAGACCTTCCTCTTCCGCCTCTCGAGCCCCGACTCGGCGTGGACGCTCGACCTCAAGAACGGCAAGGGCTCCGTCACCGAGGGCGGCACGGCGGGCGACTGCGTGCTCGATCTCTCGGACGAGGACTTCCGCGCGATGGTCGCGGGGAAGGCCGATCCGATGAAGCTCTGGACCGACAAGAAGCTCAAGATCTCGGGCGACGTGATGGCTTCGCAGAAGCTCATGTTCCTGAAGAAGATCGATCCGAAGCGCGGCGCCGAGGTCGTCGCGAAGCTCCGCGGCTCCGGTGGCGGTGCGGCGGCGGGCGGTGGCGGCGCGGCGCCTGCGGCGAAGGCCGCGGCACCGGCGGCGGCGGCTCCGTCGCAGGCCCCCGCGATCGTGAAGGCGCTCGGCGAGCGGCTCGCGAAGACGCCGAACCTGGCGAAGGAGGTCGGCGCGAAGGTCGGGCTCGTGGTCGGGACGGCGTCGTGGCTGCTCGATCTCACGGGCGCCGGCGCCATCACGGAGGGGAAGCCCTCCGGCGCGGCGGCGACGCTCACGCTCGACGACGAGACGCTGGTCGCGCTCGCGAAGGGTGAGTCGCTCCGCGATCTCTACATGCACGGACGCGTGCGAATCGACGGCGACCCTCGGGTCGCGCACAAGCTCACGTTCTTCAAGGGTCTGGTCTGATGGTGCTGATGGTGGTCGTTTACAAGCGAGCGGGCGGTCGGAAATTCGCGCCTTCGCGAATTTCTGCGAGTCCCGCGAGCGGGGTGCAGGGGCGGAGCCCCTGCGTTGAAGAGGTTCATCATGCGTAAGGTCAATGTCATCGGCGTCGGCATGACGAAGTTCCAGAAGCCGGGCGCGAGCGACGAGTACAACGTGATGGCGGTGAACGCGGCGAAGGCCGCGCTCGCGGACGCGAAGGTGGACTTCAAGGAGGTCCAATCCGCGTACGTCGGGTACGTCTACGGCGACTCCACCTGCGGGCAGCGCGCCGTCTACGAGCTCGGGCTCACCGGCATCCCGGTCTTCAACGTGAACAACAACTGCTCGACCGGCTCGACCGCGCTCATGCTCGCGACGCAGGCGATCCAGGGCGGTCTCTACGAGTGCGTGCTCGCGCTCGGCTTCGAGAAGATGGAGAAGGGCGCGCTCGGCTCCAAGTTCACCGATCGCACGAACCCGCTCGAGTGGCAGGCGAACCTGATGAGCAAGGTGCAGGGCTTCAGCTCCGCGCCGCCGGCGGCGCAGATGTTCGGCGGCGCGGGCCGCGAGTACCGCTGGAAGTACGGCACGAAGCGGGAGACCTTCGCCGCGATCAGCAGCAAGGCGCGCAAGCACGCCGCGAACAACCCGTACGCGATGTTCCAGGAGCAGCTCACGATCGAGGAGGTCCTCGCCTCGCCCGACGTGTTCGATCCGCTCACGCGCTACCAGTGCTGTCCGCCCACCTGCGGCGCAGCCGCGGCGATCCTCTGCTCCGACGAGTTCGCGAAGAAGCACGGCATCACGAAGCCGGTCTACATCGCGGCCCAGGCGATGACGACGGACTTCGACTCTTCCTTCAAGGAGGACTCGATGATCAAGATGGTCGGCTTCGACATGGCGAAGGCGTGCGCGAAGAAGGTCTACGACCAAGCCGGCGTCGGTCCGGAGGACGTCGACGTCGTCGAGCTCCACGACTGCTTCACCGCGAACGAGCTCCTCACCTACGAGGCGATCGGCCTCTGCAAGGAGGGGGAAGCCGAGAAGTTCATCGAAGCAGGCGATAACACGTACGGCGGCAAATTCGTGACAAACCCAAGCGGCGGCCTCCTCTCGAAAGGCCACCCCCTCGGCGCGACCGGCCTCGCACAGTGCACCGAGCTCGTCTGGCAGCTCCGCGGCACCGCCGACAAACGCCAGGTGAAGGACGCAAAGATCGCGCTCCAACACAACCTCGGCCTAGGCGGCGCCTGCGTCATGACGATGTACCGCGCCGACTGAGCACCCCGTCCGTCCTCGTCGGCGCGCGCGTCGTGGCGGCCGACGGCGGCCGACGGAGCGCGCTCGCTCGGCCGCGACAGCGTCTTCCGGCTTGTGCCACGCTTGGCTGGCACAGGTCGTGAGGGCGGCGGTGTTTTGTGGAAGGTGGGAGCGGCGTGGAATGTGCTTTCATTGATCTTCCGCCGTGAAGCTCGCGCTGCGTTTTCAACGAATGGTCGCGCTCACGCTGGCGTCGGGGGCCGGCGCGGCCGCATGTTCGGACGCCGACCCGCCGCGCTCCGCGGAGAGCCCCGACGTCAGCCCCACGTTCGTCGTCGATCCGCCGCCCACTCCTCCGCCGCTCGTGGTGCCCGCCGTCTTCCGTGAAGAGGCGACCTTCGCTTGTGCGCCGCCGCTTCCGTCGCCGCTCGAGGGCCTTCGGCTCGCCGAGCCGGTGGACTACGTCGAGCTGCGAACGCGAACCTTCGCCTCCGGAGAGCTCGACGCGGGCCCGGGCGTCGCGACGGAGCAGTGGGGCGTTCCCTGCGCGACGGCGACGGATCGCGACGCGTGCGTCGCCGCGCTCGGCGCGCTCGACGCGCCCCCGCACTCCGACTTCGGCGTCTCCGGCGGATGGTCCGCCGCCGCGCGCGCCGAGGCCTTCCTCGCGCTGCGCTCCACGCTCGCCCACGAGCCCGACGCCGACGTGCATCGCGTCGCCGGCGTCCCGAGCGCGCGCGAGGCCGCGGCGCTCCTCGATGCGCTCGCTCCGCATGTTGTTGTCGGCTTCGCGTGACGCGGGCGCGACACCGCGATCGGCGGATCGTGTGGGTGTGCCAACGACGGCTCGTGGCACAGCGGAACGGCGGGGATTTCGTGCGTTCGTCGCGGGTACGGGGCGTGCGAGGCTCGTGCCTTCGCGATGAGGTCGTCCATGCTTGTCCGTCTTCGACAGGTCGCTGCGCTCGCGCTCGCGTCGTCGGCTGCCTCCGGTCTTGCCTGCGACGGTGAGACGGAGCCTGCGTCGCCGAGCACGGTCTCGAGCACGAGCACGAGCAGCAGTAGCAGTAGCGGCAGCAGCACGAGCGGCAGTGGCGGCAGCGGGGTGTTCGCCGCCGATGACTACCAGTGTTCGCCGCCGCTCGCGGGGATCGCGCCGGCGCTGACGCCCGCTACGCCGGTCGACTACCTCGAGCTTCGCCGGCAGGTGCTCGACGCGGACGGCGGTCTCGGCGCCGCGCGCGCCGCCGCCAAGGTCGGGACCGCCTGCGCGACGGCGACGGACAAGGGCGCGTGCACGGCGTCGCTCGAGACGCTCGGGTTGAGCTCGCCAATGGACGGATGGTCCACGAACGGCGATCCGATCGGCGCGTTGGTCCCCGACGGAGAGGTCGAGAAAGAGCTCCTCGTCTACACCCGCGGCGACGAGGTCGGCGCGGTGCGAACGGAGGCGGAGCTCCGCGCGTTCCTCGGAACGATCGACTCGCTCGAGGAGGCGCGCATGCTGCTCCTCACGCGGAACGTCCCGTTCACCTGCACCTCGACGCCCGCGAAGTCGGGCTGGAAGCAGAACCCCGACGGGTCGTACGAGATCCTCGCCGTTGGCGTGGGCTGCGGCACCTTCATCAAGTACCGCTGGCACTTCACGATCGCGAAGGACGGGACGGTCACCGGACCCGACCGCGATCCGCAGCTCGAGCCGGACGGCGCCGTGTGCGGGCGGCGGCCGGACGGGCTCGCCGCGTTGAGCGGCGGCGCCGCGAGCGGCCTCCGCGCCTACCTCGCGCAGGCGGCGCACCTCGAAGCGGCGAGCGTCGTCGCGTTTCGGCGGCTCGAAACGGAGCTCCGCGCGCACGGCGCTCCGGCCACGCTCGTCGCGCGCGCGCGGCGTTCGCGGACCGACGAGATCCGGCACGCACGCGAGATGTCCGCGCTCGCGCGGCAGGCCGGCGCCGTCGTACCGCCCGTCGTCGTCGACGCGCCGGGCGCGCGCGACCTGTTCGCGATCGCGCTCGAGAACGCGGTCGAAGGCTGCGTGCGCGAGACCTACGGCGCGGTCGTCGCGCTCTTCCAGGCGGAGCGGGCGGCGACGGAGCTGCGTCCGATCCTCGCGCGCATCGCTCGCGACGAGGTCCGCCACGCGGAGCTCGCGCACGACGTGGCGGCGTGGCTCGAGCCGCAGCTCACGCCGTCGCAACGCGCGGCCCTCGCCGACGCGCGCGCGCGCGCGACCGAGGAGCTCCGCGCCGCGCTTCGCGTCGAGCCGCACGAAGAGGTCCGTCGCATCGCCGGCGTGCCGAGCGCGTTCGAGACGAGGATCCTCCTCGACGGTCTCACCGGCGAGCTCGCTGCGTAGCCGCAACACGCTCGTTACACCGCTGGATCGGGCCTGGACCGGGGCCGGGGTGGGCATCGTGAAATCGTCCTCGATCGCGGACGCCGTCGCGCGCTCGCGCTTGGAACGGCGGCTGCTCTACCGAGCCCCATGCTTCGCGTCGTCGTCCCTTGCTTGCTGGCGCTCGTCGCCTGCGGCGAGCCCGACGACGACTCGAACGCGCCGCTCGCGACCGACTACCTCCCCGCGCGTTCGCGCGACGAAGCCCGCCGATCGTGCGAGGAGATCGAGGGCTCGAAGGGGCGCTCGGTGATCGTCACGGACGAAGGCGGCGGTCGCTTCGTCGTCGCGAGCCTCCCCTGGAGCGAAGCGGCCGACGTCTGCAAGACGCTGTGCGGCGCGAACCAGCGCCTCGCGAACACGAAGGAGATCGCCGCCGTGCGCGACGATCCCGACGCGAGCATGACCGCCTCCGGCATCCGCTTCGACGGCGACAAACGCGCGCGCGCGACGACGCGCCACTTCTGGGTCTCCGCCGGCGCTTTCACCGACCCCTACCGCTTCGAGCGCAAGAGCCAAGCCGCGCCGCCCGACGACGACACCGAGCCGCGTTACGCCGTCATGTGCATCACGACGAAGAAGTGAGCGTCACGTGTGTGGACACGGTCTCTGCAGCGTAGCACCGCGGTCTGGGCGTCATCCGAACGGGTGACCGAGGGATCTTGGGAACCTTTCCCGGGGAGCCCTGTCTCTCCTCCTCGACGACGCTGAACGACGCTGAAAACAGCGCCCCCGAGGCGAAGTCGCATTCCCAAAACCCCCAGCTGCCTGCGTGAGCAGAGCGGCGCTGCTGCTCTGCGTCAAAGAAACCATCATGACCACCTCGTCCTTCGCCAACCCGTTCCGCCCGTACAACCCGTTCATCGCGACCGTCGAGGAGCAGCCGCTCGAGATCGAAGAGGTCGAGGAGACCGGGCACGTCTCGTACGCCCTCGTCCAGAGCGGTCCCGCGGTCGCGGCCGACGAGGTCGAGTCGCACCTCGACGCGGTCGAGGTGAAGGTGACCTGGGGCGCGCAGGTGCTCTCCGTGAACCACCTCGAGACCGGCAAGGGCTTCTCGATCGGCGAGGGCGGCGACTTCGTCGTCCCCAACACGATGAAGTCGGACGTCGTCGGCGTCCGCGGCGGCCAGTGGTTCGTGTCGGTCCCGGCCGGCGCGACGGCGACGGTCAAGAACCGCGGTGAGTCGCCCGCGCCGCTCCAGGCGGGCGACGAGATCGACGTCCGCGAGGGCATGCGCGTCTCGATCGAGATCGAAGGCGTGACGCTCGACGTCTCGGCGGTGCGCGCGGGCAAGAAATTCAAGGTCGGGTTCCTCGCGTCGCTCGCGACGGGGGCGGCCGCGGCGATCGGTCTCTCGTTCGTCGGTCACACCGCGATCGTCGCGGCGATGGCGCTCTTCATGCCGAGCATGAACGCGGACGACGCGGAGGGCATCAGCCGCGAGCAGCTCCTCAGCATGCAGGCGCTCCTCGACGCGTCGGCCGATCGCGAGCAGGACCGCCTCAAGGAAGAAGCGGCCGCGGCGGCGGACGAGAACGGCGGCGGCAGCCAGGGCGGCGAGCCGACGAAGGGCGAGGCCGGCACCGCGGGCACCGCGAACCCGAAGATGGCGGCGGGTCACATGGCCTTCGCGGGCAAGAACGACCGCTCGCAGTTCTCGCGCCAGGACGAGCTGAACGAGATCCGCAACTCGGGCATGGTCGGCATGCTCCGCTCCGCGCACAACGAGCTCGGTCACACCGCGCCCTGGGGCGACGAGCCGATGGGCACCGAGGCGATGAACGCGCACGGCGCCTTCTTCGGCTCCGACATCGGCGAGGTCGCGGGCAGCGGCTACGCGCTCTCCGGCACCGGCGAGGGCGGCGGCGGCAAGGGTGAAGGCGTCGGCATCGACGGCGTCGGCAACACGGTCGGCGGCGGCGGCGGCGGTCCGGGCAAGTGGGGCTACGGCAAGGGCGACAAGGACGGGATCGGCAACGGTCACGGCCCGGTCAGGGGTGGCCACGTCGCGAAGGCGCCCCCGCCTCCGCGCGAGGGCAAGGTCACGACGAACGGCCAGCTCCCGGCCGAGGTCATCCAGCGCATCGTCCGTCAGAACTTCGGTCGCTTCCGCCTCTGCTACGAGGCGGGCCTCCGCGGCAACCCCACGCTCCAGGGGCGCGTCGTGACGAAGTTCGTGATCGGCCGCGACGGCTCGGTCAACCAGTCGATGGACGGCGGCTCGGACATGCCGAACCAGGAGGTCACGAGCTGCGTCGTCCGCAGCTTCCAGAACCTCTCGTTCCCCCAGCCGGACAACGGCATCGTGACGGTCAGCTACCCGATCACGTTCTCGCCCGGCGAGTGATCTCGGCGACGGTCAAGGCGCCGGGTCCCAGTAGGCGAAGTAGACGAGCACGACGTTGAGGGCCGGCGGTTCGGACCAGTGGAAGGCGATGGACGACGTCACGATGTTGACGTCGGCCCAGCTTCGACCTTGCCACAGCGACGGATCGTCGACCGTCACCTCGATGCGGTAGTGCCCGTCGTCGCCCTCGAGGGTGACCGGTCGCGTGGAGGCCATGCGCACGCCGTTGAAGTAAGCGGTGAGCACGGGCGACGTGTGGAGCACGCGGTTGTGGACCCAGCCTCCGACGCGCAGCTTCATCTTCTCGTCGTCGTGGCGCCGGACGCGAAGATGCGCGTTCTGCCCCATCCACCGGAAGGCGTGGTCGCGGTAGCTCTCGGACGGTCCCTTGTCGCCGTAGAGGATCTTCCCGAAGCCGTCCTCGAAGGTGAGGTCGGTGCGCGAGCTGACTCCGGCCGCGCGCCCCGCCTCCTCCGCGAGGAGCGTGGTCCACGCGAAGACGGCGCGATCGTGCTCCTGACGCCGGACCTCGTCGCTCTTCTTGCCGCACGCGACGATCGCCGACGCGCACGCGAGCGCGGTGACGAGCCCAGAAAACTTGAGGCGGCGCTTCATCGCGCCTCCTCGAGATCGACGACGACGAGACCGCGGTCGTCGAAGAGCACCTTGTGCCGCGCCGTGATCGCCGCGAGCGAGTCCATGAAGTCGATCAGGTAGGGCGCGAACGCGCGCCAGATCTCCATCTCGTCGACGAGGATGCCGATCCAGTACTCGCGCCGATAGTGGTAGCGGGAGTGGTCGGGCCGCACGTACGCGAGGTAGCGAACGCCGGTCCCGCGGAGGTAGCTCTCGAGCTTCTCGCTCCCCTGAAAGAACGGCATCCCCGGCGCCGGGCTCGAATAGCCGGGCATGTCGAGGTTCCAGATCGGGTTCTTGCGCCAGTCGAGGTGGTAGGGCTCGTCGAGGAGGACCGCGAGGCGCTCTCCCGCGGGCACGGTGCTCTGGAGCCGGCCGTAGAGCCCGGCCTCGGGCGGCTCGCGCGCCTCACGGCTCCGAGACTGGTTCGCGAGCTGCTCGACGTGCTCGAAGACGCGGTTGTAATAGCGATGGAGGTTCGCGTGCTCGTGGAGCACGTGCGCCGCGCTCGCGACGAGGACGATCCCGAGCGCGACCTGGGCCCGCGATCCGCGCGGTCGCGTCGTCCCCGCGGCGAGCACCACCGCGAGCACGAGCGCGATGACGTAGCCGACCGCGTAGCGACCGACGTTCCCAGGGTCGCCCGCGTTCAGCCCGTGCACGAGCGCGAAGAAGCCGCCGGCCGCGCCGATGACGTAGGCGCCGAGCGGCCGCCTCTGCTCTCGCTCGCGCAGGAAGGCGGCGGCGACGATGAAGAACACGACCGCGCGGTTGGGGATCCCCTCGAGGAACGTCCAGACGTTGAGCTTCACCTCGCGCCAGAAGCCCCAGTCCGACGCGGAGAGCGCGAGCGCGCGGTTGAAGGTGCCCGCCATGATCGGATAGAGCAGCGTGCGGTTCGACTGCCACGACGCGACGAGCCAGGGCGCGAGGCACGCGATCGTGAGCCCCGCCGTCCAGAGCGGCTCGACGAGCGCGCGCCGCGTGCGCTGATGCCAGAGGCGGAAGCCGTAGCTCGCCGCGAAGACGAAGACCGGCACCGGCAGGTAGTTCTGGCGGAGCGTCGTCACGCACGCCGCGACGAGCGCGAGCGGCAGCGCGTTCTTCCAGGGCGCGCGTCCTTCGTCGTTTGCCGCCCACGAGATCGTCCGGTAGAGCGCGAGGAAGAACGCGATCCCCGACCACCAGCTCGCGGTGTTGATCCCGGTGAACGGCGTCGTGACGAGGAGCGCGAGCGTCGCGACGAGGACGAGCGGCGAGAGCCGGCGCCCGCGGCTGCGATGACCCAAGACGAGCAGCACGACGAGGAGGAAGCAGATGCTGCGATCGAAGGTGTTCGCCTGCGGCGCCGCGCTGCGAAGCCACACCATCGCGACGAAGAGCGTCTGCCCGCCGAGCGCGGAGAGGCGACGGAAGCTGAACGGCTCGATGACGGTGCCGGTCGCGAGCAGCTTCTTCACGAAGCCGAAGTAGGCGATGTCGTCGTCGTACGGGTTCGTGTGCGGCTCCGCGATCCCGGCGAGGTAGTGGATCGCGATCACGAGCGCGCCGACCGCGAACAGCACCGCGAGCCGCCGCTCGCGCCGCGCGAACCGGAGCACGAAGCGACCCGCGCTTCGTACCCGCGCACGCGACCGCACGAGCTCCGCGATCGCGAGGAGGACCCCGGCGTCGACGAGGAGGAGCGCCGCGGCGCGGTTCATCAGCGCCGGCACCATCAGGAGCCCGCCGAGGGAGCAGACGAGGCTCGCGCCCCACGCGACGCGGAGCCCGAGATCGACGCGTTCGTCACGCGCGACCGCGAAGGCGACGACGCCGCCCCAGCCGGCGAAGGCGGTCATGACGAGCAGCGACCATACCAGCGTCTCCGCGAGCGGCGGTCGATCCCCCGCCGGCAGGACCCAGGCCGCGGCGCCCGCGATCGCGAGGACGAGGACCGCGGCCGGAGCCGCGCGACGGACCTCGGTGGCGTTCAAGCGTTCGATACTCCGAGCGCCTCGCCGAGCTCCTGCGGTGACACGCTCGCGGTGCCGACCTTCGAGACGACGACGCCGGCGGCGGCGCTCGCGGCGACGACGGCGTCGGGCAGCGTGGCGCCGGAGGCGAGCGCGATCGCGAGGGTCGCGACGACGGTGTCGCCGGCGCCGGTCACGTCGAACACGCCCTTCGTCGCGGCGCGCACGTGGATCGGCGCCTTGCCCGCTTCGAACAACGTCATCCCGTCCGCGCCGCGCGTCGCGAGGAGCGCGCCGCCGTCGAGCAACGGGAGCACCTCTGTTGCCGCGGCGGCGAAGTCGGCGTCACTCTCCAGCGCGCGCCCCACCGCGAGCTCGAGCTCGCCGTGGTTCGGCGTGATCACCGAGACGCCGCGGTAGCGACGGAGGTCCTTGTGCTTGGGGTCCGCGACGATCGGCGTCTTCCGCGCGCGCGCGGCGGCGACGACGGCGGCGACGAGCTCCTCCGAGACGGTCCCCTTCGCGTAGTCGGAGACGACGAGCGCGTCGGCGTCCGCGGCGAGCTCGATCAACGTCGCGGCGAGCTTCGCCGCGATCGCCGGCGCGGGCTCGCCGCGCGACTCCTGATCGATGCGGACGATCTGCTGGCCGCGCGCGACGAGGCGCGTCTTGTGCGTGGTCGGCCGCGCCGGATCGTGGACGAGGCGCGAGGCGATCGATCGCTCCGTGAGGAGGCGCTCGATCGTCGCCGCCCCCGCGTCCTCGCCCACCAAGCCGACGAGCGTGGCGCGGCCTCCGAGCGACGCGACGTTGGCGGCCGCGTTGGCGGCGCCGCCGAGCGCGTGCGCGCGGCTCGTGACCTCGAGGACGGGGACGGGCGCCTCCGGCGAGATCCGCTTCACGTCGCCGCGCGCGAACTCGTCGAGCATGACGTCGCCGACCACGACGACGTGACGTCCGCGGAACGCGTCGATGGCGTCGCGATTCATCGAAGCGACCTAGCCGAGCGAGCGCAGGATCGGGACCAGCGCTTCGAACGATCCGATGGCGTAGTCAGCGTTCACGCTCGCTCCTCCGACGATGACGGTCGTGCAGCCGGCCGCGTGGCCGGCGAGCATGTCCGAGTCGCGGTCTCCTACCATGACGGACCGCGTCAGGTCGATAGCGCGCGCGGCGGCGGCGTCCTGGAGCATGCCCGGGCGCGGTTTGCGGCAGGCGCAGCCGTCGTCGGGTCCGTGGCGGCAGTAGCGGACGTCGTCGAGGACGACGCCCTCCGCCGCGAGGAGCTCGCCGACCCGCGCCGTCACGGCCGCGAGCTCCTCCGGCGCGATGATCCCGCGCGCGACGCCGGACTGGTTCGAGACGACGACGAGCTCGAAGCCGAGCGCCTTCGCCTCGCGGAGCGCGGTCCCCACGCCGGGGAGCAGCGTGACGATCGCGGGATCGCGCGGATAGCCGGTGTCGACGACGAGCGTGCCGTCGCGATCGAGGAAGAGCGCGCGCTTCACTTCACTTCGCGAGGAGCGCCGCGATCGCGCTCGTCGTCGAGCGCTGGGGGACGAGCGGCAGGAGCACGACCTTGCCGCCGTGCGCCTCGACGACCGCGCGCTCGGGGATCGGCTTGGCGGCGTAGTCGGCGCCCTTGCAGTGGACGTCGGGCCTCAGCTGACCGAGGGCCTCCTCCGGCGTCGGCTCCGCGAACGCGTGCACGAAGTCGACGAGCTCGAGCGCCGCGAGCATCTCGAGCCGCTCCGCCAGCGGGAAGATCGGCCGGCCTTCACCCTTCGCCGCGCGCACCGTCTCGTCGGCGTTCACCCCCACGACGAGGACGTCGCCGTGCGCGCGCGCGGCCCTGAGCGACGAGAGGTGCCCGGCGTGGAGCACGTCGAACACGCCGTTCGTCCAGACGATCGTCTTCTTGTCGTGCCTCGTCTGCTGCCGCAGGAGCGCGAGGTCGTCGCGCGAGAGCACCTTCGGCGCGGCGCCGCTGGCGGGAGCCGCGACGCCGTGCTCCTCGAACGCCGCGTCGACCGCTTCGCAGAGGACGTGCCCGATCATGATGTGGCACTCCTGGATGCGCGACGTGACGCGCGAGGGCACCGCGACGCAGGCGTCGCACGAGGCCGCGAGCTTCGTGCCCTTCGCGCCGGTGAGGCCGAGGACCTTCACCCCGCGCGCGCGCGCGGACTCGATCGCGGCGAGCACGTTCGGGGAGCCGCCGCTCGTCGTGATCGCGACGAGGACGTCGCCCTTCTGCCCGAGCGCCTCGACCTGCCGCGCGAAGACGCGCTCGAACCCGTAGTCGTTGCCGACCGCGGTGAGGATCGAGGTGTCGACCGTGAGCGCGATGCCCGGGAGCGCGCGGCGCTCGGTGACGTAGCGGCCGACGAGCTCGGCGGCGAGGTGCTGCGCGTCGGCCGCGCTCCCGCCGTTGCCGCAGAAGAGGACCTTGTTGCCGGCGCGGAGGCAGTCGACGACGAGCGCGCACGCGGCGAGGATGTCCTTCGCGCAGCGCTGGAGCAGCGCGCTCCGCGCCTGGACGCCGTCGCGGACGGAGGTGGCGAGCAGGAGCTCGAGGGCGCGCGTGGACATCAGTTCATGACCGCGGCGGCGCGCGGCGCGGGCGAGATGACGGGCCGCGTGCGCTCGAACACTTCCTTGACCGAGACCGTGCACGCGGCGGTGTTGCGCACCGCCTCCGATTTGCGGCCGACGACCACGTCCTTGCCGTTGTAGACGGTGAAGAGCGGCATCGAATAGAGGTTCGGCGCGATCGACGCGACGCGCGAGCCGATCGGCGCGAAGAGCGTGGGCGTGTCGGCGAAGAAGAGGCCCACCGTCGGCGTGTCGACGAGGCAGGCGAGGTGCATCGGGCCGCTGTCGTTCGAGACGAGCACGTCGGTGATGCTGAAGAGCGCGAGGAGCTCGCGGAGGTTCAGCTCGCCGGCCATGCTGAAGGCCCGCGGGTCGCGCGTGGTCCTCGCGACGGCCTCGACGTAGGCGGCCTCCCCCTTCGTCCCGATGAACGCGACGCAGGCCTCGGGGTACTCGGCGAGGAGCAGCCGCGCGAGCTCGCCGTACCGCTCCGCGGGCCACTTCCGGGCCTCGGGCGCGAGCTCCGGCGACGTGTTCGGGTTGATCACGAAGACGCGACCGTTCTTGCCGACGCCGTGCGCGGCGAGCTTGCTCCACACCGCGGCGAGCGACGCCTCCGCCGGGCTGACGCGCGGATAGGTGTATTTTGCAGCGAACTCGGCGAATTCGAGGTAGTAGAAATCGTCTTTTGCGAGCAAATAGACGAGGGAGAGGAAAATGTCTTTTGTGTGGAAGTAGTGGTTGTACCAACCGGGCACGTCGAGGAGCTCGCGACGCCAGGGCTCGGGGTTGAGGTAGAAGCCGGCCTTCTGCGGGATGTTGCCGAGGCTCGCGAGGACGAGCGGGAACTTGGCGTAGAACTCGAGGTCGATGACGAGGTCGCACCCCGCGGCGCGGAGGTCACGCGCGACCTTGAGCGTCGAAGCGACGAACGCCTGCGGGCTCGAGTTGTCGACGAAGTAGTGTTTGTCGGTGAGCCCCAGGATCTCGAGGAGCTCCTTGTTGCCCTTGAAGGTGACGAAGTGGATCTCGGCGCCGGGGAACTGATCGCGCAGCGCGCGCAGGCTCGGCGTGGCCACCACGATGGAGCCCATGCCGAAGAACTTCATGACGCAGATCTTCTTGTAGGCCGTGACCGGCTGCATGAAGGGGCGCTTGAGACGTTTGCCGACCGCGAGCGCCGAGCAGATGGCGTTGCCGACGACGGCGTCGACCTTGCGCATCATCTTTACGTCAAGCATCGCGTTGCTCCTTGCCACGGCGGTTTTTGTCGGTCAAGGCGAGGGAGAATCGACCGATTCGGCCGAGGCCGAGGCGATCGTCACCGTCCCCGGGTCCCAGCGGCGGCGCGAGCGCAGCTGGAAGGAGCGGACCATCAAGAGGCCCCCTTCGCCGAAGACGCGGAGCATGCCGACGACGCTCAGCTTCGAGCCCCCCACGTCCTGCCAGCGGACGAGCGGGAGCTCCAGGATCCGGAGCGGCTCCGATCCGTCCTCCTGGAGCAGGCGTCCGAGCAGCTCGACGTCGAAGGCCCAACGCGTGGTGAACGGCTCCTCCAACGCGCGCACCAGCCGCGGCGTGGCCCGGAACCACTTCGCGCCGCACTGCGTGTCGTAGACCGGGAGGCCGAGCGTCACCGACGCCATCGTCGCGAAGACGCGCCCGGCGACGTGGCGGATGGGAGAACGATCGATGATCGCGCCCATCCGCCGCACGCGCGAGCCGAGGACGACGTCGAGCTTCGAGCGCAACAGCTCGTCGCAGAGGCGCTTGATCTCGGTGGGACCGGTCGCGAAGTCGGCGTCGGCGTAGCCCACGAGCTGCGCGCCGTTGTCGATCGCGAGCTGCATGCCCGCGCGGACGGCCTCCGCCTTGCCCGCGTTCACCGGCTGGATGAGGCACTCGACGCCGTCGATCTCGGCCGCGAGCGCGCGGAGCATCGTCGCGGTGTCGTCCGTCGATCCGTCGTCGACCAGGAGCACGCGCGGTCCTGTCGCGAGCTCCTCGATGAGCCGGCGCGAGAGGCGCGCGCGCTCGTTGTAGCAAGGGACGACGACTACGCTCGTTCGCATACCGCCCACCAGCTCAGCCCGGGGACGTCGAGCTTGGCCAGGCTCGACCAGCGCGACAAGCGGTTGTCGATCCGCAACGCGGCGTGGATCGCCGCCGTCAGCGCGGGACCGCCGCGCCACTCGCTGCTCGGACGCTCGCCGCCGGGCGCGGGCGGGAAGACGCGCTCCTTCAGGACCTGCAGCGCGCGCGGAGCGAGGAAGGAGTGGAACAGTCCGCCAGAGGCGCGGATGTGGAGGCCCGCGCTCTCGAGCACGGACGTCGCTGTTGCGGGGCTGTAGCGGCGGCAGTGCTCGAGCGCGAGGTCGTGCGAAGACCGGAGGCTCTGCCAGGCGGGGACGCTGAGGAGCAGGGTCGAGGTCGCGCTCATGTTCCGCGCCACGATGGAGCGCAGGAACTCGACGTCGTCCGGGACGTGCTCGAGGACGTCGAGCATGAGGACGACGTCGAAGGTGCCGCCCGGCTGCTCGTGGACGAGCTCGATCCGCGAGGTCGCGAGCCGCGCGGCCGCGCTCGCGCCGAGGCGCTCGTAGCCGCTGTCCCAGCAGGTGACGCGCGCGTCGTCGGGGAGCTGTCCGAGGAGCCGCTTCGAGAACCAGGCATCTCCGGCGCCGACGTCGAGGATCGTGTGCGGCTTCGACGGACGGCTCGTCTCGAGGCACCGCGCGAAGAAGTCGAACCGACTCAGCTCCCACGGATGCCGGGAGTGGTTGTCGTGCTGCTCCTTCAGGTCCATCGCTGCGAGGAGGCCACGTACCACTTCCGCCGAGCCGCGTCCCGCCCGCGACGTGTGCCACGCGCGGCACAGTCCGACTCGGCTGTCGCCTCGGAGGGGAGCGAGAGCGCGAACCGCACGGGAAATAGGCTCGAATCGCGCGTGGCCCGGGCGTCGCTACGGGGAGGGACGGAGGCTCCCAAGGAACCATGCTTCGCTCGACCCGTCTCGGACTCGCCGCTGCCCTCGCCGTCGCCCTCGCCGCCCTCTCCGGTTGCAGCGGAAAGAGCGACTGCTCCACCTTCGCCGTTCCCGCGTCTGACCGCACGGGGGCCGATGACGCGCGGTCCGGCTCGTCCTCGGGCGCGTTCGCTCCGTCGGCAGGAAGCACCAACAGCGGCGCGGCCGCCAGCCGGGCGATCTCCGAGGCCGACGTCGTCCAGCTCGACGACGTGACGGATCGCATCTACGCGCTCTCGAAGAGCGGCACGCTCGCCGTCGTCGACGCCGCGGAGCCGGGCAAGCTCTCGTTGCTGGGCAAGCTCGCGCTGCCGGGGGAGCCGTTCGAGATGTACCGGCGCGGCGACGTCCTCCTCACGATGTCGAACCGAGCGCTGAAGGGCGACGGCGACCTCCAGGCGCCGCTCCCCGAGGACGAAAACACGATCTACGTCGACGACAAGGCCGCGGGCGCTGCCGTCCATGCCGTCGACGTCACGGCGCCGGGCTCGATGCGCATCCTCGCGTCCTTCAAGGTGCCGGGCGAGATCGCCGACTCGCGCATCGTCGGCAACATCCTCTACCTCGCCACCTACGAGAACGCGGCGTGCTGGCACTGCAGCACGACCCCGCGCACGCTCGTCACGAGCTTCGACATCAGCGACGCGTCGGCGCCGCGGCAGATCGAGCAGGTCTCGTTCGAGTCGGCCGTCGCGCCGTCGCCGACCATGCTCGCTCCCTGGCGTCGCAGCGTCTCCGCGAGCAAGGAGCGCCTCTACATCGGCGGCCTCGCCGAGGCGGCAGGGACGACGACGAACGAAGGCGTCATCGAGGTCATCGACATCAGCGACAAGGCCGGCCACCTCGCGCGCGGCGCGAAGATCTCCGTCGCCGGGCCGGCGATGAGCCGCTGGCAGATGGATGAGAGCGACGGCTTCCTCCGCGTCGTGAGCCAGCGCGGCGTCAGCCGTACGCTGAACGGCGAGGCCTTCCCCGACGTCGACGTGTTCCGCATCGAGTCGAGCACCTCGATCGTCCGCGTCGGCCACATGACGATGCAGCTCCCGAAGCTCGAGGGCCTCAAGTCGGTGCGCTTCGACGGCAAGCGCGGCTACGTGATCACCGCGTACACCGAGCCGATGATCGTGCGCGATCCGCTCTTCGTGCTCGACTTCACCGATCCGGCGCAGCCGACGCAGGGGGCCGGGCTCGAGATCCCGGGTTGGGTGTTCCACCTCGAGCCGCGCGGCGACCGTCTCCTCGCGCTCGGCCTCGACCGCGAGAGCACGGCCGGCAGCCTCAACGTGTCGCTGTTCGACGTCGCCGACGCGAAGTCGCCCTCCATGATCGAGCGCGTCAACTTCGGCCCGAGGAACATGTTCGCGGACAGCCAGGTCACGAGCGCGGTCCTCGCCGAAGATCAGGATCGGATCCAGAAGGCGTTCCGCATCTTCCAGGACGGCGTCATCGCGGTCCCGTTCTCCTCCGGCAACGGAGACTGCGGCGCCGCCGGCGCCGGCATCCAGCTCCTTCGCTGGACCCCGAGCTCGCTCGAGGCGACGTCGTTCTTCCCCGTACCGGGCAATCCACGGCGCGCGATCCGGCGCGACAGCCCTTCGATGAAGGAGCTCATCGCCGTCTCGGACTCGAACGTGCGCGCGTTCGCGCTCGAGCGGGCCAACGTCGCGCCGCTGGCCGACGTCGTCATCGGTCGCTGCGTCCCGCGCACGGTCGACATGTCCTCTCCCGGCGGCGGCTTCTCGATGGGCGACGACTGGGACGGCGACATGCGCGGCCCGCGCCGAAGCGGAAGCTCGCCCTGGCCCTCCGGCATCTGCGAGTAGCGACGCGGGGCCTTCGCGCCTGGTCGTGTTGTCAGGCCTCGACTTCCGGCCGGATGCCGTCGCCCTCGACGCGACGTCGGTGTTCGTCGCGGGAGAGGGCTCGTCGACCGCGACCCTCCGCGTCGTCCGGCTCGGCGCCGACGGCGGCGAGACTCTCCGCGCCGAAGCGATCCTCCCGTGACCGCGTTCGTGTCGGTCCATCGAAGAGCACGAGAGGCGCACCGCACCTCCATGACCGCGAGGGTGCTCTGGTAGTGCCATGACGGGTTCGTCTCCCGCGCAGACCAGAGCGCCATCTTGAAGGCGGCGTTGTACTGAAAACGTCTTCCGGATGGCGGGAACCAGCCGCACGACGGCGCCGATCTGAGGAAGCGCGCGAGCGCGGTGGAGGCAACGAGTCTTGCTCGCGCGCCGGGATCGCTCCACGGTAGTCATGAGACTCGGACGGCAGCGGCTCCTCGCCGGCGTTGCGCTGGTCCAGCTCCCACTCCATCTCTCCGTTCGCGCAGCGCCGAGCAGCCACGCGCCATCGCGCCGAACGAAACGCGACCCGCGACGATCTCCACGCGGCGACCCTAGTAGCTCCGCGCCACCGCCGGACAAAACGCGAGGATGCGCATGGAGTCACGGTCGCGTCCACGTCAAGGTTTGCTGTCCGGCTCCAGCATGCGCCACGCGCGGCAGTTGCCGGGCGGGACCTCCATTCCGCATTCGCGCGCGCAGTGCTTCGTGAGCTGGCTGTCGTCGATGAAGAGGACGTCCGGCTCGCGCTTTGCGATCGCGCGGAGGTTCGCGCAGTCGGGTCCGAGCCCGTCCTCCGGGACGCTGAAGAGCACTTCGTTCGTCATTCGCCGTCCGTAGAGCGGGAGGATGAAGCCGTTCCACACGAAGTACACGATCACGAAGCGGGCGTGGACGTCGGGGAACGTGTCCTGCTGGTCGGGTCCGTCGAGGAACCACGGGCTCCCTGCCACGTTCATGCGCGGGCCGATCGAGTGGCGCGTCATGTACATGTCGAACTCGGGCCGCGCGAGATGCAACGCGAGTACCCCGGTCGCGACCGCGAAGAGCAAGCGGCGACCCTTCTCGCGCGATAGGTGCGCGAGCGCGCGCCCGATGACGATCGTGATCGCGACCGTGAACGTGTAAGCCCAGCGCGGGAGCCAGTAGTCGCGCGCGAGGAACGAGACGAGCACGCCGCCGACGACGAGCCACTTCTCGAGCGCCGTCGCCTTCCGCCAGAACGTCGGGACGAGGAGCAGCGCGACGTGGAGCACGAAGCCGCCGCCGAAGTGGCGCGAGTCGCTGAAGAGCCCCGGCGGCCAGAGGCTCGGCCAGAGCCATCCGCTCCGGAAGGACGCCCAGTATGCGGCCGGCGTCTCGTCGGCGAGGCCGGCGTAGAAGAAGAGGTCCTTGGTCGACACGCCGCTGCCGACCTTCACGCCGAAGAACTGGAACTGGTACGGGTAGATCGGCGAGCCGTAGTGGAAGAGCTTCCACACCTGGATGCCGAGGGAGGGGAGGGAGCCGCACGCGATCGCGAGGGTGGCGAGCACGAGCTCCTTCTTCTTCACGAGGCGCGGGCGGAAGCCGTCCCGCGTGAAGAACAGCGGCAGCGCGAGGACCGGATAGAAGAACCCGACGAGGTAGACCGCCGTCGTCCGAGAGAGCGAGAGGATCACCATCGCCACGACGATGCGTAGGAAGCTTTTCCGCGTCGGCTCCTTCGCCGCGCGGATGATCGCGTACGTGAGGAAGGCGATGAGCGGGATGACGACGAAGTCGATGTGCCCCGAGTACGGCTGCTGGTTGTGCGCCGGGATCGCGGCGTAGGCGAGGGCGCTGAACGCGCCGCCCCGCGCATCTCCCGTCAGCTCGCGCCCGAGGAGGAAGATCGCATAGACGCAGAGCGGGAAGGCGACGATCGGAAAGGCCAGGATCGTGCCGGCCTGCTTGAACACCGCGATGAACGGGGTGTGCAAGAGCTCGATGAACGGCAGGTACCCGTTGAAGGCCCACTGGTTGTACTTCTCGAAGCCAAAGCTGCCGTGCTGGACGAGCTCGACGATCGGCGGGACGCGGTACGCGAAGCCGTCCCACGACGCGAACCCGACGAACAGCAGATGGACGACGAGACCGTGCGCGAAAGCCGCCGCGAGGAGCGGCCATCGATAGCGAAAAAGTAAGGCGAAGAGCCTCTCCCGCACGGCGCGACGCTAGCCGACCGCCAGAGCCCCGTCGAGGTTGCCGAGGTAGGCCCCTGCGGGGAGCCATGGTAAGCGGCCGGGCATGGAGAACGAAGCAAAGGCGGAGCGCGAGCCTCTTTCGAGCAGGTTCATCCGCGTGCTCTCCGGCGGGCCCGCTCCGACGAAGCGCCGCTACGACGCGCCGGAGATCTACGGCGTCAGCGCGATGTCGAAGATCGTGCGCGCGCTCCCGGCCGTCGAGCGCACCTACGCGACCATCCGCTTCGCGATCATGCGGCCGAAGCTCCTCAGCGTCATGGACCTCCTCCTCCCGGACGAGGGGCGCATTCTCGATATCGGGTGCGGCTTTGGCCTGTTCGCCGCGTATTTCGCGCAGACGCAGCCCGACCGACAGATCTTTGGCGTCGATCCCAACGCCGCGCGTATCGAGATGGCGAAACGCGTCGCGGCCGAGGTCGGCGTAGGCAACACGTACGTCGCAGGTGACGCGCGGGACGTGCAGATCGATGGCAAGTTCGCTGGTGCGTACGTCCTCGACGTCATGCACCACATCCCGGAGGAGGATCAGGTCGCGCTCCTCGAGCGCATTCGCGACATGCTCGCCCCGCGCGGCGTCCTCGTCATCAAGGACATCACCACCGAGCCGACGGTGGGCCTCGAGTTCACGCGCTTGCTCGATCGCCTCATGGTCGGCTGGCGAGAGCCGCTCTGCTACCGCCACCACCGCGAGTGGGGCGCCATCCTCGAGCGGCTCGGCTTCAAGGTCCGCGCCGTGCGCGTGCCCGACGTGATGCCGTACCCGCACGTCGTGATCGCCGCCACCAAGCTGGGATGAAGCCCAGCTCGCGCCCGCCTCGTTCTCGGCTGCCGAGGAGTGCTAAGGTGCGCGCGAGATGCTGGGCGTTCCGACCAACTCGAAGCCGACGTGGATCACGAAGCTCGCGGGGATGCCCGTGGTGCACAAAGCGATCAAGCTCTTCCGGGTCCAGCAGATCGCGTCGCGGGCGCTCACCGTCATCCCGATGAAGCGCCGCCTCAAGCGGACCGGAATGGAGTACCGCGTCCGCTTCCTCGAGAGCCTGCTCATTGCCGACGAGATCTTCCAGCGCGGCATCTATCGCGAGGCGTTCGAGGAGAAGGAGATCCGCACGTTCATGGACCTCGGGTCGAACGTCGGCTACTTCCCGCTATTTGCGGTCGAGGAGACGGGGCGCCGCGACATGATCGGCCTCGTCGTCGACGGGAACGAGCAGATGGCGGAGGAGTCGCGCTGGCACGCTGACCACAACGCGCTCGGGAAGGTGCACGTGAAGTTCGGCGTGGTGGGCTACCCGCGCGACGTGAGCGAGGCGACCTTCTTCGTGAACCCCTCCAACGTCGCGTCGTCGGCGCAGCCGGTGCTCAACCCGGACGTCCCGGCGAAGGGCGAGAGCAAGCCGGTCACGGTGCCCGCCGTCGACGTGTTCGGCGAGTGGCGGAAGATCGCCGGGGACGCGCGCATCGATCTGATGAAGGTCGACATCGAGGGCTTCGAGTCGGACTTCATCAAGAACTCGGCGGAGGCGCTCTCGATCACCGATCGCCTCGTCATCGAGTGGCACAAATGGGTGAACGGCCGTGACGCGATCGACGCGCTCCTCGCCGAGCACGGCTTCACGCTCCGCAAGGTCATCTCGGAGGACCCGCACTGCGGCGTCGCCATCTACGACAAGAAGCCGACGGCGCACGCGTGAACGAGTCGAAGGTCGAGCGCGGTCACGAGCCGCTCTCGACTCCGCGCCCGAAGCGTTGCCACGAGCCCGAGGTCTACGGCGTCCGCGGGATCGCGAACATCGTGCGCGAGCTCCCGTTCGTCGAGCGCACGTACCCGACGATCCGCTTCTCGATCCTCCGGCCGAAGCTCCTCTCGGTCATGGACCTCCTCCTCCCGGACGAGGGACGCATCCTCGACATCGGCTGCGGCTTCGGCCTCTCTCCGCGTACTTCGCGCAGACGCAGTCGGAGCTCAGCATCCTCGGCGTCGATCCGAACGCCACGCGCATCGAGATGGCGCGCCGGGTGGCGGACCACATCGGCCTCGCGCAGAACGAGTACTTCGCGGGCGACGCGCGCGACGTGAAGCTCGATGGCAAGTTCGCGGGCGCGTACGTCCTCGACCTGATGCACCACATCCCGGAGGCGGATCAGATCGCGCTCCTCGAGCGCCTTCGCGATCTCCTCGCCCCGCGCGGCGCTCTGAGTCATCAAGGAGATCACGACCGAGCCCGCCTTCGGCGTGGAGTTCATACGCCTCCTCGATCGCGTGATGGTCGGCTGTAACGAGCCGCTCTGCTACCGCCACCACCGCGACTGGCTTCGCTCTCGAGCGCCTCGCTTCCGCATCCGCATGGTGCGCGTCCCGGACGTGTTTCCATATCCGCACGTAGTTATCGCGGCGACCAAGAGCTAAACCAGCTTCCAACAGGATGAGCCGCAACGCCTTGCCAGATGCAAGCTCCTGCATACTCCTGCGCTGCGATGGCGCACCAGTGTGCGCATTCGTGCAGTCAAAACGATCAAAGTGATCAATTCAATGAATTGGTGGTGGACGTGTATGTGGTGCTGCGGTAGGAATCCTCTACCCCGCGACGACCGCCGTACGGTCTTGCGGCATGGGGAGGGACGGATAACTAGATCGGGGAATCGTGGGCAACTTTGAACCTCGCGATGATTGAGTGGGCATGCCGGCTGCAACATTTACTGGTGCCGACCGGTGCCGACCGAATGTCGGCGGCTCGCTCGCGATCGGAAGCGCTACTCACCCACCCAGCGACCCGCTGCTGGACTGAGACAACCAATTGACGGCAGCGCCGCTGCCATTGCATCCGAGGGGTAATGATGAGCAAACACGCACAGTCAACGGTGATGATAGGGTTGTGGAAGAGTCTCGCGATGAGCGTGCTAGTCGCGAGCACAGTGCTATTGGCCGGCTGTGTTACGATCGTCGATCCTGCGATTTCAGCGGATGACGATGTGACCCTTGGTACGACGACGCAGCAGTTTTACTACAATACCAATTGGGTTTGGCCTCTGCAGCAGCGGCAACAAATTCCCGTTTGCTGGGACACCGCGGGTGGGGCATTCGCTCCGGGCGATCAGCTCCTGATTCGACAAGCCGTCCGCGGGCAACGTTCTTGGTCAGCAGTTTCGGCAGTCGCATTCACCGGATGGGGAACGTGCCCCGTGGGGAATACTCCCGGAACGCTCAGAATCAGGCGTGCGGACTATGGGACACCGGGCGTGGGGACTGACACGATGAGAGTCGTTCGCAGTCCGGAAACGCCATCGTGGTGTACAAGCACGCAGACCTGCAATCTAGTATTGCGACTCGATCTCCGGGCAAACTCGAACATGGTACTTCAATGGAACCAATGTTCCGTCGGTACCACCCCACTGGTTAGTCGTGATGAGTGCATTCGACGCGTCGTACTCCACGAATTTGGCCATGTGCTTGGATACGTGCACGAGCAGAATCGTCCCGGCAAGCCATCCTCCTGTACGTCGCCCGTCGACTCTTGGGTCGGCAATGCTACATACGGGCCGTGGGACTCGGACGGGCTAGTGAATTGGTGTGCGGATCCTGGCGTGGGCGGAACCAATGGCGCAAACCTTTCGGCGCTCGACCGGCGAGGTACAGAGCGTCTATATGGCGCGAAAAACGGAGACCGAGCGAAACTGGGCGACTACAATGGAGATGGGCGTGCAGACTTGCTCTGCCACGACCTCGAGAACGGCTACAAGTTCATTGACTATGCAAACGCGTCCGGTCAGTTTCAAGGTGGTGATTGGGCCAGCGCGGCCGCGTTCTGCAATCACTTCTCGGGACGGCTATTCAAGGGAGACTTCAACGGCGACGGTCGTCAAGATCTGCTATGTCATGATATCGGTAATGGTTGGAAGTGGATAGACTACGCTGACACGAATGGTCAACTTGCCGGAGCCGATTGGTCGACGAGCACGCCGTTCTGCAATAGTTCCTCTGGCAGACTCTTCGTTGGCGACTTCAATGGCGACGGTCGTGACGACCTTCTTTGTCACGATATTGTCGGTGGCGGCCATTCGGTATGGTACACAGGTGCCTCTGGGCAGCTAGGAGCCTCCACATGGTCTCGCCCATCTGCCGGCTGCAATAGCCCTGACACTCGAATTATGGTCGGCGATTTCAATGGTGACGGTCGCGACGACCTTCTCTGCACCGGGCTAGACAACGGCTACCGCTGGATCGACTACGCCGACTCAGCTGGTCAGTTCAACAGTTTTAATGATTTTACGACGGCGCTGGGCTGGTGCAGTCATCCGGGGGCCGAGCTGCATATCGGTGATTTCAATGGCGATGGTCGCGACGACCTTCTCTGTCACGATACCGTGAGTGGGAATCTTTTTATCGACTACGCGAGCGCGACCGGCACCTTCGCGTGGCACGACTGGTCTCGAGTGGGGGCGGGCTGCAATCACCGAACTGCAAGGCTCTTTATCGGCGACGTCAATGGCGACGGTCGAGATGACCTCGTTTGCCATGATGTGCAGGGCGGTCAGAAATGGGTGGACTTGGCGGACGTAAATGGCCAGTTTAGTGGGTGGGAATGGTCGGTGGCACTCAACTGGTGCGACATTCCGAGTAGCGAGTTGCACTGACGGTATTGGTGAACTCAGCTCTCTGTTCCGGCATCCCGATTCGGGTGGGGTGTCGGGGCAGGAGGTTCATGGACGTGACGATACCAACGCAGCGCCGCCAGATTGGTTTTCAAGGCGCGCTCTGGAAGAACGCCCAGCTCTTCGTGAACGTCTCGCGCCACGGGTCGTGGCCGAGGTTGGGGATGATGCAGAGCTCGACCGGGGCGGCGCAGGCGTCGGCGCGGGTGCAGGACTCGGTGGTGGGGACCTTCACCTCGTTCGTCGTGCAGCGGTTCGACTCTGCGGCGCACTTGGCGGCGAAGGCGGCGGAGGTCTTCGGGACGCGGCCGTCGTTGTTGCCGTGCGCGAAGAGGGTGGGGACCGGGCCGCCGGGGCACACGTAACACTGGTTCGACTTCCGCTCGAGGCCGGCCTCCTTGCCGTCGGGGGCGCCGCCGGCGTTGACCGAGATCGCGCGGAAGAAGTCGCCGAACAGACACGCCATCTGCGAGACGAAGAAGCCGCCGCCGCTGAAGCCGAAGCCGTAGACGCGCTCGAGGTCGACGCTCACGCGCTCCGCGATCTCCTGCGGGAGCGCGCGGATCCAGTCCATGTCCTTGTTCGTCGCCGGGGGCGCGAAGAGGTCCCAGCCGCCGCCGGCCGCGTCGGGGTACACGAGCACGGCGTCGCGGCGCGAGCCGAGCTCGAAGGGCGCTTGCTTGCGGAGCGTCTCCTTGGTGCTCGGGTTTCCGTGGAACATCATGACGAGCGGGTAGCGGCGGTTCGGGTCGTAGTCGCGCGGGCGGGCGAGGAGGTAGCTCCGCGCCTTGCCGTTCCACGACGTCGCGATCGTCTCGAGGTCGACGTCGGGATCGGCTGGCGGATGGATGCCGGCGTCGCGGACGAGCGGCGTGTTCGAGGAGCCCGACGCGCCGCCGCCGTTGACCGGGAGGGCGCCGGGCGCGGCGGTGCGATCGTCGCCGTCGTCGTTGGAGGCGGTGGCCGCGCACGCGAGGAACGGGAGGACGACGAGGAGGACCGAGGCACGCATGAGCCTCGGCCGAAGCCACTAACGTGCCATGACGTCGTGTCGCATCCAGAGCCGCACCGTGCCGAAGGTGGGGCCGCGCTCGTAATGCCGCTCGAGGAAGGCAAACAAGCGCGGGCAGTGCGCGGCGAAGTCCTTCTCCGCGTTGGGCGGGAACGTGAAGGGGGCGCGATCGAAGAGCGCAAATGCAGCGGGGGGAGACGCCTCGACCGTGGCGAGCACGAGCGCTTCTGCCTCGTCGCGGTAGTCGCGGAGCCACTGCGAGAGCTCGGCGTCGGGGCGCGCGCCGGGGCCGCCTTCGAGCGCGGCGTCCACGTTCAGCTCGAAGCCGTAGAGGACGGGTGAGGCGCTCTTGCGCTTCGCGAGGAAGAGGAAGTACGGGTCGAAGCCGTAGATCTGCACCCGCTCGTCCGGCGTCGTCTTGAACGCGACGTACGCGGCGGCGTCGCGGAGGTCGTTGGCGAAGAAGTCGCCCCAGCCGAACGCCTCGAAGTACGCGCGCGAGCGGCGGAGCTCCGGCGTCGCGCCGGCGGACATCCAGCGCCGGTCCAACGCCGCGCAGTGGAGCGACTCGACGCAAGCCTTCGCGCCGAGCCCGAGCGCGAGGGCGGCGCCGGCGAGCGCGACCTCCGCGCGCCGCGGCGTCTCCGGGTCCTGGACGACACGCGCGATCGCGGCGACGACGACGAGCTGCGCGACGCCGGCGCCGAGCGTGAGCATGTGGAGGTGGTACGGGAACGCCTTGCCCTGACCGAAGAAGACGAGGAGCCCTCCGACGGGGAGGACGACGGCGAGGAGCGCGCGCCGCGGCAGCCGGAAGACGCGGTACGTGACGAGGAACGCGCCGAGCGAGATCGCCGCCCAGTTCAACGTGACGGAGTTGCGGTACGCGCGGTACGAGCCAATGAGGGTCTCGTTCCAGATCGTGTGGTGGAGCTTCGGCACCTTCGCGAGCATGGCGACGCCGCGCGCGAGGTCCTCGAACGCGAGCATGAACGCGAGCATGAGCGCGCCGGCGATCGCGATCCCCGCGCCCGCGGCCGCGCCGGCGCGTCGGAGCGAGAGCGGGAGCGAGGCGCGATCGTGCAGCGCGACGAGCACCTGCAGCACCGCGAACACCGCGCAAGGCGGCTTGCCGAACCACGGCAGCGCGCCGAAGAACCCGGCCGCGAGGAGCGCGCGCGTCGCGGCGCGCGGCGCCTTCGTCGTGTGCGCGATCGACTGGAGCGCGAGCGACGCGAACACGAGCGCGGCGTAGAGGGCCTCGCGCTGGGCGGAGTGCCACCAGTCGTAACGCGTGTATTGTGCACCTAGCACGGCGAGGCCGGCGAGGGCCCAGAGCCAGGGCCGCGTCGTGGTGAGGCCGGCCCAGCGCGGGATCGTGAGCGAGCCGACCGTCCACGACGTCGCGAGGACGAGGGTGTCCAGAGTGCGGAACGTGTGCTCGTCCTCCCCGCCGAGGAGCTGCATCCCCATGAAGTACGCGTGCGGCAGCGGCCCGTTGATCTCGTGGAAGTCCTTGTACGCGCGCTCCCCGTGCCGCAGCGCCCACGCGACGTACTGAAAGATGCCGTGATCACGCCCCAACGTCGCGAACGTCTGCGCGTACACGGCGTAGAGCGCCGGCCCGAGCGCCACGAGGACGACGAGCGCGGGGTAAACCCAGGGCGCCCGGCTCGCGAGCCGCCGTGCCCGCTCCATCACGGCGCGAGCTCCGACACCGCCGCGGGAGCGAGCTGCGAAGCGCGAGCGGGCTGCGGCGCGGGGGGGCGAGCGCTCGTGGTGGGGCGGTTCATCAGAGGTCTCGCGGGAGGCCTCGCGCGGCGCGCGGTGGGGTGTGGGCGCCTGCCTCGAGGAGCGTGATGGCGCGTTTGCTGCCGTGCTCCTTTGCGATGTCGAGGGCGGTCTTCTGTGCGAAGCGGCGGCGGGTGTCGGCGCCGATCGCGAGGAGGGCGGCGATGCGCTCCTCCGCGTCCATCCGCGCCGCCTCGTGGAGCGGGGGCCACGCGCCCTCGCTATCGAGCGGGCTCCCCGCCTGGAGCAGCACCTCCGCCGCGCGGTCCTTGCGGTAGCGGAGCGCGACGTCGAGCGCGGTCTCGCCCGCCGGCGTGCGGACGCGGACCGGCTCGCGGGCGAGCACGCGCGCGAGCATGAAGTTGTCGGTCATCGCGGCGGCGTGGAGCGGGGTGAAGCCGCGCGCGTCCGTGAGCGACGCGTCGGCGTCGTGCTGGAGGAGGAGCTGCGCGATGATCGCGGCGCGCAGGCCCTCGACGCCGGCGATGATGTGGAGCGGCGTCTGCCCGAACCAGTCCTTTTCGTTCGGGCTCGCGTTCGCGTCGAGGAGGAGCCGCACTAGCTCGACGTTCCCGCCCGCGCATGCGTCCTGCAATGCCGTGCGGACGCGCGGGCCCGCCTTGTCGTCCACGCCCTTGCCGCGCGCACGCAGCGCGCCGAGGACGACCGCCGCCGCGGTGGGGTTCCCGTCCCGCGTCGTGATGATGAGCGCGTCGACGCCGTTCGCGTCCTTCACCGCGGGGTCCGCGCCCTTCTCGATCAGGAGCGCGAGGACGTGCGCGTCGCCCGCGTGCGCCGCGGCGAGGATGGGCACGCGGCCGCCGCTCCCGTTCGGCGAGCCGCCGTTCGCGAGCGCCTGCTCGACCGCGCCGCGACCGTGCACGACCGCGCGCGCGACGTCGTCGTCACGCGCGCACCCGCCGAGCGCGAAGAGCAGCGCGGCCGCCGAAGAGACCGAAGCGACCGAAGCGACCGAAGCAGCCGAGCGGCGAACACGGAGGCCGCGCCGGGCGGCGAGGTCGATGCCGGTCGCGACGACCAGCGCGAGCGCGAAGAGGGCGAGCCCGTAGCGCCCCGCCTTCGACGCGGGGTACTCCGCCCCGCCCGGGGTGGGCGGATCGAGCGGCGCGAGGGGAGGATGGAACGTCGGGTCGGCGAGGCGGCGGACGGACGCGACGAGGTGCGGGATCGCGCGGACCGCGCCGCCCATGTCGCCGGCGTCGAGGTAGCGGCCGGCTTGCTCGAAGAGGGTGGTCTTCAGCGATGCATGTATCCTGCAACCGGCGACCGCGAAGCCCCAGCCGCCGAAGGCGATCGCGCAGCTCGTGCGACCCTCGAACGACGGCGGCGGCGGCTTCGGCAGCGCGTGGATCTCGAGCGGGAAGCTCCACGCGTCGAGGACCGCGAGCATGTGCTCCGCGACGATGCGGTCGCGGCGCGGCACGATCGCGGCGGGGTCCTCGATCGGCCGGCGGGCCGCCGGCGCGACGACCGCGACCTCGGCCGGCGGCGGGCCCTTCGGGTAGTGGACGCGGAAGACGACCTGCTTCGGCGCCGCGTTCCACGTCGCCTTGATCGCGGGGAGCCAGCGCTCGAACGGAGTCTCGAAGACGCGCATCGGCTCGAGCCGGATCGCGGCGTTCTCACGGAGGTGGAGGCGCCACGCGTAGTCGCCGAAATCGGGCAAGACGTTCTCGTAGGCCTCGGGCAGCACGAGCCACTCCACCTCGTTCTCCTCGAGCCACGTCGAGACGCGGCCCTGCTCGAGGAGCGCGGCGATCTTTGGATCGGAGAGGCCCCCGAGATCGAGGACGCGGCGTCCGCTCGTCCAGGTGCTCGCGCCGATGTCGAACGCGGCCACGTTCCCCGGCGGCAGCGTCTTCACGTAGAAGCCGGCCCCCTTCTCCGTCGTCTCGATGTGCTGCACCGCGAGGGCGTTCGCCTTCCGCAGCGAGCCCGCGACGGGCGCGGCGAGGACGACGAACGGGAGGACGCCGAGCGCCGCGCGCGCGCCGAGCTTCGCGTCCTCGAGCCCCGCGATGCGCGCGAGCTCGCCGAGGAGGAACGTCGCCCCGAGCGGGAGGCACAGCGCGAAGAGCAGCGGCGTGAGCGGCTGGTAGCGGCCTCCGTGCCCCGGCGTCGGCAGCATGAGCGCGTAGAACGCGGCGTGGAAGAGGGCCCACACGAACACGAGCCCGATCCCCGCGGCCTTCCCGCGCGCGAGGCGGACCGCGCCGTACGCCGCGATCGCGACGAAGACCCACAGCACCGCGCCGCCGACCTCGAAGGTGTACGAGCCGAGCCGCGTGTTCCACGCGTCGAGGAAGTCGAGCACGCGATCGACGCGCCCGAGGCCCGCGGTCGACTCGAACCAGAGCCAGCGCCTCCCCGCGAGCGTGCTCGGGAGCGCGTGCCCCGTCTTCGCGAGGTTCGACCCGACGTACAGCGCGACCCCAGCGAGCCACGGCACCGCGACCCTCGCGGCCGCGCGAACGTCCCGCGTCCGCCAAAACGACACGAAAACGAGCAACCCACCAAGCGGCACCGCCTCCGGCCGCAGCAACGCAAGCACTCCCGCCCCAAACCCCGCGGCCACCCCGGGGCCCCAGAAGCGGCCGCGCAAGCGGTCGCGAAGCGACCCTCGCGCCCCGCGCGAGGGCCGTGTCTGGGGTGGGGTGTCGGGGCGAAGCCCCGACGTTGTCGAGTACAGCGACAGCGCGACGAAGGGCATCGCCTCCATGCCCGAGGTCGTGAACCACAGCACGTTCGGCGAGACGCACGCGAACAGCGTCGTGACCGCGGCGACCGCGCGCCAGGTCCGCTCCTCCGCGTGCTCGGGCCTCGCGCGATCGACGAGGCCGAAGAGGAGCTGTCCCGTCGCGATCGCGGCGGCGACGTTCAGCGCGAGCGCCCAGCGCGTCGGCTCGACGTGGAAGACCTTCAGGTTGATCGCGAGGAGCGCCGCCCAGAGGTAGCTCGTCGCCGCGGCGCCGTGCTGGTCCGGCGCGAACCCCAGCGTCCCGGTCTCGGCGAAGGTGCGGGCGACGACCTGATGGATCCACGCGTCGTCGAGCGGGAACCCCGCCCCCGGCGAGAACCATGCGATCGCGACGCATTGCACGGCGACGAGCACGGCTCGTTCGCGCAAGCGGTGGCGGAGCAGATCGCGCAGGAAAGGGGGCAAAGCGGGCCAGGCAATCTATCGCAGGGATGGACATGGGCGGAGGCTAGGTTCATCCTTTTGTCCGCGAGGTGCGTGATGGCCGACCGCGAGATCGAGACGTTCGAGGAGTTTTGGGACTTCTACGTCGGTGAGCACAAGGACAAGGGGACGCGCATCCTCCATTTCGTCGGGACCACCGCGGCGATGGCGTGCGTCGCGGGCGGGCTGCTCACGAAGCGGCGCTGGCTCCTCCTCGCCGCGCCTTTCTGCGGCTACGGCCCCGCGTGGATCGGGCACTTCTTCGTCGAGAAGAACAAACCGGCGAGCTTCAAGTACCCGCTCTGGTCGCTCCAGGCCGACTTCGTGATGTGGTGGAAGACGGTCAAGGGCGAGATGGACGCCGAGGTCGAGCGCGTCGTCCGCGAGGCGGCCGAACGGGCGGCCGAAGCCTCTCCGCCGGCCGAATCCGGCGAGCAAGCCGCCGCCTACTCGAGTGACACCGTCAACTAGCGGTGCTCCCGTCGTCGCGGCGGTCGCCGCGGTCTCGACCCTCGTGATCCTCTCGGCCTGCTCCCACGCGAGCAACGTCGTCGAGGCGCCGATGGTCTCCGTCGACGCGTCGGCGGCGGCGATCGCGCTCGTGACGGAGTCGCGGGAGGGCCCGCGCGCGGGGAGCCAGGACCTCCTCATTCACATCGGCGATCGCCTCGTCGGGACGTACCGCTGCGCGCAGGGGGCGACCGAGCTCACGATCGTCCTCGGCGAGATCGGCCGCGGCGACGGCGAGGTGTCCGTCATCGCCTCCGCGGTGTTCCACTTCGCCGGCGCGCCCGGGCGCGACGAAGAGGAGGGATCGTTCCGCGTGCGGGGGACCTTCGATCCGCGGTCGAAGCGGCTCCACCTCCGCGGCGACGAGTGGATCGATCAGCCGCCGGGTTACCAGCTCGTGAGCTTCCTCGGGAGGGTCGAGAAGAAGAACGACGTCTACACGTACGCGGGGACGGTCGAGGGCCATCAGTGCACCACCTTCCACACCGTCCTCGAGCGCGACGACGACGGCGAGGAGGAGCCCTGAGACGATGGGGATCGACGAGCCGCGCGGCCGAGTCGGGCAGCTGATCGCCGGGAAATGGCAGATCGATCAGCGCATCGGCGTGGGCGGTATGGCCACCGTCTACGCCGCGACGCACCGCACGAACGGGATGCGCGCCGCGATCAAGATGCTGCACGCCCCGCTCTCGCGCGACGCGTCGACGCGCGCGCGCTTCCTCCGCGAGGGCTACGTCGCGAACTCGGTCGGGCACGACGGAGTCGTCGCGGTCCTCGACGACGGCGTCGCCGAAGACGGCGCGGCGTTCCTCGTCCTCGAGCTCCTCGAAGGCGAGACGATCGACGCGCGCCGCCATCGCCTCGGCGGCTCGATCCCGATCGAGGAGGCGCTCGAGGTCGGCGTGCAGGCGCTCGACGCGCTCGCGTCCGCGCACGAGAAGGGGATCGTCCATCGCGACGTGAAGCCCGAGAACGTGTTCCTCACGAACGAGGGCCGCGTGAAGCTCCTCGACTTCGGCCTCGCGCACATGCGCGACGTGCAAGCGGAGGCGACGAAGACGGGCGTGACGATCGGCACCCCGGAGTTCATGCCGCCGGAGCAGGCCCAGGGCCGCCGCGACGTCGACGCGCGCTCCGACGTCTGGGGCGTCGGCGCGACGCTGTTCACGATCATCAGCGGCGCGTTCGTCCACGACGACGCGCAGACGATCCACGAGGCGCTCATCGCCTCCGCCACGCGCCGTCCGCGTCCGCTCCGCGAGCTCGTGCCCCACCTCTCGCCCGCGATCGCGCAGGTGATCGATCGCGCGCTCGAGCTCGAGATGAGCGATCGCTGGGAGAGCGCCGCGCACATGCGCGACGCGCTCCTCGCGGCGCAGAAGCCCTCGGGCGGGAAGGTCTACGACAGCGAGACCGCGCTCGCGATGCCGACCTCGCGCCGCCGCCCCGACGTCGTGCTCGTCAGCGACGACACGATGCAGGACTCGCAGCCGGTCGACGTCCGCAGCGGCGAGGTCGAGCTCGCCCCGACCTACGCCGACACGACCCGGCGCCGGAAGGCGAAGCGCCGCGAACGCGAGGAGCGTGAACGCGTACCTCCGCCGGCCGGCACCACGCGCATGGCGAACCGCCCCTCGCGCCCCGCGGCGTCGCCGCAAGGTCAGTTCCGCGCGCCGATGCAGACGCCGTCGGAGGAGCACGAGACGTTCGCCGCGCCGGCCTCGATGCCGCCGCGGTCTTCGCCGGGCTCGATGCCGCCGCGCGCGTCGATGGCGCCGATCCACGATCCGATGGAGCCGACGCCGATCGTCAACCTCCACGCGCACGGGCACCCGAGCATCCCGCCGGAGTACATGCCGCAGGAGCACCTGCCGACCGACCCGAGCCTCCGCCTCGTGCCGCAGGAGCGCCCGCGGCAGAAAGAGTCGAAGGAGACGATGATCCTCCTCGGGCTCGCGCTCTTCTTCCTCTGCGCCGCGGCCGGCGCGTTCATGATGCGGTCGCGTCGATAGAACTCGTGTATGACGGACGGATGAAGCCGATCGTCGCCGGTTCGATCCTCGTGAGCGTGCTCTTCCTCGCGGGCTGTCCGTCGAAGGACAGCTCGTCGTCGAGCGGCGCTTCTCCTTCGGGCGCGGGTCCGCTCGGGAACCTCGAGGCGACGCAGCCGGTCCAGGAGGCGTGGATCGGGCCGGACGGCGCGCAGCTCCCGATGCTCTATTACGGGCCGCAGAACGTCCGCATCAGCGCGCAGTGCCGGCAGCCGAACGGGCAGCTCTCGTGCGACGCGATCCGCCAGCTCCGCAGCGCGCCGCCGATCCAGATCTCGTCGCGCGGCGGCAGCCCGAGCATGAGCATGGGCACGAAGGGCTGCTTGAAGATGAACTACCAGCTCGTGACCGGGCGCAACTCGGTCGGCGCCGAGGACGGCTTCTGCCGCTTCCCCGACGGCTCGATGGTGGCGAGCGGCGCGCTCGAGCAGTACGGCATGCACATCACCGAGTAAAAAGGACGATCCGGAAGGTCGTCCCCGCGCCGACGGTGCTCTCGACCGCGATCGTCCCGTCCATCGACTCGACGAGGTGCTTCACGATCGCGAGGCCGAGGCCGGCGCCGCCGCGATCGCGCGAGCGCCCCGCGTCGACGCGATAGAAGCGCTCGAAGAGGCGCGGGAGGTGCTGCGCCTCGATCCCCTCGCCGTCGTCGACGACCTCGATCGTGACCTCGCCGCCCTCGCTCCGCGCGCTCACGCGCACGTTGCCGCCGTCTTTGCCGTACTTCACCGCGTTGTCGACGAGGTTCAAGAGCGCGCGCTCGAGCCCCTCCGGATCGGCGCGGAGGTGGAGGTCGCTCGGGACGTCGATCGCGACGGTCACCTTCCGCTTCTCGGCGTGGCCCGCGACCGTCTCGCGCACGTGGCGCGCGACCGCGACGAGCTCGACGTCCTCCTTCGCGAGGTCGTCCTTGCCGCGCACCTCGAGCTCCGAGAGCGCGAGGAGCTGCTCCACGAGCGCGCCCATCCGCTGCGCCTGGCGGTGAATGACCTCGACGAACTGCGCGCGCATCTCCGGCTTCGGGTCCTTCCGCAGCAGCGTCTCGGCGTAGCCCTGGATCGACGTCACCGGCGTCCGCAGCTCGTGCGAGACGTTGGCGACGAAGTCGCGGCGGATCGTCATGAGGCGATGGAGCCGGTCGCGCTCGGCGACGAGGTCGCCGATGCGCGCGGAGAGCTGGGTCGCGAGGGACGAGAGCGCGCGGCGGAGGACGCCGAACTCGTCCGCCGCGCCCTCTTCGATCGGCGTGTCGAACTCGCCCTCGGCGAGGCGCGTCGCGGTCGTCGTCATCTCGGCGAGCGGTCGCGACGCGACGCGGGACGCGAGGAACCCGAGCACGATCGCGACGAGGAGCGCGAGCGACGACGCGAAGACGAGGCGCCGCCGCGTCTCGGCGACGGTGGCGTTGATCTCGGAGAGCGGCTGCGCGAGGCGGAGGATCGTCCCGTCTTCGCCGACGACGGCGACGTAGTGCATCTCGCGTCCGCTGCGCCAGCGCGCGGCCTTGCCGACCTCGCCGCGCTTCGCGATCTCGACCTCGGGCCCGATGTCGAGGCGCGCCTCGATCGCGGAGGCGCCGAGGACGGTCCCGTCTTCGCCGAAGAGCGTGACCTCGGCGTCGACGATGTGCGCGATGCGCGACGCGATGCGATCGGGGTGGCGCTTGCCGCCCTCGGCCCACTCGAGCGCGCCCTTTCCCTGCTGCTCGAGCCGTTGATCGAGCTGGCGGCCGAGGTCGGCCGCGAGCCAGCGATCGAGCGTGAGGAGCGCGATGCCCACGACCGCGAGCACGACGGCGACGTGACTGGCGAGGAGCTTCGAGCGGAAGCTGAGGGCTCGCACGCGGCGTCTCAGGCTCTCAACCGTCCTCGCGGAGTCGATACCCGAATCCGTGGACGGTCTCGATCGCGTCGCTGTAGGGGCCGAGCCGCTCGCGGAGCCGCCGGATGTGCGTGTCGACCGTGCGCGTGTTCGTGTCGGGGCTGATCCCCCAGACCTCCTGGAGGAGGTCGGTGCGCGAGAACACGCGGCCGGGGTGCTCGATGAAGATCGCGAGGAGCTTGTACTCGAGCGGCCGGAGCCCGAGCTCCGCGCCGTCGCTCGTGACGCGATGGCGGACCGGATCGATCTCCAGGCCGCGCCACGCGAGGCGCTTGCCCTCGTCGCTCTTGCCGCGCGCGAGCCTGCGCTCCCGCGCCCGCACCGCGAGCCCGCGCACGCGCATGATGAGCTCGCGCACGCTGAACGGCTTCACGACGTAGTCGTCGGCGCCGACCTCGAAGCCGAGGACGCGGTCGTACTCGTCGCCGCGCGCGGTGAGCATGAGGATGGCGGCGTCGGCGAGGGCGGGGTCCGCGCGGAGGCGCCGGCAGATCTCGGTGCCGGACTGATCCGGGAGCATGAGGTCGAGGATCACGACCGACGGCCTCGAGCGGGCGGCGCTGTCGAGCGCGGCCGTTCCGCTCTCGACCGCCTCTACGCGGAATCCTGCCTCATCCAGGTTGAACGAGACGAGACGCCGGATGTCCTCCTCGTCATCGACGACGAGGACGAGGTCGCCGGTCGGCGCGGTCACCGAAGGCGGCGGAATCTCCGAAAGATTGGCCATGGCTCCGCGATCTTATCCGTCCCGACCCGCGGAGGCGGCAGGTTCGCGCGCGACCGAGCGTAAGGCTGGACAATGAGCCGCGTTTTCTCCTGGGCGGAAGCGCATTGACGCCGCAAGCCACCCGATTACAAAGAGCGTCCGGGACCTGACCCGCCGAGGATTTCCAATGAAGAAGGTCGCATTCATCATCGCTGCTCCGCTCCTCGTCCTCTCGATGGCGTGCGGGGGTGACAAGAAGCCCGAGCCGGTCGGCCCCACGGCCACAGCGCCGTCGGCGACGCCCACCGTGACGAGCGCGCCCTCGCAGACGGGCAACAGCGCCGTGAACGTGGACGACGCGATCACGAAGGCGTGCAACCTCAAGTTCTCGAACGAGGAGACCGCGCCGAAGTTCGACTTCGACTCGGAGTCCCTCTCGCAGGCCGAGAAGGACATCCTCGAGCAGATCGCGAAGTGCCTCACGACCGGTCCGCTCAAGGGGCGCGCGGTCGACCTCGTCGGGCGCGCCGATCCGCGCGGCGAGACCGAGTACAACATGACGCTCGGCGCGAAGCGCGCGCGCGCGGCGCACAACTTCCTCGCCTCCGCCGGCGTCCCGAACGACAAGCTGCACGACACGTCGCGCGGCGAGCTCGACGCGACGGGCACCGACGAGAAGGGCTGGCAGAAGGATCGCCGCGTCGACGTGAAGCTCCGCGCCAACTGAACGTGGTCCTAGACTCCGTTCTTCAGGCGCAGCTCGCTCACACCCTCGACGCGACCCACTTCCAGGGTCTCGGCGAACGCTACGAAGGCAAGGTCCGCGACAACTACAGCGCGAACGGCCGGCGTTTCATCGTCGTGACCGATCGCATCAGCGCGTTCGATCGCGTGCTCGGCACGATCCCGCTCAAGGGCCAGGTGCTGAACCGCCTCGCGGCGTGGTGGTTCGAGAAGACGAAGGACGTCGCGAAGAACCACGTCGTCCGCGTCCCCGATCCGAACGTGCTCGAGTGCGTCGACTGCGCGCCGCTGCCGGTGGAGATGGTGGTCCGCGCGTACATCACGGGCTCCACCTCCACGAGCATGTGGACGCACTACGCCGCGGGCGCGCGGACCTTCTGCGGCCACGCGCTGCCGGACGGTTTGGTGAAGAACCAGCGCCTCGAGCGCCCGCTCCTCACGCCGGCGACGAAGGCGCCGAAGGGGGAGCACGACGTCTCGGCGTCGCGCGAGGAGATCCTCGCCGCGGGGAAGCTCTCCGCCGCCGACTTCGATCGCGCGGCGGAGATGGCGTACGCGCTCTTCGCGGCGGGCCAGAAGGTGTGCGCGGAGCGAGGGCTCATCCTCGTCGACACGAAGTACGAGCTGGGCAAGACGAAGGACGGCGAAATCGTCGTTATCGACGAAATACATACGCCGGACTCCTCGCGCTTCTGGATGGAGGCCTCCTACGCGGACCGCATGGCGCAGGGGCTCGATCCGGAGCCGCTCGACAAGGACTTCGTGCGCCGTTACTACACCGCGCTCGACTACCGCGGCGACGGCGAGCCGCCGCCGCTCCCGAGCGACGTGCGGATCGGGGCGGCGAAGCGTTACATCGAAGCGTACGAGCGCATCACGGGCGAGCGGTTCGAGCCGAACACGGAGCCGCCGCTCGAGCGCATCGCGAAGAACCTCGGAGTCTCCTCATGAGCAAAGCCACCGTTCTCGTCCGACTCAAGACCGAGGTGCTCGACCCGCAGGGCGACGCCGTGAAGCGCGCCCTCGACAAGCTCGGCTTCGAGGGCGTGAAGGGCGTCCGCATCGGCAAGCTGATCGAGATCGACCTCGGCGACGCGCCGGTCACGGACCAGGCCGCGCTGAGGTCCCGCCTCGAGAAGATGGCCGACGAGATGCTCGCGAACCCGGTCATCGAGGACTACGAGATCCGCATTTGACGCGTCAGGGCAGCGCGGCGTAGAGCGGGGTGCCCTTCGCGGCGGGGAAGAACGTCGGGGCGTGGGCGAAGTTGATGTCCGGGGAGGAGACGATCACCTCCGGCGTCGTCGGCGCGCCCGGGGTGCTGCTCGCGCCGAGCTGCGAGGCGCCGAGGCGACCGATCTGACCCTTCGCGAGCGTGAGCCAGAGCGCGCCCGACTCGTCGAAGGCGAGGCCCTCGGGCAGCGCGTTGACGGACAGCGAGATGCGGACGGCCGGCGTGACGTCCTTCGTGCCGGCGCCCTCGAGCTCGCTCGGCGTGAGGCGATAGATCGTGTTCGCGGAGAAGCTCGCGATCCAGAGGTTGCCGTCCTTGTCGAACGCGAGGTGGTTCGGCGCGAGCTCGACCGCGGTCTCGGTCTTCGGCGCGATGACGAGGCTCGCGATCTCGTCGGAGGACGCGCCGAGGCGCGCGGCGTCGAAGCGGACGAGCGTCTTCGCTCCGGTATTCGCGACCCACAGGTTGCCGTCCTTGTCGAAGGCGAGGCCCTCGGGCCCGTCGAGGCCGCCGAGGTTCACGTTCGGCGCCGGCTCGCCCGACGCGCGGATGTCCTCGGGCGCGAGCCGGAGCGCCTTCTTCGCGCAGCCCGACGTCGCCCAGAGCGCGCCGTCGCCCGCGAACGCGATCGACGAGATGCCCGGGATGCAGCCCTGACCCGGATCGAAGCGGAGCTCGACGTCCGGCCGCTTGTCGCCGGAGGCGGCGAGGCTCGCGGCCGAGTACCGCGCGAGCGTGGCGTCGGTGGTGGTGCCGCCGTGCGACCAGAGGTTGCCCTCGCGATCGAACGCGAGGCTGCGACCGAGCCCGCCCTTGCCCGCGACGGTCGCCGCCGGCGCGCCCGTCTCCGCGAGCGACGACGAGGCGAAGCCGAGGAGCTGCGCGGCGGCGTTCTGGTTCGTGTGCCAGAGCTTCCCGCTCGTGGCGATCGGCGCGTACGTCACGGTGACGGTCTGCGCGCTCCCGTTCGTGAGGCAGAAGTCGGCCCCGTCGATCGACGCCGCGTACGCGGTGCGCACGATCGGATCGCTGCCCGCGACGACGTTCGCGCTCACGCGATAGCTGCCGCCCTCGGCGACGAACGCCTCGTTCGGCACGACCGCGCGCGCGCCGCCCGCGCCGCCCTCGATCGACACGTCGGCCGCGAGCCCCTCCGGCAGACCTGCGACCATGACGGTCACGTTGCCGCTCCCGCTCGCCGCGCACGCGCCGCCGTCGGCGTCGGGGACGTCGGAGCTCGTGCTGGTGGTACACGCGACGCCGAAGAGAGGCGCGAGGACAACGGCGAATCGAAGGACGGAGGTACGCATCGCCCTATTGGACGATCTTTCGCGCCCACACAAACGTCACCCCGACGGCGTCACCCGAAGGAAGGCACCGTCCGCGCCGCACCACGAAAACACGCACGATCTCGGGTGCGACGCCCGCCACACGATCGCAGCCAATGCGGCAGCGGCGACGTCGCGTTTCCGGACGGCACGCTCCGGAGCGAGGCACCGATGCATGGAGCGCCGAGCGTCGCGGCTTCGACCGGCATCCGCTTCGCGCGGCGTCGTGCGCTCGACGTCGAACGACTTGGACCTGTGCGTGTGACCGAGTCACGTCGATGTAACAGCGCGGGCGCTCGGAGCGGGCGGACAATCTGATGGATGCGTCGTGTCTTTGGCGGTCAGGGGCTTCGTCCCCGACACTCCCGCGCGCGAGGACACGGCCCCCGAAGACGGGGGTTGCTTCGCTGCTGTTGTGGCGGTCGCGTCCTCGCGCGGGTCGCGTTGCTTGCCGCGGCCGGCTGTGAAGCACTGCGAAGGTCGTCCTCACCGGCGGCGGCGCCGAGACGGCGATCGTCGCGAGCACGGGCACCGGCAAAGACGATCTCCGGTACGCGATCGACGGAAGCGGTGAGCGCGCCGGCGTGTGGGTCGCGCCGCTGCCCTGACCGACGCGCTAAGGCAGCCGCTCGATGCGCGCGCGCATGCGCGGGAGGAGGCTCGGGTCGCGCTCCGCGAACACCGCGAGCCACACGATCACCTGGAGGTTTCGCACGGGGCCGAGGTCGCGCACGAGATCGCGATCGTGCTCGCCGTACGCGGACGTCATCGCGTCGATCGCGTCGACCTCCTCGCCGAGGAGCTCCGCGCGCGAGCGGAGGCACGCGAGGTCGAACTCGATCGGTCCCCGGAACGCGTCCTCCCAGTCCGTCCAGAGTATGCCGCGCGCGGTCGCGAGCACGTTCCGGATGTGCGCGTCGCCGTGCACCGCCTGGAACGACGCGCTGCGCGCCCGCGCACCATGAACGACGCGCTCCGCCGCTTCCCAGGCGCGGTCCACGCGCGCGAGCTCCGCCGCCGTCATCATGCGGCTCGTGCGCGCGCGATCGCGCACGAGCCGCGCCTCCTCGAAGCCGCCCCACTCCGGCAGCGCGCCCTCGTAGCGCGCGAGCGCGGCGTGCGCGCGACGTAGCTCCGCGCCCGCCGTCGCCGGATCGGGTCCCTCGCTCGCGACCGCTTCGCGATGCCAGAAGCTGATCACGAAGCCGTCGCGCTCGAACGGGCCGTCGATCGGCCGCGTGACGCCGACGCCCTCCGCGTCGAGGAAACGTGAGACCTCCACCTCGCGCCGCAGCCACGCCATGCCGACGCGCGCGAGCGACGTCGCCATCGCCACGCGCGCGACCACGCCGGCGCCGAGGCCGAGGACCAGGTTGCTCCGATCGGCGAGCACGGCCGGCGCGGACACCTCGAGGCCCCGCTCGATCGCGAGCGCGTGCGCGACGGCGGCGGCGACCTCGGGGCTCATCCTCGAACGCGAAGACTACAGCGCGACCCAGTGCGGGGGTGCGCTCGTGCCGAAGACGACGATCTTGCTCGCGAGGGCGGGGTAGGTGTCGAAGACGTCGATCGCGGCGCCGCCGGCGGCCGGACGGATCTTCAAGTGACCCGCGGTGGCGTAGTAGGCGATCGACTTGCCGTCGGGCGACCACGTCGGCCACGAGTCGTTCTCGGTGTCGTCGGTGTCGATCTGCGTCAGGCCCGAGCCGTCGACGTTCATCACGAAGACGAGCTTCTTCAGGATGAACGCGACCTTGGTGCCGTCGGGCGACACCGCGGCCTGCCTCGGCTGCTCGAGGTTCGGGTCGATGCGCGTCATCGTCGTGAGCGCCGCGTCGGAGATGTAGATGCCCTGCTTGAAGAAGCTGCCCGAGGCGACGATGCGGCCGTCGGGGGTCCAGGTCGGACGCGAGAACGTGTCGCGTTCACCCTGGGGCTGGAGACGGGCCACGACCGCGCCGTCCGCGCGCGAGCAGACATAAGACGCGCTCCCGAGCGTGTCGTACGCGATCTTGGTCCCGTCCGGGGAGACGTCGAGGGTGACGTAGTTGACCTCCGCGTCATCGACCGAGTTGACGTCGCTCGTCTTGATGACGCGCGTGGAGATGACGGCCTCGTCCGTCTCCTCGATCCCCTTCGCGCCGACGATGAGCAGCTTACCGTCCGGCGCGCGCCGGACCTGATGCGCACCACCGAGCTTCGTGTCGGCGCCGGTCGCGAGGTCGAGCTTGTGGATCTCGACGCTCGCCGAGTCGGTCCAGTAGAAGGTCCCGGAGAGGGCGCCGCCGGCCTGCTCCGCCGGGTCGTCCTCCAGCTCGTCATCACAAGCAAACAGCGTCAGGCCAAGCGTAAGCACCGCGCACGTCACGAATCGCGTCATCGACGAACCTCCCAAAGGATGGAGAAGGGTGATCGTCCACGGTATCCGATTTCGCGCGAGCGCGGAGGCGCCTCCTCGACGCGTTACTTGTGGTTCGAGGGGAACGAGAAGGTCGTGCCCTCGCGGACGCCGGCGGAGGGCCAGCGTTGCGTGATCGCCTTCTTCCGCGTGTAGAAGCGGACCGCGTCGGGGCCGTAGGCGTGGAGGTCGCCGAAGAGCGAGCGCTTCCAGCCGCCGAACGAGTGGTACGCGACCGGCACCGGCAGCGGGACGTTCACGCCGACCATGCCGACGAGGATGTGATCGGAGAAGTAGCGCGCCGCCTCGCCGTCGCGCGTGAAGATGCAGGTGCCGTTGCCGTACTCGTGCTCGTTGATCAGCTTCATCGCCTCCTCGAGCGACTTCACCCGCACGACGCCGAGGACGGGCCCGAAGATCTCCTCGCGGTAGATGACCATCTCCGGCTTCACATGATCGAAGAGGCACGCGCCGAGGAAGTAGCCGTTCTCGTGCCCCGGCACCTTGATCCCGCGGCCGTCGACGACGAGGGTGGCGCCCTCCTTCACGCCCTGCTCGACGTAGCCCTTCACCTTCTCGAAGTGCGGCTTCGTCACGAGCGGCCCCATGTCGTTGCTCGCGTTCGTGCCGGGGCCGACCTTCATCTTCGCGATCTGCTCCTTCAGTCCGGCGACGACCTTGTCCGCCGTGTCGTCGCCGACCGCGACGACGATCGGGATCGCCATGCAGCGCTCGCCGCACGAGCCGTAGGCCGCGCCCATGAGCGCGTTGACGGCGTTGTCGATGTCGGCGTCGGGCATGACGACGGCGTGGTTCTTCGCGCCGCCGAGCGCCTGCACGCGCTTGCCGTTCGCGCAGCCCTTCGAATAGATGTATTCTGCAATCGGCGTGGAGCCGACGAAGCTGAGCGCCTGGACGCGGCGGTCCTCGAGGAGCGCGTCGACCGCCTCCTTGTCGCCGTTGACGACGTTGAGGACGCCGGGCGGGAGGCCGGCCTCCTGCGCGAGCTGGGAGACGAAGAGCGTGCTCGACGGATCGCGCTCCGACGGCTTGAGGACGAAGGTGTTGCCGCAGACGACCGCCATCGGCCACATCCAGAGCGGCACCATCGCCGGGAAGTTGAAGGGCGTGATGCCGGCGGTGACGCCGAGCGGCTGGAGCTCGGTCCACGCGTCGATGCCGGGGCCGACGTTGCGCGTGTGCTCACCCTTGAGGAGCTCCGTCGCGTACGAGGCGTACTCGACGTTCTCGATCCCGCGCTGAACCTCCCCCATCGCGTCGCCGGCGACCTTGCCGTGCTCGGCGGTGAGGAGCGAGGCGACCTTCTCCGCGTTCTGCTCGAGGAGGACCTTGAGCTTGCTCATCACGCGCGCGCGCTTGAGCGGCGCGGTCGCGCGCCAGGCGGGGTACGCCTTCTCGGCCGAGTCGATCGCGGCCTGCACCGTCTTCTTGTCCGCGAGGAGCACGCGTTTGTCGGCCGAGCCCGTCGCGGGGTTCCATACCTCCTGCGAACGGCCTTCGCCGGTGACTTCTTTGCCGTCGATGAGGTGACCAACAATCGGGAGTGCTTGGGACATGGCAGGCCCATTGTCACACAGACGAGGTGCCGCGTCGAAGCGTGGTACGCTCACGCTCCGCGCCGTTGATTCCGCTCGATCGCGCCGGTCTCCATGTCCTCGTCGTGCGCGGAGACGGCGAGGTGGCGGTCGAGTACCGCGGCGGCGATCGCGTCAGCGCGGCGGAGCAGGCGCTCTCGTCGGCGCTCCGCGTGCACGGCGCGAGCGTCGGCCTCGCGCTCGAGGACGGCTCGGTGCTCGAGGTCGCCGAGCGCGCCGGCGCCGGCGGAGCGCTCCGCTCGCGCTATCGGCTCTGTCCCTTCGAGCTCCGCTACGCCGCCGATCACGGGCGGCTCCATCCCGTCCCGCTCGCCGCGCGCGGCGACGAGAGCGTCGTCACGCCGATCACCGATCTCCACACGCACTACGCCGGCTGCGTCGGCGCGGAGGACCTCCTCGCGATCGGACGCGCGCACGACGTCGCGTATCCGCCCGCTCTTCTCGCCGAGGCCGGCGTCCGGATCGAGGTCGAGGGAGAGCGCGCGGTGCCGATCGCGGAGCTCCCGGACGGCGCCCGCGCACGGCTCGCGCGGGCGCTCGCGGCGCCGGCCGATCGCCGCATCACGTTCCTCGACATGGAGCGCATCTACCGGCTCCGCGCGCCGATCACGAAGTCGCTCCCCGCGATGCCCGCGATCTTGCGCCGGCTCGCCGAGGACTACGCGGCGATGGGGATCCGCTACGTGGAGCTCTCGCTCGGCAGCCTCGCCCTTGCGCGCGTCTTGCGGACGATCCACGAGCACGTCCCCGCGATCGAGGACGAGACCGGCGTGACGCTGCGCTTCCTCCTCGCGCTGAGCCGCCACGACGATCCGGAGTGGGACGAGGACCTCCTCCGCCGGCTCGCGACGCTCGGCGAGAGCCTCTACGTCGCGGGCATCGACGTGATGGGGCACGAGACGAACTCGACGCACGCGTTCGTCCCGCAGCTCCGCGCCGCGGCGACGTGGGCGACGCGGGAGCGCCCCGGCTTCGTCGTGCGCGTCCACGCCGGGGAGAGCCCGTCGCATCCGGAGAACCTGCGCGTCGCGATCGAGGCGCTCGCGGGCTTCGCCGTCGCGACGCGGCTCGGGCACGGGCTGTACGGCGCGGACGACGAGACGCTCTCCCTCGTGGTGGAGTCGCGCGCGACCGTCGAGATGAACCTCGACTCCAACGTCGCGCTCAACCACCTCGCGAGCGGCCGCGACGCGCCGCTGCGTCGCTACCTCGACGCCGGAGCGCGCGTCACGCTCGGCAGCGACGGCTACGGGATCTACGGCGCGTCGGCGGAGTCGGCGGCGCGCGCCGCGCTCGTGTCGGGCGTGCGGCCGGCCGATCTCGCGGGCCCGATGCGCGCGGTCGAGGAGGAGGTCATCGCGGCGGCGCGTGAGCGCGATCGGCCCGCGCGCCGCGCGTTCGCGGTCCCGGACGATCTCGCGCCGGTCGCGTTCACCGACGAGGTCGTGCGGCGGCGCCGGGAGGCGATCGCGGCGCGCGACCACGCGCTCGCGGAGCGGCTCGCGGCGCTATCCGTTCCGGTCCTCGATCGAGCTTCGTTCCTCGCGTTCGCCGAGGGACGCCACGTCGTGTCGATCGCGGGCGCGTGGAAGCACAGCTGGGACGCGATGAGCGAAGGCGATCGCGCCCGCGTCGAGATGGAGCTCGCGGCGTTCGTCGACGCGCTCGACGTCGCGCGCGTGCTCCTCCTCACCGGCGGCACGCGCTTCGGCGTGGAGGGCCTCGTCGGCGCGCGCGCGCGGGGACGCGGGATCCCGGTCGTCGGCGCGATCGTGAGCGAGACCGAGCCGGCGTCGCTCGCGAGCGAGGCGATGACGCACGCCCACGTCGTCGCGGCGACGCTCTACGAGAAGTGCGCGCGCCTCTACGAGCTCGTCGACGCGACCGGCGGCGCGTGCGTGTTCGCGGGCGGCGGTCAGATCGTGCGCGACGAGATCCAGGCGGCGAAGAACCTCGGGCTCCCGTACGTCGCGCTCTCCGGCCCCGGCGCGAGCGGCGCGCACGCCCGCGAACGACCCGCCGCCGCGGTGCACACCGGCGCGGAGATCGCCTACTTCGTCGGCGCGCGCCCGTCCTCCGCGCGCGTCGCCCCGCACTGGTTCGAAGGCCCGAACCCGACGGTGGACGCGATCGTCCTCCGGCGCGGCTCCGAGGTGCTGCTCGTGCGGCGGAGCGTGGACGCTCCGGTCGAGCCCAGCGCGTGGGCGCTGCCGGGCGGCTTCGTGCGGACCGACGCGCCGCGCGGCGGTGCGTGGCGCGCCGGCGTCGAGACCGACGTCGAGGCCTGCGTGCGCGAGCTCCGCGAGGAGACGGCGCTCGCGGTGTCGCCCGAGCGCTTGCGCCGCGTCGGCGTCTTCGAGGGCAACGGCCGCGATCCGCGCGACGGCGCCCGATCGTTCAGCCGCACGACGGCGTTCCTCGTCGCCCTCGACGACGAGGAGGGGCGCGTCGCGATCGCGGGCGGCGACGACGCCGACGACGCGCGGTGGTTCCCGCTCGACTCCCTGCCCGCGCGCCTCGCGTTCGATCACGCGGCGATCCTCGCCGCCGCGCTCAAGCTCCCGTGAACGGCGGAGACCCTGGCGCGCGGTAGCGATCGAGCGGGCTCCGCTGCGCGTCGCTGCCGTAGAAGTACCCGTTGCCTTCCGGCTCACCAAATAGGAGGAACATCGGCGCGCGCGCGCCGGCGGAGGGCGGTTTCATCCCGAGCTCGGCGGCAGACTTGCCCGACCCGGCCGCGTGAGGCCGCGTCATGTCGGTCTCGATGTACCCGGGCGTGCACGCGTTGATGCGCAGCTCGGGGTGCTCGCGCGCGAGGAGCGCGGTGTACGCGTTCGCGCACGCCTTCGAGAAGCCGTAGCTCTCCACGTCCGCGCCGCGCGCGATCTGCTCCTCCATGAAGGCGCGGAGGCGCGGCCACGTGAGCGTGTCGTCGAGGAGCACCGCCTTCACCTCGGGGCTGCACGACGACATGAACATCGGACCCGACGCGGAGGTGACGTTGACGACGCGTCCGCCGCGATCGATCGAAGGCAGGAACGCCTCGCAGACGCGCTGCACGCCGAACGCGTTCACCGCGAGCACCGCGGCGAGGTCACCCGCGCTGCTCCCGATGCCGGCGTTGTTCACTACGCCGTAGAGGCGCGCGCCCGCGAGGCGCGCGGGGGCGGCGGTGACCGACCCCGCCGCCCCCACATCCAGCTCGAGCGGCTCGACGCGCCCGGGCTTCTCGAGCGACGCGGCCGCCGCGCGCCCGCGCTCCGGATCGCGCGAGCCGAGGTAGACGAACGTGTCGGCGTGCTCTTCGAGGATCGCCTTCGCGATCGCGAGCCCGATCCCCTTGTTGGCGCCGGTGACGAGGATGCGTCGCATGCGCCGCAGCTTACCGATTTACGCTCTAGAAACGACCCTTCGTCTTCTCGAAGATGGCCTTTCGCTGCGCGGTGCGATCGTCGATGACCTTGAGGAGCGCCTTCTCGAGCTTCTGCTTCGTGGGCTCGCACTTCTTCGGCGCCTCGAGCTCCGCGGTCTTCCGCGCGCCGGTCAGCTTGCCCCACTTGTCGTTCGCGGCCGCGCTGGACGCCTCGATCTTGTCGAGCTGCTCCTTCGTCGTCTTCCAGACGCCGTTGACGCACTCGAACCACGCGTTGTCGGCGTCGACGACCTCCTTCGCCGTGGCCGGCGCGATCGCGCCCGCCTTCTCGAGCGCGCGCACGGTGTCGACGTCGACGAGCGCGTGCTGATTGAACGCGGGCCACGAGGCCTTCGCGCCGGCGCCCTTCTCGAAGTACTCCGACTCCTCGTTCGAGTTCGAGAGCTCGTAGCGCCCGCCGTCGGCGGTGACGAACACGATGTGATCGTGCACCTCCCAGACGATCCCCGGCGTGCCGGCGGCGAGCGGCGGCGGCCATCCCTTCAGCGTGTGGAGGCGCAGGCGGTTCGGGCTGTTGTACTCGAACATCGTCGGGATCAGCTTCCCGCCCAGCTTGCCGATGCCGGTCGCCTTCGCGGGCTCCCACGCGTCGTCGGCGGGGTAGCCGGTGACCTGGCCGCCGAGGCCGCCGGTCGTGTTCCCGATCTTCTGCGAGGCCGGCGCCCACCGCGCCGCCTTCGAGCCGGCGTCGGTGAGCCGCACGAACTGATCGACCGGCGTCGACGCGAGCGCGTCGCCGACCTTCGCGAGGTTGCCGGAGTCCTCCGAGGGCAGCTCCGGCTTCTTCGCCTGGAGCGAGAGCGCGGTGTACTTCGCCTTGTTCTTGTCGTACGCGCTCTCGGGCGCCTTGTACTCGCCCGCGATCGTCGCGGCCGGCAGCGCGCTCGCGGCCTTGTCGCTGTTGAGGCGGATCTCGTCGCGGCCGATGTAGGCGGAGAGGGCGCCGCGCGACGAGAGGTAGAGGACGTTCTTGCCGTCGGGCGACTTCAAGTACCAGCCGCGGCGCTGTCCGCCGAACCGGTCCTCGACCATCGTGAGCTCGATGACGTCCTTCTTGTCGTCGAACTTCACCTTCGGCCGCTCGCCCGATCGATCGAGGACGAGCCCGGTCGTCATGTCGCCGCTCGAGTAGTGCGCGATCTTGAGCTGGCCCTGGGTGATCTCGCGGGAGACGCCGTCCTTCGGCTCCGCGTCCTTCTCGGCGCTCTGCGCGGCGGGTGTCTTCGTTTCGGCGGGCTTCGACGAGGAGCAGGCGGCGGCGGTGACGGCGAGGAGTCCGAGGAGGGCTTTTCTCATGCGGTTGCCACAGACGCTCGGCTCGGAGGGGATATTCACGCCTGTATGAAAGGCGTGTGAAACGCGGATTTGCCGCCTTGCGTCATGCGCGTTTCGCCGCACGATCATCGGTACATGCTCGCTGCCACCACCACCGCCGTCGCCGGCGTCCTCGCCGTTCATCGTGTCGTGAAGAGTTATCGAGACGGCGTCGCCGTACGGCGTCATGACGTCGCATGGGGCGCGTCGCGTCCCTACCGTGTCGTGCACCTCAGCGATCTGCACGTCGGGGCGACGACGCCTCGTCGGGTCCTCGCCGAGGTCGCGGCCGCGGCGCACGCGGCGCGCCCCGACGTCGTCGTGCTGACCGGCGACTACGTGAACGCGTCGTCCCTCTACCTCGGGCGCGTGACGGAGCTGGTGCGCTCGCTCCCGAAGCCGTGCATCGCGACGCTCGGCAACCACGATCACTGGGTCGGCCCCGACCGCATCGCGCTCGCCCTCGCGCGCGGCGGCGCGAAGGTGCTCCGCAACGAGTCGGCGCTCGTCGGCGACCTCGCGGTGGTGGGCGTCGACGACGGCAGCTCCGGCGCGGCCGATCTCGCGCGCGCGTTCCGCGGCGTCGATCCCGATCGCGCGCTGGTGCTCACGCACTACCCGAACACGGCCGACGAGATCGCGGCGCTCGGTCCGCGCCTCGTCCTCGCGGGGCACACCCACGGCGGTCAGGTCGACGTGCCGTGGGTCACGCGCGCGGTCGCGAAGATGACCGGCAACCCGTACCTCCGCGGCTTCTATCGCGTCGGCGATCGCACGGAGCTCTACGTGAACGCGGGCGTCGGCCACTCGCTGCCGGGCTTCCGCGCGGGGACGACGAGCCCGGAGGTCGCGGTGTTCGATCTCCGTCCCGTCAGCGCAGCGGGATGACCGTGACGTAGGAGTCGTCGTTCTCGGTGTCCGTCTGGCTCGTGTGGCCCCGGTAGCCGGCGAGGAGGACGTTGTTCCCCGACACCGCCGCGGACCAGATCGCGTCGGCGCCGGTGGTGCCGTAGTCGACGGCGTGCACCGCGCCGTCGTAGGACGGGTCGAGCGCGCCGTTCGCGTCGATGACGCCGAAGAGGGCCGTCTGCTCCGGCGTGTTGCTGGTGCCGGTCGTGCCGAAGAGCAGCGTGCGGCCGCCGGGGAGCGCGACGGCGCCGCGGCACGCGCTGCCGGTCAGGAACATCGGCGTCTTCACGATGACGGCGCCCTTCGCCGCGCCGCCGTAGCTCGTGTCGCGCGTGAAGTTGGTGAGATCGAGCTTGAGCGACACCCAGTCGTTGGTGTCGCCGGTCTCGCGTCCGTATCCGCCGGTGATGAGCGTGTCGCCGTGCAGCGCGAGGCCGTAGACCTCGGTCGAGCGCGCGAGCACCGGCTCGTGGAAGAGCCGCCCCGTCACGAGCTTGCCGGAGGGATCGAGGTTGAAGATGACCGGCTGCACGGTGTCCCCGACCGTCGTGGTGTTGGCGTAACCCGCCGCGTAGACCGAGCCGTCGGCGAGGACGACGATGCTCCGCGGCGTGGCGCCGGCTTCGTCGATGTCGAGGCGGTAGGTCGCGTCTCCGTCGGCGCCGTACGCGGCGACCGGGCTCCCGTCCACGTCGAGCTTTCCGACGACGAAGTCGGTGTCCGTTCGGGCCGCGCCCTTGTTGCGGCCTGCGCCGTGGAAGTAGAGCGCACCGTCGGCGCCGACGGCGAGCGCGCGCAGCGCGTCGATGCCGGAGAGCGCTCCGGTCCCGCCGTCGAGCGCGGTGTTGATCGAGAAGCGACGGAAGCCCGACGAGCCGAAGGTGCCGTCCACGGCTCCGCCCGCGTCGAGGCGCACGAAGCCGACGTCGCGATCGCCGGCGGTCACGTCGCTCGGGATCGTGGCGGCGACGACGATCTTGCCGCTCGGCTGGACGACGACGTCGATCTCGTCGTTGCCGCCGGCGAAGATCATCGACGTCATCGCGGCGCCGCCGGCGCCGAAGCTCGTGTCGGGCGCGCCGTTCGCGCCGATCTTCGCGACGATGACGAGGCGGTCGCCGGCCGCCGACGCCGCGGCCCAGCCCGCGACGTAGAAGCTGCCCTCCGGCCGCGACCGACATGAGCTGGTCGGGACCCGCGGCGGAGAGCGGGACCTCGATCGACGCCGGCACGACGAAGGGGGCCGAGCCGTCGGGCACACCGGAGTCGGGGTCGACGGGCGTGACGGGGGCGTCGGTGCCTGCGTCGTCGTTGGGGGTCGAGGGCGGCGGAGCAGCAGGGTCGTCGTCGCCGCACGCCGGCGCTGCGGCGACGGCGAGGGTGACGAGGACGAACCAAGAGAGGTGCTTCATCGCGCCCACGTAAAGCATGGATCCGTCAGAGCTGCCATCCGGTGGAGAACGCGAGCCCGAGGTCGGTGCGATCGCGGCCCGCGAGCGGAATTGCCGCATTGAGGATCAAAAAGAGGCCTTGGAACGGGTACACGCGCACGCCGACGCGAGGATCGAAGGATTCGAACGGGTTCGAGCTCCCGAACGAGAAGCGAAGCCCGGTGCCCGCCGCGAGGCCGAAGGCGCGCCAGGGGCGATAGACCGCATCGACGGAGAGCGACTCGCTGAGGAACGACGACGCACGGCCGCCGTTCCACACCGACACGAGCGTGAACGCGAAGCCGCCGACGAGCTCGAGGTCGTTGCGCGCGCGATAGACGGCGGAGATGCCGTGGTCGCCGCCCCAGCGCGCGGCGCGCTCGAAGCCCGTCTCCGTCGGCAGGAGCACGCGGAAGAACGGCGCGAGCGAGAGCCTCGTGTCGATCGGCAGCCGGTGGTGCGCGCCGATCGCCGTCCCGCCGAGGCTCGTCCGCTCGGACTCCACGCTCGCGTTGGCGACGAAGCGGTACTCGAGCGACGGCGCCCACAGCGAGAGCCACGTGCGCTCCGCGATCGTGAGGCGCCCGCGAACGCCGGCGCCGGCCTGGAGCGAGCCGTAGAGGTCGGACGTCGCGATCAGCGCCGCCGCCCGCGTCTCGAGCGACGCTTCGGTGCTCTCGCACGCCTCCGGCAGCACCCCGAGGTCCGCCGGCGCGAGCGGCACGCGGATCGGCCGGCACGCGCGCGCGTCGCTCCCATGCCCGAGCAACCCCGCGACCATCACGATCGCCGCGAGCACGCGCCGTCTCATCGCGCCGGCGCCTTCCAGCCGTCGCCGCGGCGGTCGATCAGGAATGGGTTCGTGAACGCGGCGCTCCAGTGGCCGTTCGCGATCGCGTACGCGTGGAAGCGCGCCTCGCTCTCGCGCGGACGCGGCGGCTCGCGGTATCCGTCGGCACGGTCACTTTCGTCGATGACGCTATTACCGTCGTTGTCGGTCGTTTCGGGTAGACCGTCGTCGTCGAGGTCGCGCACCGGCACGAGCGGCAGGCCCGCCTCGACGACGATCCATGCGTCCTCTTCGCTCGGGACCGCCGCGAGGAGCTCGGCGAGCGGGACGGATCCGCGGTAGCGCACGAGCCCGTCCTTCCCGAACGGATCGGCGGGCCGCGCGATCGCTCCGCCGCCGATCGTGCGCGCGACCGCGCCGTTCACGAGGACGCGGACCTCCTCGACCGGGATCCACGGCGCGGCGCGGACCTCGATCGCGAGCGCCGCGGAGGCGCCCGGCGCGAACGCCTCGAGCGAGGGGCCCCGTCCCTCGATCGTCGCGAGGACGATGGGGCCGTTGGTCCCGATCATGCGGCCCGCGCGGACGTCGGCGTTGAAGCGGGGTCGATCGAACGCGGCGACGGAGTGTCCGCCGAAGACGAGGTTCCGGGGATAGCCGAGCACCTCGACCGCGAGCGTGTGCGAGTCGCTGTTCGCGGTGCCGGCGCGGAGGATCCCTTGCGAGAGGAACGCGTGCCACGCGACGCGGTACTGATGGAACTGCTTCGTGCTCGTTCCGTTCATCACCTCTTGCGTGTCGTAGTCGAGCGCGGTGCGCCCGCCGGCCGATCGCCTCGTGAGCTCCGCGTTCGACCGCGCCGGCTCGCGGACGTCGAGGTGGAGCGCGTTGAGGAAGCCCTCGTCGCGGCCGAGCGTGGTCGGCGAAAAGGGGTGGTTCATCTGCGCGACGCCGCGCTCGGGGCTCAGCGCGGCGACGACGTCGAACAGCGCGCCGGGCTCGAGCCGCTCGTCCCACGGCGCGCCGTTGCGCGGGAGCTCCGGGTCGTAGGGCAGCGGCCAGAAGTTGTAGTGGCCGATCACGCGCGGGACGAGCCCGAACCCGGGCGGCTCGTAGAAGAGGATCTGTCCCGTCGTCTCCACGCCGGGCATGACGACGACGCGGTCCTCGATCCCGAGCGTACGGAGCGAGCTCGCGTAGTTGGTGACGACGTCGTGATCGGTCGCGGCGATGACGTCGAGGCCGCCGGCGACGAAGGTCCGCGCGCGATCGCGATCGGGCAGACTGCTGTCGAAGCTCGCGCCGCCGTGGACGTGGAAGTCGGCGCCGAGCACGCCGTCGGGGACGAGGCCGGGCAGCGTGTCGACGGCGAGCTCGACGCTCGCGCGCGCGCCGGGCCGGATCTCGACCCGCGATCGCGCGAGGGTCGCGAACGGTCCCCGCGTCGCGTAGACCCAGAACGTGCCGGTCGGAACGGCGAAGCCGACCGCGCCGTCGACGTAGGTGAGCGCGCGGTTGCACGCCGGCGACGCGCCGTGCGCAGGTCCGAGCCACGGCGCGCAGTGCTCGACGTCGACCGCGCCGAAGAGCGAGCCGCGCGTCGCGTCGGGATCGGCGCCCTCCACCGGCGTGAGGACGACCTCGGCGAGGACGGGCTGACCGCTGCCGTCGTGCACGACGACGTCGAGGACGCCGGAGCGCGGGACGACGATGTCGGGGACGACGCCGTCCGACGCTCCGGTCGCGAACGCGGCGTGCTCCGGGATCGGCCGGCCGAGGACGAGGACCTCGGCGCGGAGCGAGCGCTGCGCGGGCAGGCGCACGGAGAAGGTCCCGTCGGCGGCGGGGACGACGGTCGACCACGGCCGCCGCCCCGCCGGCGCGTCGGGGTTCGCGCCGGGCGCGGGCTCGTAGAAGAGGAGCGTCGCGTGGCGCTGGCCGCCCTCGATCGTCCCGCCGTCGTTCGCGCGCACGCGTCCTCGCATGACGACGCTCGCTTCGCCGAAGAGCGACGCGCGGGCTTGCAGCGCGACGTCCGCCGCGCCGCCGAGCCCGGGTCCGGGCGCGACCGCGAGGAAGCGCTCGTACGCGACGCCGTCGCCGGGGAGCACGACGCGGCGCGCGGAGCCGCTCGCGGTGACGGTGCTGCTGTGGAACGCCTCGAGCATGAGCCGATCGCACGGCACGAGCGCGTAGGCCGAGTCGGAGTCGTTCTGCGCCTGCGCGGCGAAGAACGGCTCCTCCGCGAGCGCGTCGCCGAGCTTCTCGAGATCGATGTCGGGATGGACGAAGCCGCGGCCGCGGAGCGGCGTGAACGCGCTCGCCTCGCGGCTGCCCCAGAAGACGGCGTCGGCGAGGAAGAAGGAGTCGGGCTCGCGGCCGCCGTGGAACAGCTCGGTGCGGACGCGCACGCCGGGCTCGCACGCGCGGAGCTCGTAGCGCGAGACGACCGTCATCTCGGGCCGACCGTCGAGCGTGCCGCGGAGGATCACCGCGACGTGATCGGGCGCGGCGTCCTCGAGCTCCACTGATCGGTACGCGACCGCGTCGCGCGGGAGGACGCCGACCGCGTGATAGAGGAGGTTCAGCGTGTCGCCGCTCGCGCCGGCGGAGAGGTCGATCACGTTGCCGCCGGTCGGCGCGAGCGCGTGCGGCGCGCCGATCGCGTCGAGCACGATCTGCACGCGATCGTTCGCGAGCAGGACGTCCCCCCGCGTCGCGAGGGCGTCGGCGCCGGCCGCGCGCTCCGCCGAGCTCGCGACGTGCCGCACCACGAGCCGCCCGTCGTCGCACGCGGGGAACGCGAGCTTGGTGCACGCCGCCGCGGGCTTGCACGAGCCGTCGTCGCCGGCGAGGCACCCTTCGCGCGCGGAGCACCCCTTCGCCCCGGACGCCGCGACGATCGCGACGAGCCCCCACGCGATCGCTCCGCCCCACCTCACGCGCATCTCGTGCCCTACGCTAAATCGGATTCGGCCTCGCGCGGAGGAGAACCCCGCCCGCCCTGCTCAGCGCGTCGTCATGCGGCGCGGAGCGTCCTCCTGCTCTTGCCGCTCCTCTCCTTCGTCCGCCAGCTGCGGCGCGGCGGCGACGCGCAGCTTCATCGGTCGCTCCTCCATCATGCGCGCGGCGACCGCGCGGTCCGCGGGCGAGAGGTACTCGAGCGCGTGCTCGTACTCGGCGACGTAGGTCCCGTCCTTCGTCGCGAGCGCGGCGGCGACGACGACGAGCGGCGGCGTGCTCGGTCCGAGGGCGGCCATCACGCGTCTCGCGTCCTCGCGGCGCCCACGTCGACGACGACGCGCGATTTTACCATTCGATCATGGAACGCCGCCCGGCGTTTGCCAACGGCGAGCAGCATGAGGCCGATCCATTGCACGCAGGCGAACGCCACGATGGCCAGCATCCGACGATTGTGGATGTCCACGTGGCTCACGTGCTTGCGAGCGAGGATCGCGAAGGCCGAGTAGATCATCGCGATCGTGAGCGGCGCGAGGAGCTTCAAGTAGGTGCGTACGATCGCGTTGCCGAAGGGCACGCGCTCGCCGACGTCCGTCAGCGTGTGGACTCCGACGAGCTGCTTCCCCCAGGTCGCGCCGCGCTTGCTCTCGAACCAGGCGAAGACGAGCAGCGCGAGCCACCAGACGAGCACGCGATGCTCTCCGTTCGGGAAGCGCTGGGTGAGCGCCGCGTCGAGGAGGGCGAACGGCAGGAGATCGAGCACGAACGCCCCGGCGCGCGGGAGGAGCGGAGCGAGGAAACGCCGCGCGTGGATGCCGGCGATCGCGCGGCGAAGCTGGGCGTAGTCGGGGAGCCTCCCTCCCGGGGCCTTCACGAGCATGCGCAGGATCAGGTTCTCCGTCTCTTCGCTCAGGTCCGGGACGATGACGCGCGGCTCGATCACGGGGGCGTGCTCGTGCGCGGCGGCGAGGCGGCTGTTCGTCGGCGCTCCGAACGGCCGCGTGCCCGTGACGATCTCGTAGAACGTGACGCCGAGCGAATAGATGTCGGCCCGATGGTCCACGGGACCGACCCCGGACGTCAGCTCCGGCGCGATGTACGCCGGCGTGCCGATCGCGCCCTTCGTGACGGTCGCGTCGGGCGACGGCGCGCCACCGTCGTCCGGGAGCGCCGCGCCGATCGCCCTCGCGAGCCCGAAGTCGGCGAGGAGGATGCGACCGGACTTCTTCTCCACGAGCACGTTCGACGGCTTGACGTCGCGATGGATCAAGCCCTCCGCCAGCGCGGCCTCGAGCGCGGCGGCGACGGCGTCGACGATCTCGAGGGCGCGCTCCTCCGAGAGGCGCTTCTCGCGCTCGATCATCGCGGCGAGCGACTCGCCTTCGACGAGCTCCATCACGAGGTAGGTGAGGCCCTCGTGCTCGCCGACGAAGTGCACGGGCACGACGTTGGGGTGACGGAGCTTCGCCTGAGCGCGCGATTCGCGCACGAAGAGCGCGCGCGTGTGCGCGTTGTCGAGGAGGACCGTCTTGAGCGCGACGGGCCGGTCGAGCGAGAGGTCCCACGCGCGATACACCGCGCCCATGCCGCCCTGGCCGAGCAGCGCGTCGATCCGGAAGTTCCCGATGTCTCGCCCGATCAGCGAGTCGACTCGCCCCGGCGCCCGCTCCGCCATCCGCCGACTCTTAGCGCGTCCCCTTCACGGGAGCGAGAGGATGCACTCGCGCGGTCGCGGTCCCGAGAAAACTGCTTTGCGCGCCCGGCAGGATTCGAACCTGCGACCTACGGCATCGGAAACCGCCACTCTATCCAACTGAGCTACGGGCGCGAACGGGTTCGTTCATAGCGCTATGCGAGGCGATCGAGCAAGCCTCAGCTTCGGCGAGGTGGCGCGTGAGCCTGCGGGGCATCCGTTCGCTGCGATCTCCTTCTACCTCGAAGCACGGGGCGGCGTTGCCTACGATGGAGGGATGAGCAAGGCCGCGGGGAAGGACCCGCTCCTCGCCGCGATCTGTCATGACCTCCGGGCGCCGATCGCGGCGGTCACGATGGGCGCGAACTACGTGCTGCAGACGACGCCCGAGAACGAGGCGAGCGGGCGCTCGCGGCGCGTGCTCCAGGCGATCCTCCGCTCGTGCAAACAGATGGAGCGCATCGTCCGCGACTTCGGGGACCTCTCCGAGATCGAGGGCCACGCGGTGGAGCTGCGCCTCGCGGTGCAGGAGGCCGGCGAGCTCGCCGCGATCGCGGCCGAGGGCGCGCGCGAGGCGGCGCTCGCGAAGGACGTCGACGTCGTCGTCGCGCCGCCGGAGACGCCGCTGCTGGTGCGCTGCGACCGCGAACGGATGCTGCGCGCGCTCGCGCACCTGCTCGACAACGCGGTCCGCTTCGCCCCGCCCGCGACGCGCGTGTCCGTCGCCGTGCGCGACGAGGGCGCCGACGTTCGCTTCGCGGTGACCGATCGTGGCTCCGGCCTCGACGAGGAGACGCGCGCCAACCTCTACGATCGGACCTGGCACGCGAAGCGCGCCGATCGCGTCGGCGCCGGGCTCGGCCTCGCGATCGTGCGCGGCTTCGTCGCGGCGCACGGCGGACGCGTCGACGTCGACGCCGCCCCCGGCTCCGCGACGACCTTCTCGATCGTCGTCCCGAAGGAGCGCGTGTCGAGCACCGACGTCAGCGCGGGACCGGAGCGGGGGCCGACTCGATCTTGAGATCGCGGAGCGCCTCCTTGAACTGGATGCGCAGCTCCGCGAGCTTCGAGTCGATCTCGACGATCTTCTTGCCGACCTCGTCGAGGCGGTTCGACGTGTCGGCGAGGCGCTTCGTGAGCTGAGCGCGGAGCGCGTCGGCGGTCTTGTTCTTCTCGATCGCGCGGAGGTTCGCGCGCGTCTCGTCCTGCTGCTGCTTGAGGTTCGTGTTCTCCTGCGCGAGGCCCGCGCGCGCGTCGAACCGCGCGACGATCTCCTTCCGGATCGCCCACGCGGCGGTGAGCTTCGTCTTCGCGTTCGCGTCCGCGCGCGGATCGGCGAGGTAGGCCTTCACCGCGTTGTCGGCGAGGAGCGTGAACCAGTCCTCGCGGCGGCGGATCGTGCTCCGCTCGTCGACGACGAGCTCGCCGTTCGCGGCGGGCTTCACGGTGGTGGGCACGAGCGCGGTGCCGGTGCCGACGTTGTCGTCCGTGCCCGCCGGCGGCTCGTGGAGGCGCGCGCCGGGGACGCGGGGGTGGCGGACGAGGACCTTCGCGGGCTGATCGCCGCCGTTGCGAACGCGGTACTTCGTCTGCCGGACCGAGTCGCGCTCGATCGTGAGCTCGCCGTTTTCGATCTTCGCGACGCGTTCGCCGAGCTCGTCGCTCTTCTCGTCCTTGTCGATCGCGAGCCCGCGCTCGAGCGCGAACGGCACCGTCGCGGTCGCGCCGGCGGGGAGGGGATCGAGCATGCCCTGCCCGAGGAACGACGCGCTCTCGAACACCGCGATCGGCCCCTTCTCGAGCACCCCCGGCGTCTGGTTTACGAAGCGCGCGACGCGGAACGGATGCGTCGCGGAGTCGGGCACGCCGCCGTCGGGCGCGAAGAGGAAGAGCGCCTCCCCCGAGACGCGCTTCGAGAGGAGGAGCACCATCGTCGCGCTTCGGTCCGGCACCGTGACGGGGAGCGGGAGGTCGTAGCGCGTCGCGCCGGACTCGACCGCGACCGCGGCGAGCGAGCGGAGGTTCCGCGGCGCGGTCGTCTTCGGCGGCGGAGGCGGCGGCGGAGGAGGCGGCGGCGGCGTGGCCGGCGCGGCCTGGCCCGCCGGTCCGCCCGAGCTCCTCGTCTTCGCCGGTTGGCTCTTCGGCTTCGCCTTCGGCTTGTCGTCCTTGCGCGCCTCTTCCCTAGCGCTCGTATCCGTGTCCTCGTCCGAAGAGATGCTGACCCTCCCCCGATCGGGACATCCGTCTTCGTCGTCGATCCCGTTGTACGTCTCGGGATCGTCGGGGCAGCGGTCGTCGGAGTCGGGGATGCCGTCGCCGTCGCGATCGTTCTCCTTCGCCCCGCGGAGCGACGTGTCTCCGCGCGGGACCGCGGCGATGACCTCGCCTTGATCGGTGACGATCGGTCGCGGCGGCACGTACGAGCTGCCGAGCTGCGGGTCGAACGCGAGCGGCGCGCCCGCGACGAGCGAGAGCTTCACGTTCTTCCAGTCCTCGCCGGAGAGGTTCTGCACGATGCCCCACGCCTGGAGGTACGCCTCGCCGTTCTTGTCGATGACGACGCGGTACGACGGGCGCCACACCGGCGACTCCGCGACGTAGCCGACCTCGAGGTCGTGCGCCTTCCCGTCGAGCGCGAGGACGACCTTCCGGAGGCCCTTCTTCTCGTCGGGGGTCTTCTCCTTCTTCGGTCCGTCCTCCGGCTCGTCGTCGTCGACCTTGAGCGGGAACGCGGCGGAGCGGACCGAGCTGCCGCCGCGCTCGATCACCGCGAGCGTCGCGAGGAAGTCGCCGACCTCGCTCTCCTTCATCTTGAAGCGGACCTCGTCCTCCTCGACGTGCCCGGCGCGCTCGAAGTAGGCGACGCCGTTCCGGTAGACGACGACGCGTCGCAGCGGGAGCCCGTCCGCGGAGACGATCGGCGTCCGCGCGCAGCCGGCGAGTGGAAGGAGAGCGGCGAGGAGGAGGGCGTGTCGCATCGGGCCGCATCCTACTGCAGCCCGCGCGTTCGGGCGCGAAGAGCCCGCGCGTCAGTGCTCTTCGCGCTCCGTCCTCGGGCCGTGGTCGGTGATGTCGTGGCGCTCCATCTTCTGCTTCAAGCTCTTCACGGAGATGCCGAGCAGATCGGCGGCGACGGGCTCGTCGCCGTTCGCGAGGTCCAGCGCGTGGACGATGTGCCGCTTCTCGCACTCCTTCATCGCGACCGCGAGCGGCTCGATCTTCGCGCCGACCGAGGCGCTCGACGGGATCGGTCCGACGATGTCGTCGGGCAGGTGCTCGAGGTCGATCTCGCCGCCGCGCGCGAGGACGACCGCGCGCTCGATCGCGTGGGCGAGCTCGCGCACGTTGCCGGGGAAGGGATACTCCGTCAGCGCGTCCCACGCCCGCGGCCCGATGCCGGGCGGGACGCGGCCGGGGCAGAAGCGACGGAGGAAGTGCGCGACGAGGAGCGGCATGTCGGCGCGCCGCTCCCGCAGCGGAGGCACGGTGAGGTCGAGGACGTTGATGCGATAGAAGAGGTCGTCGCGGAACTTCCCCTCCGCGACGAGCGCCTTGAGGTCGTCCGTGGTCGAGGTGATGAGGCGCGCGTTGATCGACACCGGATCGCCGCCGCCGACCGGCTGCACGACGCCCTCCTCGAGCACGCGCAGGAGCTTCGCCTGGGTGGGGAGCGGGAGCGCGGCGACGTCGGCGAGGAGCAGCGTGCCGCCGTCGGCCTCGCGGAAGCGTCCGATGTGACGGCGTCGCGTCGAGCTCGTCTTCGGCGGCGGCTCGGCCTCGCCGAAGAGCGTGAGCTCGATGAGCTCCTCCGGGAACGCCGCGCAGTCGAGGGTGACGAAGGGCGCCGCCTTGCGCGGCCCGCGCGCGTGGAGCGTGTGCGCGACGAGCTCCTTCCCCGAGCCGCTCTCGCCGGTGATGAGCACCGGCGCGTCGCTCTGCGCGACGGTGGAGACGCGCTCGACGAGACGCACCATCGCCGGGGTGTGGCCGACGATCGGCGAGCCGGTCTCGCGCGTCGCGACGAGACGGCGCGCCTCTTCGAGCTCGCGCTTGAGCGAGACGTGCTCCGAGATGTGGCCGATCACGCGGAGCGTGAGCTCCTCCGGATCGAAGGGCTTCGTCACGTAGTCGTAGGCGCCTTCGCGCAGCGACGCGACGGCGTCGGGCACGGTCGCGAACGCGGTCATGAGGATGACCGCGGTCGTCGGCGCGCGGAGGCGGAGACGGCGGAAGATGGTCAGGCCGTCGACCTTCGGGAGGCGCACGTCGATGATGGCGACGTCGAAGGTGCGCTCCGACGCGAGCGCGAGCGCCTCCTCGCCGTCGGACGCCTCCGTCACTTGGTGTCCGGCGTCGCTCAGCGCGAAGACGAGGCTCAAGCGCGTCGCTTGCTCGTCGTCGACGACGAGGATGTCGAGGGGCACGGAGTGACGCGGCGCCGACTCGCGCGGCCTGGCGTTCGCGAGGCGTTCGATCATCGATGCGGCCGAGGTCGACATGAGCGAGACGACATCCTCAAGCACGTCTCGATCCGCGCGCGCCGCTTGCGCCGTGCGATCGCACCTCGTGTGCGGTCCGGCGCGATCGCGCGCGCGGCGGCGTGAACGAAATGGAGACCACATGTGGTTTTCATTACTTGCGCTCGCTCGATGAGCGTGGCGAATCACCACGAGTGAGCAACAGGAGCGTGGCAGCCTGGTCGTGCTTGTCGAGCAGCTTCGGCCGATCGCGCGCAAGTTCGCGACGACTCGGGAGCGCCGCCGTGGCACGCGCCTTTCATCGTTGGTCTCCGATGAAGCCGTCGATCCCGCCGCCGAGCAACGGGACACGCGCACGGCATCGCTTCGCGATCGGCGGCCTCGCGCTCGCGCTCGCCGCCGCGCTCGGCTCGCCCGCGCTCGCGCGCGCCGTCACGACGACGTGGTCGTCGCTCCCGATCGAGGCCTCGCTCATCGCGGTCGGCTTCCTCGTCGCGCTCGGCTTCCTCGCCGCGGGCTGGGCGATCGGGCGCCGGGTCGATCGCCTCGCCGAGGAGGCGCGCCGCGATCCGGTGACGAAGGTCGGCAACCGCCGCCACTGGGAGGAGTGCCTCGCACAAGAGGTCGCCAACGCCGCGCGCGCGCAGATGCCGCTCTCTCTCCTCCTCCTCGACGTCGACAACCTGAAAACGCTGAACGATCGCGGCGGCCACGCCGCGGGCGACACGTCGCTCGCGATCGTGGGGGAGGTGCTCAAGGACACGTGCCGCTCGCGCGACATCCCCGCGCGCTTCGGCGGCGACGAGTTCGCGGTCCTCCTCCCGCGCACGCACGCGGTGGAGGCGCGCGTCCTCGCGGAGCGCATCCGCGGCGAGCTCGCCGATCGCCGCCGCGGCCACGCCTCGCCGATCGCGGAGCTCCTCAGCGTCTCGATCGGGATCTGCGATCTCGCGTCGATCGAGGAGGAGAGAGCGGAGCAGCTCTTCGTCTGCGCCGACCGCGCGCTCTACGCCGCGAAGCAGGCGGGGCGCGATCGCGTCGAGGTCTTCGCGCCGCCGCCGCGCACCTCGACCGTCATCAGCCTCGACGCGGCCCGGCGCGCGCGCAAGAGCCGCCTCTCGACGAACGGCTGATCAATCCGGCTCGCGACAGCGCTCGAGGTCGTCGAGATCGGTGACGAGCGTCGTGACGCATTCGACCTCCCCGTCGGTGAGCACCGCGCGCTTGCAGAACCGATCGGCCTCCTCCATCGCCCGCGGCGTCTCCGGCCCCGCGACGTGACGCACGAGCAGGTCGCACTCCGCGCGCGTGAGCGGCCGCCGTTTCTTGAGCGACGACGGCAGTCGCGGCGTCTCGACCGGCGGCGGCGCGGTCGGCGCGGCGGCGACGCTGCTCACCGTCCCGACCGGCACCTCCGTCGGCGCCGCCGCCGGCGCGCTCGATCCGCACGCCGCGATCACGATCACGAGCCAGCGACCCACCCGACGAAGCGTAGCGCGACAACTGCACGAGCGTTCACGGTGCGGGGACCCCTGTCCCCGGCGACAGGTGCCGGCTCCCCCGCGGGCAGTACCCAGCCGGGAGCGTCGCGAGTAGCGATCGATGATCCGTGTCCATCCGCATCGTCGAGCTCCAAGACTCCGTCTTCGCGCTCGCGCGGCACGTCGAAGCGATCGACATCCGGAAGTTCGAGTCGCACGCGCCGACGGAGCTCGCGAGCGAGCTGGCGCCGATCGTGATGGACGTCCTCCGGGACGCGCACCGCGTCGTCTCGGACGTCGCTCGCCTCAGCGAGGCGCGCGAGAACGCCGCGCCCGACGCGATGTTCGCGGAGGGCCCTCCGCTGCCGTATTTGCCGTTCGAGCGCGCGCTCGACGCCGCGGTCGTGCAACGCGCGGGCTGGTCGCTCGAGACGGTCGGGGACCTCGGCTTCCTCGCGCGGCTCGAGATCCATCAACGGCTCGAGCGGCTCGAGCGGCTCGCGGCGTGCCATCAGCACTGGGCCATCATCGGCGAATGCGACGGCGCGCTCCGTCGTATCCGCAAGGCCCTCACCGCGATCGATCGCGGGCTCGAGCGCGCCGGCGCCGGCAAGGCGCGGCTCGACTACTCGTCGGAGCTCGAGATCTCGCTCGACGTGCGCCGCGCATACGGGAAGCTCCGCGCGCGCGTCCGCAGCATCGGCGCGCCGCAGCGGGAGACCTTCTACGTCCAGGTCCGCGCGATCGGAACGGCGCTCGCGACGGTGGTGGGCTGGCGCGGCTACGCGAACCTCCGCGTCCGCGACCGGATGCAGATGCGCGAGCTCCAGCGGCGCCTCCTGGAGTGGTTCCGGTCCGAGCGCGACGTCGCGGACGGCCAGCGCCTATGGGAGGACATCGACGCGTTCGTGACCATGCTCGTGGACGTGAACCAACGGCAGGAGCTGCGCGAGCACGACGGGCGCCTCGTGCACGACGCCCTCGCGAAGGTGATGACCGAGCCAACCGACGCCGTTCCCGCCGCGCTCATCGAACGTCTGAGCCTCCTCGAGGGGCTGGACGACGAGGCCGACGCGCTCCTCCACTCCGGGACGAGCAGCGCGGCGGCCTGGCGTCCCGTCCTCGCGCGCCTCGCGAGCGAGCTCGCCCGGACCCGCGAAGGAGGGCTCATCTCGTGAACGGCGAGCTGTCTACCCTCGGCCGCGTCGCCGTCCTCTCGAAGGAGGGCGCGAGCGGGGAGCTCATCTGCGCGTCCGACACGATCGAGGTGCACGTCTACCTCCAGCGCGGGCGCATCGCGTGGGCGACCGACGCGGCGCAGCCCCTCGCGTTCACGCGCTACTTGCTCGAGCGCGCGCAGATCGACGTGGAGGTGTTCCGCGAGATCCTCGAGTCGTGCCGGCGCGAGAAGCGGCCGCTCGGCGAGACCCTCATCGCCTGGGGCGTCGCGACGCGCGAGGAGGTGCGCGACGCGCTCCGCCATCAGATCGAGCTCGCGCTCGCGCGGATCCACGAGTCGGGGCCGGTGGAGTCGCTCTTCCTGAAGCGGACCTCGCAGTTCTCGGACTACGACGTCCTTGGTGAGACAGGGACGGGGAAGAGCATGCTCGCGCGGCGCATCCACGCGCTCGGTCTCCGCTCGGGCGGACCGTTCGTCGACGTCAACTGCGCCGGCCTCTCGCACGACTTCGTCCAGAGCGAGCTCTTCGGGCACGAGCGCGGCTCGTTCACCGGCGCGTTCGCGACGCGGGAGGGCCTCCTCGACGCGGCGAACGGCGGGACGCTCTTCCTCGACGAGATCGGCGACATGGATCCGCGCGTCCAGCCGAAGCTCCTCAAGGTGCTCGAGGAGAAGCGCTTCCGCCGCCTCGGCGACTCGCGCGACCGCACCGTCGACGTGCGGCTGATCGCGGCGACGCATCGCGACCTCGTCGGCCCCGAGAGCGGCTTCCGCCCCGATCTCTACTACCGCATCAGCACCGTCACGCTCCTCGTGCCTCCTCTTCGCGAGCGCGCGCCCGACCTCGACGCGCTCGCGCTGCAGATGCTCGAGCGCCTCTCCGCGGGTGAGGACGAGCGCTGCGAGCTCACGAGCGGCGCGCTGGACAAGCTGCACGAGCACACGTGGCCGGGGAACCTGCGCGAGCTGCGGAGCGTCCTCGAGCGCGCGCTGATTCGACGGAAGGGCGCGCTGATCGCGGCCGACGACATCCGCTTCGATCCGCTGCGGTCGTCGTCGCCGCGGCTCCCGCCGGAGCCGCCGTCTTCGGTTCGCACGCGCCCCGCGCTCCTCGCGGAGGACGCGGGGATGGCGTCGCGCGGCGAGGTCGAGAAGGAGCACATCCGCCTCGCGCTCGCCGCCGAGAACGGCCGCGTCATCCACGCCGCGCGCCGGCTCGGCATGTCGCGGAGCACGCTCTACTCCAAGCTGAAGCGCTATCACATCGATCACGTCGAGGTCCGGCGACCGCTGGTCCGCCGTCGCTCGTCGGCGTGACTCACGGCAGGAGCCGGAGCCGCGCCAACGTATCGGTGAGGTGCGCGAGATCGACGGGCTCGGACGGCGCTTCGTATTCGAAGCTCAGCTCGAGGGTCGTGCCTCCACGGAAGACCGTCACCTGCATCCCGTCGCTGCGCGCGCCGCGCGCCGCGACGTAGTCGACGACGCTGCGCACCCGCTCTCCGTTCACGGTGAGGAGCACGTCGCCGTAGCGAACGCCGGCGCGCGCGGCGGGGCTGCCCTCGAGCGCGCCGAGCACCGGGATACCCTCGAGCGCCTTCGCGAGGGCGAAGACCGCGTCCCTGGAGATCACCTCATCAGACCTGGAGGTCCTTCTCGACGTCCGCGAGCTGGATGCGCGCCATCGCGAGGTTCGCGCGTGAGCGATCGAGCGCGACGTAGAAGAAGAGCGTCGGCCGGCTCCGGAGCGGGCGGATCAGGTGGTACTGCTTGCCGAGCGTGATGAGCATGTCCTCGATGCCGTCCTTGAGGTTGAGGTTGTTCATCGTCTTGCGTTTCGCGCGAACGACCTCCGTGTTGCCGGCCGCCGCGACCTCGAGGTTCAGGCCGGTGCCGCCCTCTTGTCCGAGGAGCATTCCGCTCTCCGAGTCGACCAGAGCGGCTCCGACGAAGCCATCGAGAGAGGTGAGACCGACGAGCGAGTCCTTGATGTTCATGATTGCCTCCGTTCGGCGTGCGCATGTGCAGCGCGCATGCCATCGGCCGCCGTGCCCGAATGAGGACGCCCCGCCTGCGCTGCGTCCGAAGACTGGACACAGTGCCTGACCGACAATCGGTCACTCGTCGACAGTCCTGCGATGGTCCTCTCGCGATCTCGCGAGTCGAGCGCGGTCGGCGCGCGCGGCACACCGGTTGCGTGAGCCTCCCTCCACGGCATGGCTTATCTCAACGTCGCCGAGAAGCGGGTGGAGGCGTGCGTCGCGTACGTCGGCCCGCGGCGCGCCGGCAAGCGCGGGAACCTCGAGCGGCTCCGCCTGCGCGGCGGCAGCCCCGCCGAGCTCGTCGCCGTCGGCGGGGAGGCGTTCGCGATCGAGCTCGAGCCCGGCGCGGCGAAGCTCGGCGACCTCCCCGTGCACGTCCGCGTCGTCGGCCAGCGCGCGGGATCGGGCATCGCGACCGACGCGATGCTGCACGACGTCGACGGCGTGGTCGTCGTGCTCGACGCGGCGCCCTCCGCGCACGCGCGAAACCTCTCCGTCGTGATGGAGGTGCGCTCCGCCCTCCGCGAGCGTTCGACCCCGGTCGTGGTCCAGGTCAACAAGGCCGACCTCCCCGATGCCTTGCCGGCGGCGGACCTCGTCGCGTCGGTGGCGGCGACGGAGTGGCCGCACGTGAGCGCTTCGGTCGCCGCCGACGTCGGCGTCGAAGAGACGTTTCAACAGGTCGTAGGAGCCGTCATGCAATCGATCGCCGCCGCCCCCGCCGAGTCCGACCGCGCCTCGCTCCCCGAACGACGAGCCGACGGCCATCCGCTCCTCAGCGCGCTCCGCCGTGTCCTCGAGACGACGGCGGAGCAGCAAGCGAACGCGCTCTCGTCGGAGCTCGCGGCGCGGGTCGAGCGCCGGATCGACGAGCGGCTCCAGGTCCTCGAGGCGCGCATCGACACGCTCGCGGGGATGAACAAGCGGATCGTCGCCCTCGAGTCGGCGACCGAGCTCCTCCGCGCCCAGCTCGGCTCGGCGAACGAAGAGCTGCTCAAGGCGGCTCGTCACGCGTGCTCGCGTGAAGACCTCGCCGCCGCGACGGCCGACGTCCGGACCGAGATCATGCACGTCTCGGCCGCGGATCAAGAGCGGGTCGGGCGCGTCGAGGCGCTCCTGAACGAGCTGATCGAGGAGCTGCGCAAGCCGAAGAAGGGTTGGTTCGGCTGAGCCGGACAGGAACGCAAAGGAGGACATCATGGCAAACGAGAAAGAGATGAACGAGGCGCTCGACCACTTCCACTCCGAGGTCCCCGGCTTCATCGCGGCGTCCCTCGTCGACCTCGACTCGGGGATGACGCTGGCGGTGCGCTCGAACCGGGCGGACTTCGATCTCGCCGTCGCGAGCGCCTACAACAGCGAGCTCGTGAAGCAGAAGCAGAAGATCATGAAGGCGCTCAACCTGAAGACGCACCTCGAAGACGTGATCCTCACGCTCGGCGACCAGATCCACTTCATCAAGCTCGTGTCGCCGACGATGTTCATCTACCTCGCGGCGGAGCGCGCGTCGTCGAACATCGCGATCGTGCGCACGGTCGTGAACAAGCACTCCAAATCGCTGAGCACGTGAGCGCGGTCGGCGGCGTCGCCTGAACCGTACTGGAGGTCACACGGATGGCGACGTTCGAGCCGCGTGAGCGGAGGATCTGCGTGCGGATCGTCTACGACGGGCTCGGCTCGGCGGGGAAGACGACCAACCTCCAGCAGCTCGCGTCGCTGTTCTCCGCGCAGCGCACGACGGACCTCTACTCGCCGGCCACCGTCGACGGGCACACGCTCTACTTCGATTGGATGCAGATCCACGGCGGCGTGGCGTGCGGGTTTCCCCTCCTCTGCCAGGTGATCAGCGTCCCTGGTCAGGTCGTGCTGACGGAGCGCCGCCGTCACCTCCTCACCACCGCCGACGCCGTCGTCTACGTCTGCGACAGCGCGCAGGCGAGGCTCGCGGCGGCGCGGGAAGGGTTCGCCTTGATCGCGGACGCGGCGGAGGTGAGCGGACGGCGGCCCGTCATCGTCGTCCAGGCGAACAAGCAGGACCAGCTCACGGCGGCGTCGGGCGAGACGCTGCGCGGAGCGCTGGGGCTCGGCGGCGACGTCGAGGTCGTCGAGGCGATCGCGCGCGACGGGATCGGCGTCGTCGACTCGTTCGTGACCGCGGTGCGCGGCGTGACGAAACGACTCCAAGCGGAGGTCGACCGCGGCCACGCGCGGCTGCCGCTGCGCCTCGCCGAACGACCGCAGGAGCTGCTCGACGCGCTCGACGCGCTCGACGTCGATCCGGAGTGGGCGGCGGAGATGCTGCTCGAGGAGGCGGCCTCTTCGTTCGCCGGGATCGCGCGCGACGTCCTCGCTCCTCCTCCGCCGCCGCGCGATGACGGCGACACGCGCGAGCACGCCCCCGTGCCGCGCGCCGACGCGCCGGCGGGCTTCGTCTGGCCCGCCCACACCGCGCGCGAGCGGCTCGACTCGCTCGCGAACGCCGGCGTGACGGCGGCGCCGATCGACGCGGACGGCGGCGTCCGGATCGAGGTGGCGGGGGTAGGCCTGACGACCTCGCGCGCGGAGTGCTTCATCGAGGCGGAGCAGGCGAGGCAGAGCATCGTCCGCGCCGCGCGCGAGCTGACGCAGCTCGGTCCTCTCCTCGCGCCCGAGACGGTACTCGCGCTCCAGCCCGGCGACGACGGGCGCATCTGGCTCTGGACGGTGACGCCTGCGCTCGAGCCGTCGGCGGCGTGGCTCGCGGCGGCGGCGCCGGAGGAGCAGCCGGCGCGCGTCGCCGCGATCGCGGCGGCGGTGGCGGAGGCGCTCGCGTACACCGCCCACCGCGGCGTCGAGCTCGAGACGTCCCTCGACGGGTTCGCCGTCGAGCGCGATCACGTTCGCTACGTCGGTCCTCGCCGGCCGGCGACTCCGGCTTCTCTATCGAAGATGGTGGAACGCGCGCTTCGATCGATGGACCAGCTCCGTCACGAGCTTCACCCGTTCGCGACCGCGCTCGAGCACGAGCTCCGCGCGCGCTCCCTCGACGTGGGCTTCCTCGATCGTCGACCGGCCGTCGAGCTGTCGGGCGAGTGAGCCGTCGCGGTGCGCCGGCAGGTGGTGTAGCGCCGGCGCAGCAGCCGCTCGCGGGACGGCACAAAAGCCCATGCATTCGCGCCGGTACGTGTCGTGCAGCGGCCGGCGCGTTGCGTTCTAGGGTGAGCGAGGCGATCGCGACGGTGCTGCTCGTCGAGGACGACGGTCTCGTCGCGCGCGCCGTCTGCCGGCAGCTCGAGGCTCGCGGCTTCGAGGTGCTCACCGTCGCGAGCTGGGAGCACGTCATCGCGTGCGTTCAGTCCCGGCGCCCGGACGTCGTGCTCATGGACGTCGGCCTGGGCGGTCACGTCGACGGGATCACGATCGCGGAGGAGATCTTCGTCTGCGAGGACACGCCGGTCGTCCTCATCTCCGGCGCGATGTGCGACGCTCTGAGCCGGCGCGCCGCGCAGTGTGGAGCCTATGCCTTCCTCGTGAAGCCGACGCCGATCGAGTCGATCGTGGCGACGCTCGAGCTGGCGATGCGCAAGCACGAGGAGCTCAGGCGCCGTCGCGCGGAGAGCCGCCGTCTCGCCCAGGTGGTGGACGCGATCGACGTGGCGGTGATCGTCCTCGGCCGCGACGGCGACGTGGAGCTCATGAACCGCGCCGCGTACGGGCTGACCGGCGCGCGGCTCGGTGAGGCGAAGGTACGCCGCCCGGAGTGGGCGGCGCAGATCGATCGGACGGACGCCTCGGGCTCGGTCCAGCTTCGCATCGGCGACGATACGATCCCGTGCACGTTTCGGCGCTTCGGAACGCCGGATGGTGAGAGGGTGTTCCTCGTCGAACGTGTCGTCGAACGATGATGCGCCGTCGACCGCTCGTCGGACGGAGCCGCGAGCTCGCGGCGCTCGACGCCGTCCTCGCTCCGAACGGGCCGAGCGGCGTGGTCCGGATCTCGGGTCCGGTCGGGATCGGGAAGTCGGCGCTCCTCTTCCGCGCCGTCGTCGCCTGCGCCGCGCAGGGCGTCCCGCTCCGGCGCCTCGAGGCGTCGGACCGCTCGCTCGGCGGCGACGACGTCCGCCGCGCGCTCGACGAGCTGGTCGCGGAGGAAGGAGCGGGGCGCCGCGTGCTCGTCATCGACGACCTCCACCGCGCGCGCGAGGCGGAGCGCTGGCTCGTCGCGAACCTGCACACCGTCGATGAATCGATCACGATCCTCCTCGGCGATCGCCAGCCGCCTTCGCTCGCGTGGTTCACCGGCGACGCCGCGATCGCGCTGGAGCTCGTGCTCGGGCCGCTCGACGAGGAGACGGTCGCCCGGCTCTTCGACACGTACGACGTGCCCGCCGCGCAGCGGAGCGCCGTCGCGGCGGTCGCGGACGGGAACCCCCTTCTCCTCACGCTCCTCTCCGGGCCCGACGACGGTCTCGTTCGTCTCGCGTACACGCTCTTCCCCGACTACGACAACGACGCCGCACGGATCAAGGGGCTCGCCGTCCTCGTCATCACCGTCGCGGCGAGCCACGAGCTGATCGCGCAAGCGATCGGCGACCCGGAGTCCGCGCGAGAGGTCGTGCGCTGGCTTCGCTCGCTCTCCATCGTCGAGAACGCGCGCGATGGCCTCGCCCTGCACCCGGCCGCGCGATGCGCTTGCTCGGTCCTGCTCCGCACGCATCACGCCGGCGCGTACCAGCAGACCTTCGAGGCGCTCTATCACCCGCGCGAGACGGAGACGACGGCCACGCCGGCCGAGACCCCGGCACGGAGACGCCGGCGCCGGACTCGAAGCGAGCGGTCGCGATGGAGACGGCGATCGACGGCGCGCCGGCGCCGACCCCGGAGTTCAGCGAGCTCCTCCGGGGACGGCTCGACGACCTCGCGCGCCAGTCGTCGCTCACCGGGCGGGAGCGCGAGGTCTTCGAGCTCCTCGTCCTCGGCCGGAGCGCCCACGAAATGGCGACCGTCCTCGGCATCACCGCGCGCACGGTGAAGTTCCATCAGCAACGCGTCCTCGAGAAGATCGGCGCCGACACCCGCCTCGACATCCTGCGCGTCCTGTTGTGACGAAAACGCCGAAGGCGGCGGGCTCGCGCGGAGCCGCCGCCTTCGTCGTGCTGTCGTGGTGTCCGTCAGCCGTTCGTCTCTTCGAACTCGGCGTCGATGACGTCCTTCTTCTTCTCGCCGCCCGCGTCGCCGGCGGGAGGAGCCTCGCCGCCGCCGTCGGGTCCGCCCGCGCCCGGGGCGCCGCCGGGAGCGTTCTGGTACATCACGCTCGCGAGGCGGTGGGCCTCCTTCTCGAGCTTCTCGAGGACGTCCTTCACCTGCGCGTCGTCCTGCTTCTCGACCGCGGCGCGACCGTCCTTGATGAGGCCCTCGAGCGTGGAGACGTCCGCGGCCTGGAGCTTCTCCTTGTTCTCGGAGATGGTCTTCTCGAGCGTGTAACACATGTTGTCGAGCTTGTTGCGGCGCTCGATCTGCTCGCGCCGCTCCTTGTCCTCGGCCTCGTGCGTCGCCGCCTCGTCGACCATCTTCTTGATGTCCGCCTCGTTGAGGCCCGAGTTCGCGGTGATGGTGATCTTCTGGTCCTTGCCCGTCGCGGTGTCCTTCGCGTGGACGGAGAGGATGCCGTTCGCGTCGATGTCGAACGTGACCTCGACCTTCGGCATGCCGCGCGGCGCCGGCATGATGCCCTCGAGGTGGAACTTGCCGAGGGTGCGGTTGTAGCGCGCCTCGGTGCGCTCGCCCTGGAGGACGTGGACCTCGACCGACGGCTGGTTGTCCGTCGCGGTGGAGAAGATCTCCTTCTTCTGCGTCGGGATCGTCGTGTTGCGCGGGATCATCACCGTCATCACGCCGCCGAGCGTCTCGACGCCGAGCGAGAGCGGCGTGACGTCGAGGAGGACCATGTCCTTCACGTCGCCGGAGAGGACGCCGGCCTGGACCGCCGCGCCGATCGCGACGACCTCGTCCGGGTTCACGCCCTGGTGCGGATCCTTGCCGAAGAACTTCTTGACCGTCTCCTTCACGAGCGGGATGCGCGTCGAGCCGCCGACGAGGATGACCTCGGCGATGTCCTTCGGGCTCTTCTTCGCGTCCTGGAGCGCCTTCTTGACGGGCTCCATCGTGCGCTCGATGAGCGGCGACATCATCTGCTCGAGCTTCGAGCGCGAGAGGCGCATGTCGAGGTGGACCGGACCGCCGGGGCCGACCGAGACGAACGGCAGGTTGATCGACGTCTCCTGCATGTTGGAGAGCTCGATCTTCGCCTTCTCGCCCGCCTCCTTGAGGCGCTGGAGGGCCATCTTGTCCTTCGCGAGGTCGATGCCCTGGCTCTTCTTGAACTCGGCGATCATCCAGTCGATGATCAGGTTGTCGACGTCGTCGCCGCCGAGGTGCGTGTCGCCGTTGGTCGAGATGACCTGCACGACGTTGTCGCCGACCTCGAGGATCGAGATGTCGAACGTGCCGCCGCCGAAGTCGTAGACGGCGATGATCTCGTCCTTCTTCTTGTCGAGACCGTACGCGAGCGCGGCGGCGGTGGGCTCGTTGACGATGCGCTTCACCTCGAGGCCCGCGATGCGGCCGGCGTCCTTCGTCGCCTGGCGCTGCGCGTCGTTGAAGTACGCGGGGACGGTGATGACGGCCTCGGTGATCTTCTCGCCCAGGTAGTCTTCGGCGGCCTTCTTCAGCTTCTGGAGGACCTTCGCCGCGACCTCGGGCGGGCTGACCTTCTTGCCGCGAATGTCGAACGACGTGTCGCCGTTGTCGGCCTTCACCGTCTTGTACGGGACGCGCTTCGTCTCCTCGTTCACCTCGTCGAAGCGGCGGCCGATGAAGCGCTTCGCGCTGAAGATCGTGTTCTCGGGGTTCGTGACCGCCTGACGCTTCGCGATCTGACCGACGAGGATCTCGCCCTTGTCGTCCCACGCGACCACGCTCGGCGTGATGCGCGAGCCCTCTTCGTTGACGATCACCTTCGGCTCGCGCCCTTCCATGATCGCCACGCAACTGTTGGTCGTGCCGAGGTCGATTCCGATGATCTTGCCCATGGTGATATTGGCCTCCAAAGCCCGTGTGAGAGCCGCGCTGCAAAGGACGCGAAGTGACTGCGAATTCGCGCCCGAGCGCAGCTCGGGATTGCTGGGTCGACGGGCAAGCTAATCACCTCGATCCGGGCGTCAACGGGCGTCGGCACGGAACTTGGCGAGGTGAGCCATGGGGCTTGTTTTCCGGTCTTTGGTGAGGCTAAAAGGAGTCCGCTGCCAGCCTCAGCCTTTGCCTTCCTTGCGGGCGCGCTGGAGCGCGAGCTCACGCTCGACGAGCTTCCGGAGGTTCGGATCGCTCTTCGTCGGGAGGTCGAAGGGATCCGCGCCCTCCACGTAGGCCGCGGTCTCCTCCATCGTCCGCTCGGTGTGCGGCGCCTCGTCCGGGTCCTGGGTGAGGAACGCGGGGCGCGCGTGGATCGTGTGCTCGTTGGTCGACGACACCGGCGCGAACGACGGCGGCGCGAAGGCCTGCGGCATCTTCGGCGTCGGCGGGGTCGGCGGGGAGACGGACGGCGGCGCGGTGCGGTGCCGCTGCGCGGGGCGATGCAGGACGCCGGCGTACGACTCGTCGACGCGGCCGATCCCGCGCATGATGTCCGTCACGCCGCTGTCGTCGAAGCTCGCCATCACGTTCCACCAGTGATCGAGCATCTCGCGCGCGCTCTGGAACCGTACGCCCGGGTCCTTCGCCGCCGCCTTCTGCACGAACCAGTCGAGGAGCGGGTTCTGCGGCATCCCCGGCATCGCGGAGATCTTGGGGACCGACTGCTCGACCTTCATCTTGATGACGGCCTGGAGCGAGCGGCTCACGAAGGGGAGGCGCCCCGTCAGCGTGCGGTAGACGACGATGCCGATCGCGTAGAGGTCGGCGGTGAAGTGCACGCCCTTCGCGTTCGTGAACTGCTCCGGCGCCATGTACCCCATGCTGCCGATGAGGTGGTTCGCGGAGGTGAGGCCGCCCGAGCCTTCGTCCGTGATCTCGCGGAGGCGCGCGACGCCGAAGTCGATCACCTTCACGACCTCGTCGAAGCCGTCGTGGTGGAGGAAGATGTTCGACGGCTTGATGTCGCGATGGATGACCTTCGCGTCGTGGCAGTCGCGGATGCCGACGATCAGCTGCTCGATCCAGCGCACCGCCACGTGGGGCTGCACCGGGCCGTCGCGCCGGAGCTTGGCGTCGAGCGTCTCTCCCGCGAGGCGCTCGAGGACGAGGAACGGCTGCCCCTTCTCGAAGCCGAACCCGAGGATCTTGCTGACGTGACGGCTCTCCACGCCGGAGAGGAGGATCGCCTCCCGCGCGAAGCGCTCGCGCATCTCCGCGCTCGAGCCGGAGTCGTCCATCATCTTGATCGCGACGGGGCGGCCGCTCGTGAGGTGGGTGGCCTCCCAGACGCGGGCGGTCGCGCCGGCGCCGAGCGAGCCCGCCAGCTTGAAGTCCGAGAGCTTGGCGGGCTCGAGCGCCATGAGGTTGAAACATATCACTCATGTTCGTGGGGTCGCCGGACCTCGTTGCTACCGATCGGGCGGGCTGATAGAGTGGGAACCCGAGTTTTCCCGTGTTTTCTTCGATTTCCTGAGTGGGCGGTACCATGCGCCGCCGCTCGAACCCCGACCTTCCGCCGCCGCCGGAGCTCCCCTCGTTCAGGGTCGAAGCTGACGCAGAGGAGCCCCTGGAGGGCGTCCTCGAGCGGCACGCCGACACCGGTCTCATGCGGCACGACGCGCCGCTCGAGGAGGACGCGATCGATCCCGACGCGGCGAAGGTCGTGCGCCGGCTCGAGCGCAGCGGCTTTCAGGCGTACCTCGTCGGCGGCTGCGTCCGCGATCTCCTCCTCCGCGGCCGCCCGAAGGACTTCGACGTCGCGACGAGCGCGCGCCCCGACGACGTGCGCGGGCTCTTCCGCAACTGCCGCATCATCGGGCGCCGCTTCCGCCTCGCGCACGTGCTCTTCGGCGGCGGCAAGGTCGTCGAGGTCGCCACCTTCCGCAAGAACCCGGGCGAGAACGACCTCGACGAGGACCTCCTCATCCGGAGCGACAACGTCTTTGGCGAGGCGCACGAGGACGCGCTCCGCCGCGACTTCACGATCAACGCGCTCTTTTACGATCTCGATCGCCGCCAGGTGCTCGACTGGTGCGGGGGCATGCCGGACATCCTGCGCCGCACGATCCGCACGATCGGCGAGCCGAACGTCCGCTTCCGCGAGGACCCGGTCCGCATCCTCCGCGCGATCAAGTTCGCCGCGCGCCTCGACCTCGGCATCGACCCGCACGTCTACGACGCGATGGTGGCGTCGCGCCTCGAGCTCGCGCGCGCCGCGCGGCCGCGGCTCTTCGAGGAGATCCTCCGGCTCATGCGCGCGGGCGGGGCGCACCGTTCGATGTGGCTCATGTGGGAAGTGGGGGCGATGGCGGTCCTCCTCCCCGAGCTCGCGGCGTTCCTCGACGACGAGGAGGCGACCGCGGACGGCAGTCTCCGCTTCTTCCGCAAGATGGACGCGATCGATCGGAAGACGCTCGACGATGGCGTGCTCGACGACGTCGTGCTCATGACCGCGCTCCTCTACGAGCCGCTCGAGGAGGCGGCGGAGGGCGTGCGCGACGTGATGGCGGCGGTGAACGACTTCCTCGAGCCGATCATCGAGCGCATCGCGATGCCGCGGCGCATCGCCGACGGCATCCGCCGGATCATGACGATGGTCCCGCGCATCCTCGCGGGCAAGATCGGCCGCTTCGCGCGCACGGAGCTCTTCCTCCCCGCGCTCGACGTCGCCGAGATCGTGCTCGTGTCGCGCGGCCAGAGCACGAGCGCGATCGAGACGCTGCGCCGCGAGGCGATGCCGCCCGCGCCGCCGCGCGAGCCGCGCCGCCCCTCCGGCTTCCCGCGCCAGCGTGGCGTCCGGCGCTGACGGCAGCAGGCCTCCCGCGAGGGGAGGTGTCCGTTCGCGGATCTGCCTCTCGTGCCGCACGCTCTTCGATCACGGCGAGGACTGCCGCGGGAAGGGCCACCAGACGGTCTCGATCGTCTCGCGCGCCGGCCGGACGAAGCTCTTCGACGAGGTGTGGGGCCCCGACTCGCGCGCGCGCGCGGTGCGCAACGCGGCGAAGGCCGGCGCCGGCGGCGCGGCGAGCGGGAGCGCCCTCGACTACTGCAACGGCTGCGACGTGCTCGACGCGTGCAGCGCCGGCGACGCGGGGGTCGGGGGCATCATGGCCCTCATCGTCATCGTCGTCGCCGCGGCGGTGGGCGTGATCCTCTACTGGCTGATCCGCACGATCGTGCGCTTCGTCCGCGACAGGATGCACGAGCCGCAGCCGCACGGCGCGCTCTACGCCGCGCCGAAGCCGAAGAAGGTCGTCGCCGCGGCGCGCGGCGTGGTCCGCGGCGGCGAGCTGCTCGACACGCCGTGGCGCGAGGGCTCTGCGTACGGCTGGTCGATGGAGCTCCACGAGCGCCGCGTCCTCGGCGGCGGCGCGATGATGCGCGACGCGCGCACGGCGGGCTTCGACGTGACGCTCGAGGACGGCCGCACGCTCCGCGTCCCGCCGGGCCGCATCCGCGTCCTCGGGACGCTCGCGCGCGTCGACGCCGAGGTCGCCAAGCTCGAGGGTCTCGTCGCGGAGATCGATCGCGCGCGCATGTCCGAGCGGACGGTGTTCCCGTTCGACTACGCCCGCGCCCTCACGATCGAGGAGGGCGATCACGTCGAGGTCATCGGCGAGCTCACCCACAGCGCCGACACCGCCGCGGGGATGGGCTACCGCGCGAACGCGGGCCTCATGGAGCCGGTGGGGATCCCGTTCCTCCGCGTCGAGAAGGCCGCGCGCGTCCGCGTGATGTCGGCGCCGCCGCCGGTGCTCGAAGAGGCGGAAGCAGAAGCGGAAGCGGAGGAGGCCGCAGCGCGGGAGCGCTGATCACGGGAGCGCTTGGAACATGTCCCACGCGACCTGCATGCTCGGCTTCCACGCGTCGTGGCCCTGGCCCGGGACCGCGCACCACTTCGTCGGGTGGCCCGCGGAGCAACCCTTGTACGTCTGGCACGCCGAAGGCTCGGAGTCCTCGAGCTCGTCCTGCGTGCAGCCGTTCGTCTCCGCCCAGCACTTGCGCGCGAAGTCGCCGCCCTCGAAGGGGACGACGGACTTGTCCTCCATGCCGTGCACGACGAGCGTGGCGAGCGGAGTGCCGTCACACACCACGCAGCCCTGCGTCGTGGTCGCCTGCCCCTCCTTGTACGCTTCGGGGGCGCCGCCGGAGAGGATGGCGATCATCTCGAAGATCCCGCCGACGCGGCACGCGGCGGCCGAGATGAAGTAGGCGCCGCCGCTGTAGCCGTAGCCGAGGACGCGCGCCTTATCGATGTTCACCTTCGAGGCGACGTCGTCGACGAGCGGCAGCATCCACGGGATGTCCACGTTGTCGGTCGGCTGAAAGTCCCAGTCGTCGTGCGCGGCGGCCGGATAGACGACGATCGCGTCGTCCTTCGACACGCTCTCGAACGGGAGCAAGTTGCGCTGGTACTCGGGGTAGCCCGGGTTGCCGTGGAACGAGAGGACGAGCGGATACGTCCTCTCGGCGTCGTAGCTCTTCGGCTTGACGAGGAGGTAGCGCCGCTCGCGCCCCTGGAAGCTCATCTTCTCTTCGCTGACGGTGACGGTCTCCGTCTCGGCCGGGGCTCCGTCGGGCAGCGTCTCGGTGCTCTCGCCGCCGTCCGGATCCGGATCCGCGCCGGCGTTGGGCGTCTTCGAGCTGCTGCACGCGGAGAGGATGGCGCAGCCGAGGAGCAAGGAGCCGATGAGCACCGGCGCGGGTCGCATCCCGAGATGATAGGCCAGCTCAGAGCGGGACGCAGCGGTAGCAGACCCGGATCGGGAGGCGATCCAGCGGCGCCGAGCGGCGCTCCGTCACGCGGAAGTAGCGGGCGAGCAGGCGCCCGAACTCGTCCGGCGTCCACTTGTGGAGGTGGTACTCGTCGCCGCCCCAGTTCACGCGACCGCCCAGGACGTACCCCGCCGGGCTGCGTCGGACGATGTCCTTGAGCCGAAGGATGAGGGGATCGTTGGGCACCGTGATCACCGCGACGCCGTCCTTCCGGAGGAGCTTCGCGAGGGCCTCGAGGATCACTCCCGGGTCGACCGTGTGCTCCAGCACCTCGGTGCAGATGATGCGGTCGAAGCTGCCGGCGGGCAGATCGAGCTTGTCGACCTCGCCCTTCACGAACTTGGCGTCGTAGCCGGCGAGGTTCTTGCGAGCGGTGTCGAGGAACACGTCGGAGACGTCGATCGCGGTGATCTTGGCTTCCTTGAACATGCGGAGCACGTGGCCGCCGCCGGACCCGATCTCGGCGAGCTCGAGACCGGCCGCGGGGCCGATCATCTCGCGAATGATGGACAGGCGGCGCTTCTCGATCAGCCGGATCGGGAGCGGCGAGCGCGCGTAGTAGTCGTCAATCGGGTGCTCGCGGGCGAGGCGATCGTTCAGCGCTTCGACGTCCATGGCTCGCGCTCCTAGCACGGCGCCCCAGGCGGCACGAGCCGTTCAGGAGGCCGCGGTCGAGCGGCCGTTTCCTTCTCGGTGCGCGCGAATGAGCGACGGGGCCACGTTCTGGAAATCGATCGGGACGCGCGAGACGCTCGCGACGCGTTTGCCGGTGCGAATGAGCGCGAGGTCATCGACGAACTCGGTCGTGATCTTCATGTGCGCGCCGAGGTGCTCGCGGAAGGTGGTCAGGATCTCGTCGAGCACCGCCTCGGAGTAGCGGCCGCCCTTGACCACGCGGAACGTGATCGCGCCCGGCTCGTCCTGCACGACCTGGAATTGCCGGATCGCGTGGTCGAACTCCTTGAGGTAGTGGGCGAAGAAGGTGCCGGGCAAGAAGCGTCCCTCCGTGCCCTGGATGATGGATTGGACGCGCCCCTCGATCGCGCCGATGCGCGGCGCCCCGCGCCCGCACGAGCACGCGCCGGGGGCCATCGCCTCTCCGATGTCGCCGATGCGATAACGGAGGAAGGGCATGCAGTAGTTGTTGAGATCGGTGATGACGATTTCGCCGATGTCACCTGGTTTGGCGGGCTCACCGCCTTTCAATATTTCGACGATGTAGCTCTCCGCGACGACGTGGTGGCCGTCGTGCGCGTTGCACTCGTAGGCGATCCCGGAGAACTCGCGGCTGCCGTACTTGTCGAACACCTTGCAGCCGAAGGCCTCCTCCATGAGGCGCCGGCTCGAGGCGGGGAGCGTCTGCGCGCTCGACATGATCGCGCGCGGCCGCAGCGCGACGTCGTTGCCGCTCGACTTCAGGTACCGCGCGAGGAGGTCGAGCGCCTCGGCGTAGCCGTCGATCAGGACCGGCTGCTTCTCGGCGATCGTGCGGATCATCTCGGGCAGCTTGGCGTCGGCGAGCTGGAAGACCGGGACGAACGAGCGGTTCGAGAGGATCGCGTCGGCGCGCTCGCGCGACGCCTGCAAGGTCGTCATGCCGAGGGTCTGGTGCCAGAGGCGCACGGTGGGATCGCCGAACCGATAGCCGGTCCACTCCTGCGCGCGCAGGGTCGCCGCCCAGCGATGCTCGAGCTGAGCGCGGTCCGCGAAGCACACGAACGGCTCGCCGGTCGAGCCGCTCGTCGTGATCTTGAGCACCTGCGCCTTGTCGTGGTTCTCCGACATGATGTCGAAGAAGAGGTGCTTCCGGATGTCGGCCTTCGTCAAGAAGGGCAGCTTGTGGAGGTCGGCTTGGCCGCGAACGTCGCTCGGCGCGAGCTTCAGCGCCTGCATGCGCGCCCGGTAGTAGGGGACGTTGCGGTAGGCGTGCCGGACGATGCGACGAAGCTTCTCGTCCTGGAGCTCGCGGACCTCGTCGGCGGCGAGCCACTGCGTCTTGCGCAGCGTCTCGTAGTAGCCCTCGACGTCGCGCGTGATCATCCAGTGCGTCGCGCCGAAGAGCGAGAGGTACGTGCGCCAGCGCAGCTCCTGCAGCGGATCGCGCTCGGGAGAGCGATCCACGACCGGGTTGCGGCGCAAGAACTGATGCGCGACGTCGGGCACCGGCGGCCGGACGCGGTACTCCCAGGCGGCCTTCCCGAGGTCGTAGACGCTCTTCAGGCTCGCCGACGTCGAGGTGGTCTCGAGGAACGACACGCCCTGGCGCCGCTGCTCGAAGAGGGTCTCGATCTGCTCGTACGAGTAACCCTTCGCCTTGGCGGCGACCATGATGAAGGACTGCCAGTAGAAGTAGGTGCCCTGGTACGTCAGGAGATCGAGGAAGACCTCCCGGCTGCAGATCACGAACCCGCTCTTGTTGTCTTGCAGCTCCATCCCGAACACGCCGTTCAGCATTCGGTTGAGGCCGCGGCTCAGGTAGTAGCGGTTGTCGCGCCGGCGGCCGACGGCGCTGCGCCAGCCTTGCACGACGTCGGCGTTCGACTCGATGAGCTTCCGGCGCAGGCGGAGGAGGTCCTCCGGCTGGTACTGGAGATCGGCGTCGATCGTGGCGACGAGGCGACCGGTGGCGGCGGCGGCGGCCGTCTTCCACGCCGCCGCGATGCCGCGGTTCTCGGTGTGGTGAACGGCGATCACGGTCCCGGGGTGCGCCTCCGCGAGCGCGTCGATCACGCGACCGGTCCCGTCGGTCGAGCCGTCGTTCACGATGACGAGCTCCCCGCGGAATCCCCCCACCTCGAAGACCTCGAGGACGCGCCGCGCGAGCTCGCCGAGGTTCAGCTCCTCGTTCAGGCAGGGGACGAGGACGGACACCTCGACGGATGACGATCCAGTTTCCTCCGGCGGATGGAACGAGCTAGACACGGCGGCGCATCCTAGCGGAGTCCGTCCACTGCGCCAGACTGCCCTTTCCCTATTGAGCACCTTGAAAGCGCGGTCTTCGCGCCCGGTGATCCTGGGCTGGGTGCTGTTCGCCGCGTGTGCGGCGCCGGCGCTCCGCCACCTCGTGCTCGTGGTGCGGCTCTATCTCGCCCGCTTCGACTACCCGTGGGACATGGAGTGGCTCGAGGGGCACGCGCTCTATCAGGCTTACCGGCACATGAAGGGGCTGAGCACGTACGCCCCACCGGCGAACGGCTACCTGCCGCTGTTCCACCCGCCCGGCTATCCGCTCCTCCTCGCGGGCGTCGGCAAGGTGACGGGGCTGACGTACGGCGTGGCGCGCTCGGTCACGATGGCCTTCTTCGTGCTCGCGATGGCGCTCACCGTCCGCGTGCTCGCGGAGCGCGACGAGCGCGGGAGCCGTGCGCTGGGGCTGACGGCGGGGGCGCTCGCGGTCGGCGTCGCCGCCGCGGGGACGCCGCTGTTCGAGGGCTTCTACGATCTCGTGCGCGAGGACTGCATGGCGTGGGCGCTCTGCATGGTCGCCGCCGTCCTCGCGGAGGAGCGAAGGCCGAAGGTCAAGCGGCTGCTCGCGCTCGCGGCCATCTCGACGATTGCCATCTACACGCGCCTCCTGACCGTCTTTCTCATCGCGTGGATTCACCTCTTCGTGCTCGTGCGCAATCGGCGCGCCGGCACCAACCTCGCCCTCTACACGACGGCCCTCTCCGCCGTCGTGCTCGCCGCGTTGCAGCTCAAGAGCAAGGGCTGGTTCTGGGTCTACACGATCGGCCTCCTCGGCGGCCACGAGGTGCTGCGGGCTCGGTTCATCGCCGGAGCGTGGAGGCTCTTCGACTTCGCGCCCTATCTCGCGGCGATGCCGGTCGTCTTCGTCGCGCTCGCCGTCCGGCGTCGCCTCTCGCAGCGAACGATGCTCTGGTTCGGCCTCCTCGTCGCCGCGATCCCCGCCGCGCTCCTCCCTTACGCGAAGGTCGGTGGCTTCGCGAACGACTTCATGCCGTTCGCGCTGCTCACCGGGCCGGCGGCGCTCTTGCTCGCCAGAGACATGGGGCGCGCGTTCGAGCGACATCCACGCATCGGTCGCGGCCTCCGCTACGTGCTCTTCGTGGCCCTCGCGCTCTTCCTCGCGCGCCGGAGCTGGAGCCACGAGCTCGAGAAGTACACCCCGACGACGGAGAACCGGCTCCGGGCGATCGAGACCAACGCGATGATCTCGAAGCTCGAAGGGGGCGTCATCATCCCGCGTCATCCCTTCGTCCCGATCCAGAACGGTCACGATTCTCCGCAGTACAGCGACATGACGATCCTGGACGCGTATTGGGGCGGACTGCCGGGGCTCTCCCTCGGGCCGTATCTCGATCGCGGGCGCGCGCGCTACGCGCTCCTCACGCGCACCGAGCAGATCCTCGGCATGCGCGAGATCGTCGCTCGCTACGAGTACGATCGGGAGATCACGAGCGCCCCGACGACGCAGATCGGAGAGGGCTCGCGCCTCACGCTCATGTTGCGCTGGCAGGACCCGGAGAAGAACCTCCGCGTGCTCTTCGACTTCGAAGATCCGGCGCTGCCGGGCTGGCTCCGAAGCGGCGGCGCGTGGGAGACCGGGACGACGACGGCGAACCCGCAGTCGCAGCAGCCTCTTCACGGCGTGATCGGCCAGCGCACCGCCAACTCGCTCGACACCAGACACGGATTCGACCTCGCGACCGGCATTCTCACGTCACCGACGTTCACGATCGATCGCGATCGCCTCGCGTTCCGCATCGGCGGCGGCGGCAGCGTGCACGTCGAGCTCGTCGTCGGCGGTCGGGTCGTCACCTCGCAGGGCATCGTCTACCGGAACTACGAGCTCCTCGTGAAGGTGGCGCTGAACGTCGAGCGCTGGCGCGGGCAGACCGCGTTCCTCCGCTTGATCGACAACGACGCCGGCCCGTGGGGGCACCTGCTCGTCGATCACGTCGTCCTCTACGACCGGCCCTGAGCCGCGATCCAATCGAACGTGCGGCGGAGGCCGTCTTCGAGGGACGTGGTGGCGCGCCACCCGAGGACACGCGCGGTCTTCTCCGGATCGCCGAACCGGTGGGTCCCCGCGGTCCAGTCGGCCGGGCCGAAGGCGGGGGCGAGGTCGCGACCGCTCACCTTCACCATCGTTTCGATCAGGTCCCGCACGGTCGTCGCTCTGCCGCTCGCGACGTTGAGGACCTCCCCCGAGACGTCCTCGGTGGCGGCGAGGATCGTCGCCTCGACCGCGTCGTCGACGTACACGTAGTCGAGCGCCTGCATGCCGTCGCCGAAGACGACGGGCGCTTCGCCGGCGAGGAGCCGCTCGAAGCTCTTCATGATGACGCTCTTGTAGCCCATGCCCGCGAACTGCTTCGGGCCGTAGATGAAGAGGTACCGCAGCACCACGAACGGGACGCCGGAGGCCTGGCTCGTGTACGCGAGCAAGTGCTCGCCGGCGAGCTTGCTGATGCCGTAGACCGTCTTCGGCTCGCATCGCTCCGTCTCGACGAAGGCGCCTCCGCTCATGCGGCCGTAGGCGTAGAGCGAAGAGGTGAAGACGATCTTCTTCACGCCGGCCTTCACCGCCGCCTCGTAGAGGGCGAGGGTGCCGGCGACGTTGCTCGCGAGGACGCGGGAGGGCGAGTCCTTGCTCTGGTTGTGCTTCTCGGCGGCGAGGTGAAAGAGGAGATCCGCGCCCTCGAGCGCGCGCTCGAGATCGGCCGGCGGGTCGAACCCGATCTCGTGCTTCACGAGCCGCACGCCCTCGCGCGCCCCGAGGTTGGCGACGTCGCCGTAACGCAGGCTGTCGACGACGGTGACCCGCGCCGCGCCGCGCTCCGCGAGCGCACGAACGAGGTGCGAGCCGATGAACCCGGCGCCCCCGGTCACGACGATGTTCGAGCCCTGGATACGCATGCGCGCGATGCTACACCGCGCGGCCGGCGAGGGGCTTCAGGAGGGCGTCAGCAGCGGCAGGAGCTCGGCCGGGGTCGTGACCGGGAGCGAGCAGGTGCGGCCGCGGCAGACGTAGGCCGCGGGCGCGTCCTGCGCGGGCTTGCCCTCCGCGAGGGCGGAGCAGGCTTCGAGCGTCGCGGCGTCGGTGGGGTCGAGCCACGCCACGGTGCGGTTCGGGAGCCACTGCGTGAACGTCGCGCGGGCGAGGGACTTCGTGCGGGCGTCGGCGCGGGGGCCGACGAGGACCACGTCGACGGAGCCGCGGACGAGGCGATCGAGCTCGCAGATGGACTGGCCGTACGCGAACGGGTTCTTCGCCGCTTCGGGGGCGAGGCGGACCAGCTCGCGCTCCGCGATCGCGGCGTAGCGATCGCCGACGAGCGCGCCGAGGCGGAGGAGCGCGCGGCACGCGATCGAGGAGCCGCTCGGCACCGCGTTGTCGTACGGGTCCTGCGCGCGCGTGATGAGCGCCTCGCCGTCCTTCGGCGTGAAGTAGAAGCCTTCGCCTTCGACGTAGAACGCGTCGAGCAGCGCGTCCGCGATCGCGCGCGCGTGGGCGACGTAGCCCGGCGCGCCGGTGGCCTCGTAGAGGTCGAGGGCCGCGTTCGCGAGGTAGGCGTGGTCGTCGAGGAAGCCGGGCTTCTTCACGAGCCACTCGCCGTCCACCTTCTTGCAGAGCCGCGCGACGCGGCCGCCGTCCAGCATCGTCGCCCACACGAACGCGAAGGCGCGCTCCGCCGCGGCGGTGAGGGCGGGCTCGTCGAGCGCGGCGCCGGCCTCCGCGAGCGCGCCGATCATCAGCGCGTTCCAGCTCGTGAGCACCTTCTCGTCGCGGAACGGCTTCGGCCGCGCCTCGCGCGCGGCGAACAGCTTCTCCTTGATCGGCGTGATGTCGCCGTCGCGGACGGACGAGAGGACGGTCTTGAACGTCGGCCGGCCGTGCTCCTCGAAGTTGCCGGCGAGCGTGATGCCGAAGTGCTTCAGCGCCTGCTCCGCGTCGGGTCCGTCGCCGAGCGCGGCGCGCACGTCGGCCGGCGACCACACGAAGAACGCGCCCTCTTGCTTCTCTTCGCCCGGCTCCGGCTCGCTGTCCGCGTCCTGCGAGGCGTAGAAGCCACCGTCGGGATCGGTCATCTCGCGCGCGACGTACTGCGCGACGTCACGCGCGACGTCGGCGAACGCTGGCTCGCCGAGGGCGCGCGACCCGTCGACGTACGCGCGCAAGAGGAGCGCGTTGTCGTAGAGCATCTTCTCGAAGTGCGGGACGAGCCACTCGCGATCGGTCGAGTAGCGGTGGAACCCGCCCCCGAGGTGGTCCCAGATCCCGCCGCGGCGCATGCGCTCGAGCTGGAGGCGCGCGGCCTCGCGCGCGGCGGCCACGTCCTCGAGCACGCCGCGACGGAGGAGCACCTCGAGCGGCATCGTGTTCGGGAACTTCGGCGCGTCGCCGAAGCCGCCGTAGACGTCGTCGCAGCGCTTGAGGAGCGGGCCCGCCGCGCGCTGGAGGAGATCGCGCCCGAGCACGAACGATCCCGGCGCCGCGTCGGCCGCGCCGCTCGTGCCGCTCGTGCCGCTCGTGCCGCGGCCGATCTGCGCGATCGCCTTCGTCAGCTCCTCCGCCTGGCCAAGGACCTCGTCGCGGCGATCGCGGTACGCCTCCGCCAGCGCGCGGAGGACCTTCGGGAAGCCCGGCATGCCGTGGCGATCGTCGGGCGGGAAATACGTACCGGCGAAGAAGGGCTTCTGCGCCGGCGTGAGGAACACCGTGAGCGGCCAGCCGCCCGAGCGACCCATGAGCTGCACCGTGAGCTGGTAGATCTGGTCGAGATCGGGCCGCTCCTCGCGGTCGACCTTCACGTTCACGAAGAGCGCGTTCATGACCTCCGCGATCGCGGCGTCCTCGAAGCTCTCGCGCTCCATCACGTGGCACCAGTGGCAGGCGGAGTACCCGATCGAGAGGAGGATCGGCACGTCGCGCGCCCGCGCCTCCGCGAGCGCCTCCTCGCACCACGGCCACCACGCGACCGGATTGTTTGCATGTTGCAACAAATACGGAGACGCCTCGGTCGCGAGCCGGTTCGGCATGGTAGGCTGCATGCTACGCGCCCATGCCGAAGCCTTCCGCGAAGAACCGAAGTGGACGGGGTGGCGCGGCTGCGGCGAGCGGGGCGGGGGAGGGGGCGAGAGATCCCGTCGCGTCGGCGCGCGCCGCGGTGCTCGAGGGGGTCGGGCGCGAGGTCGCGGCGAGCTTCCCCGGCATCACGCGCCTCGGCGGGCAGATCGTCGCAGCGCTCTACCTCGCCGACGACGCGCGCTCGATGGATGACCTCTCCGAGGAGCTCGGCCGCTCGAAGAGCAACGTGTTCGCGAACCTCCGCGCGCTCGAGGCGGCGGGCATCGTCGAGCGTCGCCGCGTCACCGGCGCGCGCTCCGACGCGTTCGCGCTGCGCGGGAAGTACCCCGACGTCGTCGTCGGCGCGTACCTCGCGCGCCTCCGCCGCGTCGTCGCCGACAAGGTCGGGCTCTGCACGCGCGCGCTCGACATGCTCGGCGACGCGCGCGGGCGCGAGGCGGACGCGCTCCGCGGCAAGCTCGGCGCGCTCCTCCGTAAGTACGAGCGCTTCGCGACCGCGTTCGAGCTCGTGCCCTTCGGCGACGGGCCCATCGATCTCGAGGAGCTCCTCGACGAGCTCCCGCAGAGCCTCCTCATGGCGCTCGCCACCACCGCGAAGCGCCCCCCGCGGAGGGCGGCGAGCTCGTAATCGGACGGAGATCAGGCCGCCGTGATCTCGACGCGCAGGAGCTTGCGTCCGATGAACAGGTAGTCCCCGTGCGAGAGCTCGCGCTCCGTCCGGAGACGGATGTACGTGCCGTTGCGCGAGCCGAGATCGGTCAGCTTGAAGACGCCGCCCGCCTCCTCGATCTTGCAGTGCGAGCCGCTCATGTAGAGGTCGGTCGGGAAGTTGAGGTCCCCACCTTCGCGCCCGATCTGGAGCGTCGGCTGCCGCGCGCAGACGACCATGCCCTCCGGTCCGCCCTGGAGGATCTGCGTGATGCGGAAGAGCGCCTGCTGCTTCGGCGACGAATAGAAGTAGGTGCCGTCCGGGCCCGGTTGATCGTCCGGCGGCGGGGGCGGGTTGAAGCGGAACACCTGCTCGCCGGCGAGGAAGTAGTCGTCGGCCGTGACCTCGATCGTGCCGCGCACGCGGAGGAACACGCCGTTGGTGGACCCCTCGTCGCGGACGCAGAGCGTGTTGTTGCGGTAGAAGAAGTTCGCGTGGCGAGGGGACACGAACGGATCGTCCGGGAAGACGAGCTGCCCCGCGCGCCCGACCACGTGCTGCTCCGCGTTGAGCTGGTAGCTGAGCCCCTCGACCCCCTCGCCGCGAATGAGGATGAGCTTCGCCTTCCCCGGCGCCTGGAGCTGGCCGAAGAACTGGGTCCGCACGCTCATGATCTCGGGCGGGACCGCGGCGCCGCATCGGCCGCAGAACTTGTGGCCCAGCGGTACCGGGGTGGAGCAGGAACGGCACACGAAGTTCTTCGCTTGATCCATGAGCTCCTCGATCGATTTCTTCGTCTGTCTCAGCGCTCCCGAGCGTGCGGACGGAGGCGCCGGGCTCTCGTTCGTCAACGTCACCCGCGGGCCCTCGGCAGACGCGGCGGGCACCGCAGGCATCGCGCCGTTCGACGGCGCGAGCCCGAAGTCGCCGGTCTCGCGCGTCGTCGCGGGGGCCTTGCTGCTCGCGGAGAGCACGGGATCGTCCGCGCTCGCCAAAGCGAGGACGTTCCCGCACGACGAGCAAGTCGCGGTCCCGAGCGTCGCGTACGACTCGCAGCGCCCGCAAACGATGCCGATCTCGGCTTCCATCGAGCGTCCCGAGCTTACTACAGCTTGCGCCTCACCAGAGGACCGTGAAACGCCGCGAAGAATCGGTGTAGCTCTCGCCCCAAAGGCGAAAAACGACGTGCCGGCACGTCGTTTCGTCGACCTGCCCGAAGTCCCGCGAGTCCTGGTGCATGAACCGGTTGTCGCTGACGAGGTACACCTTGCCCGCCTCCACCAGCGCCGAGTGGGTCCCGCCGCTCATGTGCTCCGGCGCGTTGAGGTACTCGAAGGACCACGCGCCGGTCTCGACCACGCCGCAGCTCAGCGTGACGAGGTTCTGCGTGACCGGGTGCGGCACGACCTGCTGCGGGCAGCCGTGCGCGGCGCTGAGCCCTTTGCCGTTCGTCTGGATCGTGCCGTCCGACACCTCGACGCGGTCGCCGCGCACCCCGAAGATGCGGCCCACGACCCACGTCCCGGGCGAGTCCGGGTGCTCGCAGCGCACGAGCTCGCCGAAGCCGGGCGTCGACCCGCGCCGGAGCAGGACCTTGTCGCCCGGCTTGAGCGCGGGGACCGCCGACGCGGCGAGCTGCGCGTCGTTGCCGGGATCGAAGAGCCAAACGTCGAAGACGAGCAAGTAGAGGAGGAGGCAGATCGCACCGCCGATGCCTCCACACCAGACGAGCCATCGCGTGATCGCCCTCACGAGGCGAGCTTATCAGCCGCGGCCTTCGGCGCAGAAATTGGCGGCAGCTCGAAGCCGACGACCGCGCCGGTCGCTTCTCCTTCATCGACTTCATCGACGTTCGCGGCGAAGACGCGGCCGCCGTGCGCTTCGACGATGCGCCGGACGAGCGAGAGGCCGAGGCCGATGCCGTGGGCGCCCGGCGATCGCGCCGCGCCGGTCCCGGTCACGAACGGATCGAACGCGCGGGGGAGGATCTCCGCCGCGAAGCCGGGGCCGCGATCGCGCACCTCCACGCGCACGAACCCGTCCTCCGCCGCGCGCACGGTGACGACGAGCGGCTCTGCCTTCGGATGACCGTGCGCCCACGCGTTCGCGAGGAGGTTGTGGAGCGCGCGGCCGAGGAGCGCGGGATCGATCTCCGCCGCGGCGCTCTTCTTCTCGAGCACGACCTCGACCGGCCCCGTCGTCTCCGTCTTCGCGCGCTCGCGCACCCACGCCGGCACGTCGATGCGCTGGCGACGGAGGTCCGCGAGCCCCGCGCGCGCGGACGCGAGCAGATCGCCGAGGATGACGTCGACCTCGCCGAGCTGCTTCTCCACGTCGTCGAGCGCTCGTGCTTGTAGCACGAGCGCATCCCCGACCTTCGAGTCGGTGAGCGCCCGATCGGGCGAGCGCTCGCGCGCGATCTCGAGCGCGACGCGCGCGCGGCCGAGCGGCGAGCGGAGCTCGTGGCTGATCGCGGCGAGGAGCTCGCGCTGCTCGACGACGACGCGGGAGATGCGGTCCGCCATTCCGTCGAAGGAGCGCCCGAGGTCGCGGACCTCGTCGGCGACCCAGCGGCGCGAGAGCTTGTCGACGCCGGTGCGCGCGTCGAGATCGCCCGCGCCGAAGCGCTCCGCGGTGGCGGCGACGTGCTCGAGCGGCTTCGCGAGGCGCATCGCGACGCGGCGCGCGCCGAGCGAGAGCGCGAGGAGCGCGACGACGAGCGCGACGCCGACGCGCCAAGGCCGCGGCGGCGGGGTCCCGGTCCGGATCTCGAGCGCGCCCACTGTCTCGCCGCGCCGCTGCACCGGCACGTACGCGACGTCGCCCTCGAAGATCATGCCGCCGGGGCGCATCCGGCCTTGCCCGCCGAACATGCTCGCGTCGCGGCGGACGCGGACGTCGAGCCCGGTGTCCTCGCGCAGCTCCGCGATGTAGCGGTCCGTCGCGACGGGATCGTCCCAGAGCCGCGCGACGCGCTGCTGGACGTGGCGGGTGACGACGCGGGAGGGATAGTCGTTGTCGCTGCTGGTGATCCACGTCGTGATCGCGGTCGCGCCGAGCGCGAGGAGGATCGCGCCGATGAACCACAAGAGGAGGCGCGCCTGGAGGCTGCGGGCGCGTCCTCTCACGACGGTCTCGCGAGGACGTAGCCGATGCCGCGCACGGTCTTGATGTAGCGCGGCTCCTTCGGATCGTCCTCGAGCTTCTGCCGCAGGCGGCTCACGTGCACGTCGAGGGAGCGATCGACGCTCGGATCGTAGGCCGCGCCGGCCTTGCCCTTGCCGGAGGGATCGCGCACCGCCGCGGCGAGCTCCTCGCGCGCGATCGTCTCGCCGTTCTTCTTCGCGAGCTCGACGAGGATCCGGAACTCGTACGACGTGAGCTGCACCTCCGCGCCGTTCCGGGTGACGGTGCGCGCGGCGGCGTCGATCTCGATCGGGCCGATCACGATCTTCGCCGCGGGCTGGGCGACGCTCGCCGGCTTCGCGCGGCGGAGCACGGCGCGCATGCGGGCGAGGAGCTCGCGCGGGTTGAACGGCTTCGGGACGTAGTCGTCGGCGCCGAGCTCGAGGCCGACGATGCGGTCGGCGTCGTCGCCGCGCGCGGTCAGCATGACGACGGGGACCTCGGAGCCGGAGGCGCGGATCTGCTTGCAGATCTCGAAGCCGTCCTGACCCGGGAGCATGACGTCGAGGAGGACGACGTCGAAGGCCTCGCTCCCGAGCCGCGCGAGCCCGGCCGCGCCGTCCTCGACGTGGGTGAGCTTCACGTCGTGCGTCCCGAGGTATTCGTCGAGGAGACGCGCGAGGTCACGATCGTCGTCGACGAGCAGCGCCTTGATCGTCATCGGTCACGGCTCGACGCCGACGAGGGCGGCCTTCATGTGGTTCTTCGCGCGGGCGGCGTAGGCGCCGTCGGGATGAGCCTGGAGGAAGTTGCCGAAGGCCTCGACCGCGAGGTCGGAGCGCCCGCCCTGGAAGTAGGAGATGCCGAGCGCGTAGTCGGTCGGGTAGCTCGGATCGATCATGCCGAGGCGCTTGATCTTCTCGGTCCGCCAGGCCTCCTCCTGCCGCCGCGTCTCCGCGCGCGCGCGGGCGCACGCCTCCGGCGTCTTCGCGTCGCGGAGGCGCCCCGCCACGATCTCGCGCGCGTTCTCGGGGACGCGAGGATGTTGGATGTAGAATGCATAGAGCGCGCGCTCCTCGTCGAGCGTGAGCGCGAACGCCTTCGTGTCGAGGTGCGTGACCGCGTTCCAGACCGTCTTGAACGCGACGCGCCGCTGCGTCTCGTCGAGCATGACGCGGCGGTCCTTCACCCAGCCCGCCTGCTCCGCGCGCTGCACGAAGCCGCCGCCGGCGGCGAGGAAGTCCTTCGGCTCGGCGCCGGCCTCCCACTCCTCCACTGCGCGGAGGAACGAGCGCGTCTGGAGCGCGCGGAGCGCGAGGAGGTCACGCTCCGAGTCTTTCCGCCGCACGACGGAGGTGACGAGCTTCTCGAGCTTCAGCCGCGCGAGCGTCGTCGCCTCCGCGTCGTCGCCGGCCTCTCCGGCGTTGAGGTCGCGCACGGCGGTGCCGATCTCGAGGACGTCGCCGGGGAGCCGTGTCTCCTCCGCCTCGTTCGCGAGCGCGTCGTCGGCCTTCGCGATCGCGGCGGTCACGCGGCGATCGACGCGCGGCAGGGGGATGCCGTCGGGCCGCGTCGACCGCGGCATCATCAACGAGAGGAGGACGAAGGCGATGCCGAGCGGGATCGCGGCGAGCCATCGCCCGGACTTCCGCGCGTGGTCGGCCTTGACCGCCTCCCGCGCCTTCGCGAGCGCGAGCTCGACCTTCGGCGGGAGCGGCTTCTCCTGCTCTTCCTGCTCTTCCTGCTTCTCCGCCGCTTCGTCCTCGGCAGCTTCCCCTGTTTCTTTGGCTTCCACCGCCTGCCGAGGATAGCATCGTGAGGCATCACCGAGGATGGAGCCTCCGCCAGGATGGAGAAGCGTCGCCACGCGCGTGCGTCGATCGATTTGCCGGTGCTGTTCGCGATCAAAGGCGCGAACGGGCACGGTCAGGGGATCGGCAAGGACATCTCCATCGGTGGGATGTTCATCGAGACCGACGAGACCGCGACCTTCGGCGCCGACGTCGTGGTGCGCGTCCGCCTCCGCACGCCGACGGGCGGCGAGCAGGACTTCGACCTCCCCGGCGTCGTCCGCTGGGTAAAAAACGGCGGCATGGGCGTCCAATTCGGCCTCCTCGGCGCGCTAGAAACCCACGCGATCACCGAGCTCTCAAAGAGCGGCGGATAATAGTCGCCCCGCTGCCCCTCTCGGGGGTCTGGGGCGGCCGGAGCACGCACGCAGTGCGTGCGGAGGGGCCCCAGCGGGAGAGCTCGAGAGGGCAGAGCCCTCTCGAACAAGAAAGCTCAGTAGGAGAACTCGAGGGGGACCGAGAGGGTGCCGCTCGCGGCGGTGTGCTCGTCGACGCGGGTCTTGTAGATCGTGGCGGCGGCGCAGGTCTGGACCTCGGGCGGGAGCGGCGGGCTGAACTTCGCGAGCTTCACCTCGCCCGTCGGCGCGAGCGTGAGGGTGAGCTCGCTCGTCACCGTGACGCGCACGGCGCCGGACGACTTCGCGTGGCTCCCCGCGCACTGGCGAACCGCGGCGATGATCGCGTCGCGGGCGGGGACCTTCGCCGGCGGCTTCGGCGCGTCGACCTTCGCGGACGGCTTCGGCGGCGTCGCGGGCGCGGCGGCGGCGACGGACGCGTGCGGCGCGGCGGCGCTCGCGGCCGCGGCCGTCGCCGGCTCGCCGAGCGGAATGGGGGCGCGCACGACGGCGGGCGCGTCGTCGATGCGCAGCGTCGCGAGGTCGCGCGCGTCGAGCTCGACGTGCGCGGGCGCGGTCACGCTCGTGCCGGTCGTCATGCCGTGCTTCGGCGCGACGCCGATCGCGATGACGCCCTCCGTGAGATCGACGACGACGCGATCGCCCGCGCGCGCGACGCGGAGGTGCGTGCCGTGCACCGCGATGCGGACGACGCCGCTGAGCGTCGCGACGTCGACGGCGAAGGCCTCGCCCTCCTTCACCGGCGTGACCTGCGCCTCGATCGCGCCGTGCTCGAGGCTCAAGACGAGCGGCTTGCCCGCGGACGTGACGCGCGCGCGCGCGGCGACGCCGTCGTCGTCCGGCTCGATCAGCCACGACACGGCGCCCGCGCGCTCGAGGCTCGCGCGTCCCTTCGCGACCGAGAGCGCGTCGCCTTCGTGGATCGTGAAGCCCGGCTGCGCGAGCGCGCCGCCGACGTGCAGCTCGCCGCCGGTGAACGAGGACGCTTCGAGCGCGGCGAGCGCCGGCGTCTCCGTCGTCGCGACCGCGGGGCCCGTCGCGCCGGGGTGCTCGGCCGCTTGCCGGCGGACGTAGATGATCGCCGTCGCGGCGATCGCGAGCGCGAGGGTCGCGCCGCGCACGAGGTTCCGCCGCGTGCGATCGCGCGCGAGCGGATCCATCGCCGCGCGAGGCTCCGTCGCCGCGTGCGGCTCGTCTTCGATTCGCCTCGTCACGCGCGCTTCGATCGCGTCCCAGTCGAGATCGCGCACCGCCGAGGGCTCGCGTTCGGCCTTCGCTTCTGCGATCAGCGCATCGAGCTTTTTACCCTTCATCGCCGGTTCCGCCTTTTCCGATGCTTTCATCGAGTCCGGCGAGGGCCGGCTCGTCCGCGAGCATCTCCTCGAGCTCGCGACGCGCGTAGAAGAGGCGCGTACGTACGGTAAGGACGGGTGCTGCGACGATCTCGGAGATCTCCGCGGGGGAGAGACCTTCGAGCTCGTGAAGAACGAAGACGACGCGCTTCTTGTCGGCGAGGCGCGCGAGCAGGCGCTGGAACGCGCGCATCCGTTCGCTCCGCTCCGCCTCTTCGTCGGGCCGCGCCGCGCGCTCGTCGGCGACGACCTCCTCGGTCGGCGTCTCGCCGGTGAGGACGGGGCGGCTCTTCGCCGAGCGCCGATGCATGAGGACGACGTTGACGGTGACGCGATGGAGCCAGGTCGAGAACTTCGACTGACCGCGGAAGTCCTTCAGGCTGCGGAAGACCTGGACGAAGACCTCTTGCACGACGTCTTCGAGATCGGCGGGGGCGCTGAGCATGCGGTAGACGAGGCGCGCGACGTCGCCGCGGTGGCGCAGGAACACCTCGCGGAACGCGACGGCGTCGCCCTGCCCGGCGCGCCGCAGCAGGTCCTCGTCGAGCACCGTGTGGGAGCGGGTGGGCTTCGTCGAAATCGCCGGGAAGATCCCCGCCGTGGACGCGACCGCGGTCACCTCTCCTCCGTTGCCCGCGTCCTCCGCACCATTCACGTCGTGGGTTTCGGCGACAGAAACTTGGCCCGACGCCGCGCGACGTTGTTGGCTCGCGGCATGGCCCTCCTCGCCCTCACCGCGCTCCTCGGGGTTGTGCTCTTCGACGCCCACGACTTCGTGAACCGTCGCACGCACAGCCGCTCTTGACCAGTCACCCAGCCGGGGGCGTAGCGCAAACGCATCGCTTCACGCCCCACCCTCGCTGCCCGCGTTTACGAGGCGATCCTAGGAGTTCTTCGCCGCGGCGGACGACGCGCGCGTGCGCGCCGCGGCCTTCTTCTTCGACCCCATCCTCGAACCGTACATAGACGCGCCGCGACCGACAACGGTCGGTCGCGATTAGAACAAGGTCTTGAGGTCGACCTTGTCCTTCTTCTTCTGCTCGAGGAGGTAGTTGACGGCGCGGAGGATGCGCTGCTTCGTCGGGCCGCTGAGCGGGCCGCCGGTGAGGGCGGCGCCGAGCGCGCGATCGGTGACGGCGCGGCCGGACTTCGGCTTCGCGACCTCCTTCTTCTCGGCGCCCTCCTTGCGGTTCGCGCGGCGCGCGACCTTCAGCGCGCGATCGGCGCGCGTGTGCTGCTCGAGCTTGTGGGAGACGGCGAGCAGGCGCTTCGCGTTGAGCTTGTTCTCGTCGAGGAAGTTCTTGAGCTTCGATGCTTCGGCCATGGCGGGACGGACGTCTTTAGTCGGAGTCGGGCGCCGCGTCACCCTGAACATCCGATCCGGCGTCCGCGCACGGCTCCGTCGTGACCTCCCAGGTCCCGCTCGGACAGCGCGCGCGGCTCCGGTTGACCGAGGCGTCCGGCGCGCTGCAGTCGAGGCTGCCGTAGACGCACTCCGCCTCGGCCGAGAAGCACGCCGGGCACGCCTCGCCCGGCGTGGGGAAGCGCGTCGGGCACAAGACCGACGGCGGCCGCGCGCCGAAGCGCCAGGTCCCGCGCGTGCACTGCGCGATCGAGAGGCTGCACTCGTCGAAGCGGCACGTCGTGCCTTCGGGCACGGAGCAGGTCGCGCCGGGGAGGGGCGCGGCGTCGGGGCACTTGCCCTGATCGAGGACGCCGGGGTTGGTCCCGCTGTCGGGCGGGCCGTCGCTCGCGGTCGTCGCGTCGTCGCACGTCGCGACCGCGAGCGTGATCGCCGGGATCACCGCGAGCCACGCGAGCCGCCGCACGAGCATCGAAGTGAACTCTAGTCGACCTTCCGTGATTGTGCCCGCTCCTCCACTTTTCGCCGCGGGAGAAAGCGCTATAAGGCCACCCATGTCTCAGCCCCCCGTCTACATCGTCTCGGCCACGCGTACCCCCATCGGCGCTTACCTCGGCGCGCTCTCGTCGCTGAAAGCGCCCGAGCTCGGCGCGGTCGCGATCAAGGCCGCGCTCGAGCGCGCGAAGGTCGCGCCCGAGCTCGTCGGTCAGGTCTTCATGGGCAACGTGCTCTCCGCCGGCATCGGGCAGGCCCCCGCGCGGCAGGCGATGCGCGCCGCGAGCATCCCCGACAACGTGCCCGCCGTCACGATCGGCAAGGTCTGTGGCTCCGGCATGGAGGCCGTCATCCAGGGCGCTCGCTCCATCATGGTCGGCGACAACGATGTCGTCGTCGCGGGCGGCATGGAGTCGATGTCGAACGCGCCCTACTACCTCGAGAAGGCGCGCTCCGGTTACCGCATGGGCAACGGCACGCTCATCGACGGGATGATCCACGACGGACTCTGGGATCCGTACGCGAACGTCCACATGGGCACGTGCGGCGACAAGTGCGCGGCGGAGCACAAGATCACGCGCGAGCAGCAGGACGAGTGGGCGATCGGCAGCTTCCGCAAGGCGCTCGCCGCGCAGAAGGAAGGCCAGTTCGACGCGGAGATCGCGCCGGTCTCGATCGCGCAGAAGAAGGGCGACCCGGTCGTCGTGAAGCTCGACGAAGGTCCGGCGAAGGGCGACCCCGCGAAGATCCCCTCGCTGCGCCCCGCGTTCGGCAAAGACGGCACGATCACGGCCGCGAACGCCTCGTCGATCAACGACGGCGCGTCGGCGCTCGTCCTCGCGAGCGAGGCGGCGGTGAAGAAGCACGGCCTCGTGCCGGTGGCGAAGATCGCGGGCTGGGGCTCGGCCGCGCAGGCGCCCGAGTGGTTCACGACCGCGCCGGCGAAGGCGATGGACTCCGTCCTCGCGAAGCTGAACCTCGCGCCGAAGGACCTCGACCTCGTCGAGATCAACGAGGCGTTCGCCGTCGTCGCGATGGTCTGCGCGCAGCTCTCGAAGCTCGATCCCTCGAAGGTCAACGTCCGCGGCGGCGCGGTCGCGCTCGGTCACCCGATCGGCGCGTCGGGCGCGCGCATCCTCACGACGATGCTCCACGCGCTCCAGCAGCGGAACGAGAAGCGCGGCCTCGCGTCGATCTGCATCGGCGGCGGCGAAGCGCTCTCGATGGTCGTCGAGCGCGTCTGAGCGTTCGCTCGAGCCGCGCTCATGTTGCGTCCGCGCGATCTCGGTCGAGGCGTCGAGCTCTTCGCCGCGCGGACGCCCACGCTCCTGCCGGCCACGCATACGAACAGCTATGCGATCGGCCGGCAGGACGTCGTGCTCGTCGAGCCTTCGACGCCGTACGAAGACGAGCAGCGCGAGTGGCTCGCGTGGGCGCGCGAGCTCGCGTCGACCGGCCGCCGCCTCGTCGCGATCGTCGCGACGCATCACCACCCCGATCACGTCGGCGGCGCGGCCCTCCTCGCGAAGGAGCTCGGCCTCCCGATCTGGGCCCACGCGCTCACCGCCGCGCGCATCGACGTGCCGGTCGCGCGCCACCTCGACGACGGCGACGCCGTCATCGACGGCTGGCAGGCGCTCCACACGCCGGGCCACGCGCCCGGCCACGTGTGCCTCTTCGATCCGGCCTCGCGCTACGCGATCGTGGGCGACATGATCGCGAGCGTCGGCACGATCCTCGTCGCGCCGGGGGACGGCGACATGCAGGTCTACCTCGAGCAGCTCGCGCGCCTCGCGAAGCTCGACGCGTTCGTCGCGCTCCCGGCGCACGGCGATCCGGTCGACGCCCCGACCGCGACGTTCGAGCGCTACATCTCCCACCGGCTCATGCGCGAGGCGAAGATCCTCGGCGCGCTCGGGCGCGCGGGCGAGGCGACCTCGGACGAGCTCGTGCCGCTCGCGTACGACGACGCCCCCCCCGCCGTCTGGCCGATCGCCAAGCTCAGCATCGACGCGCATCTCGAGAAGGTGCTCCGCGAGGGCAAGGTCGCGCGCGCGGAGCGGGATGGCGCGTTCCGCGTGGTAGGCTGACCGGCGATGTTTCAACGTGCGTTCGTGGCGACGACCGTAGCGCTCGGCGGGACGCTCGACGACGCGCTCGCGGCGCTGCCGGAGAGCGCCCCCGAGACGATGCGCATGATCCACGCGCGCCCGAGCCCGCTCGACGAGCTCGTCGCCGGCCTCCGCGCGCGGACGCGACCCGCGCGCGCGACCGCCCTCGCGCAAGCGCTGCGAGACGTCTTCGTCGCCGTCGATGAGATGACGCTCCGATGACCCCGTCCCCGCGCGACATCCACGTCCACGCTTCGACGCCCCGAGCGCCGCGATGACCCTCCACCGCGCCCGCATCATCAAGCGCGAAGACGCGCCAACACTGGACCGCGCCGCTCTCCCGCACCGCCACGCAATCGCCAGCGACGGCCCCGCGGCCGGGTTGGGCGTCGCGAGCGCCGTTACGGTCGGTCCGGCGGGCGGGTTGGGCGTTGCGGCCTCGGGCCAAGCCGGCGTCGCGGCCGGTCCGGCGGTCGGGTTGGGCGTCGCGGCCTCTGGCCAAGTCGGCGCGGCGTTTGGGCATCTCGGGGTGCGGGGGCCTGTGTTTGGGCGGCGGGTGGCGCGGGGGGTGATGGATGCGCGCGCTGAGGCCGAGCGCATCGTCGCGGGGGCGGAGGCGCGGGCTGCCTTTGCGGCGAAGGAGGCGGCGGCCGCCGCGCGCGAGGAGGAGATCGCGAAGCTCGCGGCGAGCGCGCTCGCGCTGCGCGTCGCGGACGAACGACGCGCGGAGCGCGACCTCGCGCGCACGATCGACGTCGCGGTGCTGCTCGCGGAGCGGCTCGTCGGCGAGGCGCTCGCGGTCGATCCGAAGCGCATCGGTGAGCTCGCGGCGGCGGCGCTCGCGGAGACGCGCGGCTCGCGGCAGGTCCGCATCGAGGCGAACCCCGCCGACGTCGACGCGCTCCGCGAAGTCCTGCGCGAGCTCGCCCACGTCGCGACGGTGGAGCCGAGCACCGAGCTCGGGCGCGGCTCCCTCGTCGTCCACACCGACCTCGGCAAGATCGACGGCACGCTCCGCCCGCAGCTCGATCGCCTCACCGCCGTCCTCCGCGACGCGATGGCGGCGGAGGCGCGCGCATGAGGGACGCGTCGTTGACGACGTCGGAGCCGCCGCCCGCGCCTTCGAGTGAAGCGCGGCCGGCGTGGCGGCTGAACCTCGTCCTGTTCCTCGCGACGGTCGCGAGCGTGTTCGTTACGGGAGTAGTGTCGTTTCCGTCGAAGCCGGATGATCCGATGATCACGCGCGCGGCGCTGCTCCACGGCGCGCAGTTCGTCGGGACGGTGATGACGATCCTCGTCGCGCACGAGCTCGGGCACTACGTGACCGCGCGCATCCACAAGGTCGACGCGTCGCTGCCGTTCTTCATCCCGCTGCCGCTCCTCTCGCCGTTCGGGACGATGGGCGCGGTCATCCGCATGCGCGGCGTCATCCCGACGCGCCGCGCGCTCCTCGACATCGGCGCGTCTGGCCCGCTCGCGGGCATGGCCTTCGCGATCCCGCTCTACCTCTACGGCGTCGCGCACTCCGAGGTCGTCCCCGCGAACGGCGAAGGGATGGTGGAGCTCGGCGAGTCGGTGATGGTCCGCTTCCTGGATCATTTCTTCGCGCCGCCGGTGCCGGAAGGGATGACCGTCGTCTATTCGCCGATCGCCTTCGGCGCGTGGGGCGGGATGTTCGTGACGATGATCAACCTGCTGCCGGTGGGACAGCTCGACGGCGGCCACGTCGCGTACGCGCTCTTCGGACCGAAGCAGGACCGCTACGCGATCACGGTCCATCGCGCGATGCTCGTGTTCTTCGGCGTCATCGTCGCGGGGCACGTGATGCGCGACGTGCAGGCCGGCCGCGCGCTCACGGTGCCGCTCTTGAGCCAGCACGTCGCGAACGCGCTCTTCTGGCTCGTCTGGTTCCAGGTCCTCGGGATCTTGGGTACGCTCGCGCGCCCGCGACGTCCCGAGCCGGAGCCGCAAGGTGACGAAGGCGGAGGCGCCCTTGGTCTCCTCACCGTGCGCACGCGCATCTTCGCGACGCTCGGCCTCGTCACCCTCGCGAGCATCGGACGGCAGCAGCCTTCGCTCCTCCTCCTCGGCGGCTTCGTCGCGGGCCTCGGCATCCTCATCGCGATGGAGGTGAAGGGCGGCGTGCTCCGCCCGCACGACCTCCTCGTGCACCCGCCGACCGGGCCGGAGGGCCTCGACCTCCCGCGCAAGATCGTCGCGATCGTCAGCCTCGTGCTCTTCGCGCTCCTCTTCATGCCGGAGCCGTTCAGCCTCTAACGCTTGCAGTTTGCATCTTTCGTGAAGCGGCGGCCGGTCTGCATCGCCGTGCACGCGTCGACGCACCGGAGCGCGCCGTCCGCGGTGGAGCACTCGCTGTATTCCCCTTTCCCCGCGGAGGGCGGGCACTGGACCGCGCCCCAGCAGCGCCCCACCGGCGCGCCGCACGTCGGCGAGTCGACGGAGCCGTAGCCACCGAGCAGCGCGCACGTCGCTCCGGTCGGGCACGGGCGATCCGTGTCGTTGCACGCGCGCGGCTCTTCGCACTCGCCGGCGACGGCGCCCTCCTCGCCGGCCTGACGGCGGTAGCAGTCATCGAAGTACGAGATCCCGCTCGTGCATCCGCACACCGGATCCGGCCACCCGTCGTCGCGACAGAACGTCGGTCGCGGCCAGCACTCTCCGGCCGGGGCGCCGCAGCGACCCATCTCGTATTTGCAGTACTCGTCGGAGGGGCACTCGGCGCTCGAGAAGCAGCGAGGCTTTCCCTTTCGCGCGCCCGCGTCGTGCGCGGGGAGGCTCGCGAGGACGATCGTCTCGTCGTCGCACGCGGGCACGAGCGCGAGGAGCGCGGCGAGCGCGAGGAACACGAAGAGCGCCCTCATCGCGCGGGCCCCATCGCGGTGAAGGAGAGCCCCGCGAGCAGCATCGGCCGCGCCGTCCACGGCGCGAGGACGTCACGCGAGAGCCCGCGATCGTCGAAGACCCAGCGGCGCGAGGTCGGGTCGACGTCGAGCATCGCGGTGAGCGTGAGCGCGACGTCCGACGCGAGGCCGAGCCGCCCCGTCACCGCGCCCGAGAACACGCCGCTCGCGCGCGTCGTCGCCGCGCCGAGCGCCGACGACGGCAGCTCCGCCGACGTCGGGTCGACGCTGACGACGTCGAGCCCGCCTCCGGCCTCGACCTCCAGCGAGAAGCGTGCATTGTGCACGAGAGCGACGGAGGGCAACACGCGCAGCGAGAGCACGTTCGTCCGCGCGGACACCACGTCGTCGCCGGTCTCGAACGGGAAGGCGTAGAGCGCGAGCACGGAGACGCCGGGGCGCACGCCGTCCTTGCGCAGCCACAGCGCCGCCGCCCCGCCGACGCGCGCGACGACGGAGGCGTCTGGCGCGAAGAGGCCGCCGCCCGCGAACGTCGACACGTCGAGCGCGAGCGCACGTGCCACTCTCGCACGTGCCGGCCGCGGAAGCAGCGGCGTGGGCGGCGTGTCGGCGTTCGCGGGCGGCGCCTCCACCCTCATTGCGTCCTCCGTCGCCGATGCCGGCCGGGGCTCGAAGGCGGGCAGCGGCTCGATCACCGGCGGAGCGCGGCCTGCCACGCGGTCGTCGTCGATCAAGAGCTCTGCCTCCGCCGCGCCGCGCACGGCGTGGGCGATCTGCTCGCGCTGGATGGCGGGGCTGTCGCCGCGCGGCACGGTTCGATCGAGCACCGTCGTACCGTTCGCCGATCGCACGACGACGCGCGCGCCGTATGTGCCGGTCAGGTCGATCGTGACGGACTCGAGCAGCGACGCGGGCGGCACCTTGTCCGGCGTCGTGACGTTGAGCTGGAGCCGCGCGAGCAGCTCGCGGATCGTCGCCTCGAGCGGCCGCGCGTCCTCCGACGCTCCGTCGATCTTCACCGCCACCACCCGCCGCGGTGTCGCGCCGTCCGCCGACGCCACCGGCGCGATCGCGATCGCCGCGCCGCAGAGCGTGAGCCGAAGGAGAAGACGCAGAGCTGCACGCGGCCCCATCGCTCGGTGGCGCTCGTGCGTGACCGTCGCACCGCTCATCTGTGGGGCCGCGCGGCGTTCGGGAGCCACGGCGCGGTCGCGAACGCTGGCTGGGTGCAAGGGCGCGCGGGGTTTGGCACTTCGGTCGCGTGCCATGGCTGCGATGCGCTCAGCGCCCCTCGCGTGCGAGGCGCGCGGCGGCGTGCTCGCGGTACGGGGTGTCGGGGAAGCTCGTGATCAGCTTCGCCCACGTCGCGCGGGCCTCCGCGTCGCGGCCGAGGCGCTCGAGCGCGGTCGCGGTGCCGACGAGCACGGCCTCGTCCATCGGGCCGGGTCCGCGCGCGTCGTAGGCCTGGAAGCTCGCGAGCGCGCCCGCGGCGTCTCCGCGATCGAGCAAGAGCCGCCCCACCGTCGCGTACGAGACATGCGCCTCTCGGCTCGCGGGGTACGACGCCTCGAGCTTGCGATGCAGCGCGATCGCGCGGCCGTAGTCGCCAGCGCTCCGCGCGCGGCTCGCCTCATCGAAGAGAAGCGCCGCGGACTCGCTCGGCACCGCGCTCGCATGCGCCGCCGTCGTCACCGTCGCGGTCGCCGTCGTCACCGTCGCGGGCGGCTCCTCGACCGGCGGCGCCATCACGACCGGCGGCGCCGTCACGACCGGCGGCGCCGTCGCGACCGGTGGCGCGGCCGCGGTCGCCGTCACGACGACGGGAGGAGGCGGAGGCGGCGCCACGTGCGAGCGCTCGTCCGACGTGAGATGGAGCACCGACGCCACGCTCGTCCACACGCGCCCGCCAGCTCCCGCAGTCGCAGCCGTCCCGACAAACAACGCCGCCGCCGCAAGCAACGCGACGCGAACCCCCCGCCGCGTCCGCACCGGCCGCATCGACCCACGCGCCACCCCCTCTCCGTCGCACGTCGCGCCCTCGCGATGCGCCCCGCCGCGCCCCTCACGCGAGGTGGTCGCGCCCTCGCGATGCGCCGCGCCGCGCCCCTCGCGCGAAGCCGTCGCGGCCTCGCGGTGTGCATCGTCGCCCTCGCGCGAAGCCGTTGCGGCCTCGTGTGTTGCGGCTTCGTGTGCGCCTTCCATCAGGGCGACGAGGCGTTGTGAGGAGAGCTCCTCTTCCTCGGCGCCGAGCTCGTCGGCGAAGTCGGCGCGGGCGTCGCGCTCGAAGCGGCACGTCTCGCAGCGCGCGAGGTGCGCCTCGAGGAGCTCGCGCTCCGCGTCGCTGAGCTCGCCGCGCGCCTCCTTGTCGAGGAGGTCATCCGGATGCAGGTCGACGATCTTCATCGCTGCACCTCCAGTGTCTCACGGAGGTCGGGATCGCTCTCTATCCGAGCACGAAGGCGCTCTTTTGCGAGGCGCAAGCGCGAGCGGACCGTGTTCAGCGGTGCTCCGCTCTGGCTCGCGATCTCCTCGAGCGAGAAACCGAGGACCACCCGCATCGCGATGGCCTCGCCCTGCTCCTGCGGGAGCTCGGCGAGGAGGTCGCGGAGGGCCGCCTTCCGCCGCCGCGCGAAGGTGTCCTCGCGCGGCGACGCGGTCCCCGCCATCGTGTCGGCGTCGGCCGCCGGATCCGTCTTCGCGTCCCGGGCGCGCGCGCGCTTTCGGATCGCGACCGCGGTGCGGACCGCGATGACGCGGCCGTACCCCGTCGGATCGCAGTCGCCGCGGAACGCGGGCAAGCCCTGCACGAAGCCGATGAGCGTCTGCTGCACGGCGTCGTCGACGTCGGCGTGGCCCGCACCGAGGATCGCCTTCACCACCGCGATGAGCTTCGGCGCGATCGCGCGGAGGAGCTTCGACGTCGCCGCGCTGTCGCCGGCGGCCGCCTCTCGCGCGAGCAAGACCAGCGGAGACGGCAGGTCCGAAGCGCGTTCCTCCATGAGCCGTCGATGGAGTAGCGACCTCGCCGAAAACGGATCACGCGCGCCGGACGAATTTCGAATATCGAACGATTCTCACTGGTTGAGCCGCGGCACCGCGCGCCGGCACGCGTCGGCGTCGACGCTCGATTGGAGCCACGACTGGATGCAGCGATCCGCGTCGTCGCCCGGCGTCACGCGCGTCCCGCCCTTGTGGTTCTCGCGCCCGCGGCTCTTCCGCACGAAGGTGAGCCGCTCGGGATCGGCGCCGCCTTCGGCGATCACCCGCCGGAAGATGTCAGGCTCGAGCGCGGCGACGGCGTTGTAGTTCTGATCGGCCTCGAGCTGCGTCGTCTCCGGCGTCGCGGGTCGATGCCGCGGATCGAAGCGCTGGCTGCCGAAGCCGTAGAGGCGCATGTTCCGGTACTTCGAGCCGTGGCAGTCGATCGAGCCGCAGCGATCGACCAGGACGAGCGCGACGGGATAGAACTCGGCGCCGCTCGGCGCGACGCCGGGGTCGGGCGCCTTCGCCTCCGGATCGGGGCTCGAGCACGCGAGCGCGACGAGCGACATGGCGAGGGCGAGCGCGCGCTTCATTCGAGCCTCAAGAAGATGGGGCCGGTGTGCTGCGGATCGCTCCCCTCCGCGCGATGACAGGTCGCGCAGCCGCCGTCGCGACCGATGCTCGTCGTCATCCGGCGGAAGATGCCCTCGCCCTGGAGCGTGACCCGCACCGGGAACACGGGATCGAAGCTGTCCTTCGTGATCCAGAAATTGCCGACCGAGTTCGTCGTCGCCGAGATCGTCTTGCCCGCCGCGTCGGTGAAGCTCACCGTGCCGTCGACGAGCGGCTCCGGCTTGCCGCGCGTGCGGGAGACGGTGCCGGCGAGCGAATACTCCGTGTCGCTCGGTCCGCGCCCGCCGTGGCACGTCGTGCAGCGCTGACCCGCGCGATGGGTGGGGCCTTCGGGGATGCCGGGCGTCTCGGGTCCGAGCGCGGCGACCTCGTCCGCGTGGACGGGATCGTAACAAGCGCCGGCGAGCAGGACCGAGAGCGCGAGGATGGAAGGGCGCATCAGAACCCCACCTCCACCGTCGTCGCGGCGAGGCCGCTGAAGCGGTTCTTCACGTAGATCGCGTCGGTGAAGCTCGTCCACGTCCCGTCGGCGCTGAAGCCGAGGACGAAGTCCTCCTTCGCGCCCGATCGACCGAGCGCGAAGCGAACGCCGCCGCCGGCGCCGAAGTTCGAGAGCGGCCCGAGCTCGCGGTCGCCGGTGCGGAACAGCGGGATGTCGGCGAGCGAGGTCGCGGAGTACGCGCGGCGCCAGAAGTCGACGCCGCTCTGGACGTGGACACGGAGGTGCGGCCACACCGTGATGCGCTCCGCGACGTCGACGAACCAGCGGAAGTCCGTCGTCGAGGCGAGGAGCGACCAGTTGTCTCCGTAGAGGCGCTGATCGAGGCGCACCGTCGTGCGGTCGGTGCGCCAGCCGAGCCGCCCCGTCACCGCGAAGCGATCGCGACCGCGCGGGAGGTTCTCGATCGGCTTCGCGGTGATGCGCGCGTCCGCGACCGAGAACGCGGTCGCGCCGCGCGGGATGATCGGCGCGATCTCCGGCGCGAACATCGGGATGTAGCGGTACGGCTTCGACTGGTTGCCGCGCTCGAAGATGCCGTCGGCGTAGATGCCGATCACGGTCGACTCGTTGATGATGCGCGAGGCGCCGAGGGTCGTGCCGTGCGTCGTGAGGTCGTACGAGAACGTGTCGAACGACGTGCCCGCGCGGCCGATCGTGTCGCGGCCGAACGAGTAGCCTTCGACCAGCGTGATGTGTTTGTCGTCGAGCTCCTGCGTGAGCTGCACGTTCGCGCCGAGCGCGAGGTAGTCCGGCGTGTACGAGGTGCTCGCGCCGATGCCGACGCCCCACCAGCTCGGTTTGTAGCGCGCGCCGATGCTGCCCGCGTTGCGGACCTCGGTCCAGCGCGGGGACGCCGTCGACACGATGTCGGGCGACGCGGCCGAGACGACGTCGACGAGGTAGCGGCCGCTCGCCGCCCAGCCCGCGAGCGGGTTCTCGACGACGCCGCTCACGCTCGGCGTGAAGACCGAGACGCCGACGGTGTCGGTGTAGCCGGCGACCTCCGTCGCGATACGCGCGCTCGTGCCGTCGGCGTGCGCCGGCCCCGCTACGGCGGCGAGCACGAGGAGCGTGGCGAAGACGACGAAGCGCCGGAGCATGTCGCTCAGTTGCAGCCGCACCCGCTCTCGGCCGCTGCCCCGCCGCCGACCGCGCCTTCTTGCACGGCGTAGACGTGCTCGGCCGCGGGGCCGGCGACGTCGATGCTCATCGTGCGGTGGGCGAGCTTTCCACGTTGCCACGGCTGCACGTGCGTGCACGCGGTCTGGGCGAGCGCGGCCAAGGAGACGAGAGCGAGAAGGAAGCGTCGGTGGGTCATGGTGCCATGATGCGGCCGGGCGCGCCGTTCCTGCCGCGCTCGGTGTGACAGGTGTTGCAGTCGGTCTCGGACTGCGTCCCTTTCATCTCACGGATCTGGTTACCACGCACGACGACCGCTTTGTACGGCTTCGCGATCTCGGCGCTCGCCGGGGCCTGTGCGTCGGCGACCGGCGGCGGTCGCAGCCAGAAGTTGCCGGCGCTGTTGACGGGTAGCACGCGCATGACTCCGTTCGCGTCGATGATGAGGACCTTGGTGCCGTTCGTACCGTTCGTACCGTTGCAGTCGTTCGGTTCGACCAGCGTGGGGTACACCGTACCCGCGGCGACGAAGGTAGGCCCACTCTGCGACGCATGACAGGAAATGCATGCATTGCCCGGGCGCATCGCGCCGCCGTACCGGTCCGGGTCGGCCGTCACCCCGCTCGTGCAGACGCTCGGCCGCGGGGCTGGGGCGGCGTCTCGGCCGGCGTCGCGCGCCTCGCCGCTCCCCGCGTCGCTCTTCGGCGCCTTCGGCGGCGCGCAGGTGCCCTTCTTCATCCCGCCGTCGATCCACTCCTCGAGGATGTCTATTTCGTCTTTTCCTAGGTTTCCGCTCGGCGGCATCGGGCTCACCTCGGACTTCATGCGCGCGAGGGCCACCTCGGCGACGGTCTTCGACGGGTCGAACGCGGACTCCGCGGTGAGGTCTTCCCACGTCGCGATCGTGTTCTCGGCGCCGTTCTTCGGGGTCGCGCCGTGGCACGAGCCGCACGCGGTCTTGATGAGGAGCGCGACGTCGCAAGGGAGCCCTTTCCCCTCGGCGAGCTTGGACGGCTCCTCTTCGTCGTCGGAGTCCTCCGTCTCCGGCTCCGTCGACTCGACGGCGACGTGGGGATACGGGCTGTTCGTGTCGACCGCGCTCCCGGTGTAGCAGCCGGCGGCGGCGGCGAGGACGAGCGACGTGGCGAGGAAGACGAGGCGCGGTTTCACGGCCACGTTGTCCCCCTCCGGACCTGTTCCGACAAGGCAACGATCGCGCAACGATCCTTGCCCCGCGGGAAAGCCTCTTTCAGCGCGCGCGCGTCAGGTCCCGCATTTCACGGTGTCGGAGCACTGGCTCGAGGGGACGAGCGTGCCGTCGCGGTCGCCGAGGTCGTAGCGTACGGCGCGGACGTCGCCGTTCGCGATCGCGTCACGCACGGCCTGCTTCGTCTTGCCGTCGGAGCTGTTCGCGTGCTCGCGGCCGATCTCGCGGCCGACGGCGTTGTTGAAGAAGTCCATGTCCGAGAGGACGCGGTCCTTCGGCGTCGCGCGGTTCTGGGGGTAGCCGTTCTCGTGCGCGTCGCCCCACGCCTTCGCGTGGTCCTCGCCGACGGAGCGCGTCATCGCCGCGTTCCAGTACGTGTGCCGGAAGGCGTCGATGCGGCCGCCGACGTTGCCGTCGCGGTAGGCCGCTTGCGAGGCGCCGCGCGCCTTGAACGCCGCGAGCGCGACGCGCACGCAGACGATGCGATGGCTCCGGCAGAGCGTCTTCTCGAGCTCGTTGAGCTTGAAGAGGTCCGAGTCGTAGACGTCGAGCGTGCGCAGCGCCTTCGTCTTCACGCCGGCCTTCACGACGGGTCCGCGGCGGAGCGCGGCGTGGAGGGTCTTCTTCGTGGTGAGCGACTCGATCGAGCTCGTCGCCACGCCCTCGGCTTCGAGCGCGCGCGCGTCGCGATCGATCGCCTCGAGCGCCGCCTCGTCGAGCCGCTCGATCGCCCCGTCGAACCCGATCTCCGCTTCCAGCGCCGAGAGCGCCGCGTCGTCGCTCGCGATCGCGTCGTCGTCGTCACCGGCGCCGTCGGCCGCACATCCCGCGACGAGCGCGACGAGAAGCCCACCAGCCAGCGCACGAACGGGAAGCATACCTGCCTACATGCACGTACCTGGCCGGTCGCAAGTACTCGAAAATATTAGGGCCTGCAACGCAGGCGACCCGGTTTTGGATCGCTTTCTCTCCATCACCGTCGCGCGCCGGCCATGTTCGGTCCGTAGCGTGAGGGCCATGCAAGACTCTGTATTGGTCGTGGCGCTCGAGGAGGCGCGGGCACACGCGTCGAAGCTCGGACCCGGCGCTGTCGCGCGCGATCTGCGCCGTCGCATCGACGCGGTCGACACGGCGCTCTCGAACCTCGAGCCGCCCCACCCGAAGGACTTCATCGTCCGCCTCGCCCTCCACGCCCTCGCCCTCCGCGACGAAGCCACCCGCCTCTTCACCGAACGCGCCGCCATCCACGAGATGATGGACTGAGCCCCTCGTTCGCGCGTCGCGGAGGTCGCGGCGCGATTCGCCCGCGAAAGCGAGACGACAGAACGCCCGCCGCCCGAGCTCACGCAGGTTGGCGGCGCCCCGGGGCCAGATCGGCAGCGCCCGCGAAAGCGGCCGCGTCGGCGCGCCCCCCGAAAGCGGCCGCGTCTGCGCGCCCCCCGGGCCCCGCGAAAGCGGCCGCGTAGGCGCGCCCCCCGGGGCCCCGCGAAAGCGGCCGCGTCTGCGCGCCCCCCGGGGCCCCGCGAAAGCGGCCGCGAAAGCGGTTGCGAAGCAACCCTCGCGCTCCGCGCGAGGGCCGTGTTCGCGGGATGGGGGTGTCGGGGGCGAAGCCCCTGACCTAAAAAGACAGGTACGTGTGCTCGCGGAGGCCGCGTTCGTATTCGGCTAGGAGGCGCATGCCTTCGGTTGGCTTGAGGCGGTCTTGTTTGATCGCGGCGTCGACCTGGCCCTTCATCTTGCCGGCGAGATCGCGGGCGTCGTATTGGGTCATCTGCAGCACGTCGCCGATGGTCGAGGCGTTGATCGTCTCCTCGAGGTAGTAGCCGCACTCTTCGTCGTCATCGAGGAAGACGTGGACCTCGTTCACGCGGCCGAAGAGGTTGTGGATGTCGCCCATGATGTCCTGGTACGCGCCGGTCAGGAACACGCCGAGGTAGTACGGGGCGTCGCCGATGCGGTGGAGGGGCAGCGCGTCGACGTACTCCTCCTTCTTGTCGATGAACTTGGAGATCTTCCCGTCCGAGTCGCACGTGATGTCGACGAGGATGCCCTCGACCTCCGGGCGCTCGTCGAGGCGGTGGATGGGGACGACCGGGAAGAGCGCGCCGAACGACCAGTGATCGAGGAGCGACTGGAAGACGGAGAAGTTGCAGATGTGCTGCGTCCAGAGCTCGCTCGCGAGGCCGCGGAGGTCGTCGGGGAACTCGGCCGGATCGATCGTCTTCGACGCCTCGTGGATGCGCTTCGCGACGCGCCAGAACTCCGCCTCGACGTTCGCCTTCACGTCGAGCTCGAGGAGCCCGAGCTCGAACATCTTCTGCGCCTCCTCCTTCGTCTCCTGGAGGTCGTGCCACGACTCGACGAGGCCGCGCTCGTCGATGTGCGCGACGATGTCGCCGAGCGACTTGATCAGCTTGTGCTCGGTGAGCGACGGCGTGGGGAGACGCTCCGCCGCGGTCGAGCGCTCGATCGCGCCGAAGGCCTCGATGACGAGGAGCGAGTGCTGCGCCACGATCGCGCGCCCCGACTCCGAGACGATGTGCGGGTGCGGGACGCGCTCCTCGTCGCAGATGTCCGCGATGTTGCCGACGATGTCGCGCGCGTACTCCTCGAGCGAGTAGTTCATCGACCCGTGGAAGGTCGAGCGCGAGCCGTCGTAGTCGACCGCGAGGCCGCCGCCGACGTCGAGGTACTCGATCGGGTGGCCCGCGCGGCGGAGCTTCGAGTAGTAGCGCGCGGCCTCGCGCACGGCGCGCTTGATGATGAGGATGTCCGGGATCTGCGAGCCGACGTGGAAGTGGAGGAGCTTGAACGAGCGCGTCATCCCCGCGTCGGTCAGGATCTTCGCCGCCTCGAGGATCTCGCCGGTCGAGAGGCCGAACTTCGCCTTCTCGCCCGACGACTCCGCCCACTTGCCCGCGCCGCGCGACGCGAGCTTGATGCGCATCCCGATCTCGGGGACGACGTTCATCTCGCCCGCGATGCGGACGATCGCCTTCACCTCGGAGAGCTTCTCCGCGATGAGGATCACCTTCTTGCCCAGCTTCGTGCCGAGCAGCGCCGCGCGGATGTAGCCGTCGTCCTTGTAGCCGTTGCAGATGATGAGCGACTCGTTGTCGGTGTGGAGCGCGAGGCCGGCGAAGATCTCCGGCTTCGATCCGACCTCGATGCCGTAGTGCCAGGGGCGGCCGGCCTCGACGATCTCCTCGCAGACCTCGCGCAGCTGGTTCACCTTCACCGGGAACACACCGCGGTACTGGCCGCGGTACTTGCTGCCCGCGATCGCCTTCGAGAACGCCTCGTTCAACACGCGGACGCGGTGATGGAGGATGTCCTGGAAGCGGATGATGAGCGGGGCCTTGAGGCCTTCGTCGCGCATCGCCGCTTCGACGACGTCGAGGATCGCGATGCGACCGCCGCGCGATCCGAGCGGCGTGACGATCATCTTGCCGTTGGGCGAGACCTCGAAGTAGTCGCCGCCCCAACGATCGACGTTGTAGAGCGCGGCGGCATCATCGACGCTCCACGAGCGCTCGGCGGTGGGAAGAGTCCCGGACTGGTCCTCGAGGATCACGGCGCACACGATACTGGATCGCGAGCGCGCGCAAACCCCGACACGAGAAAGTCACCGCGGCCTACGAGGATCGCTCCGACCATTCCCTACACGGCGAATCCGCGCTGCGAGTCGGCGGGATTTCTTGCGGAGAGGGAGGGATTCGAACCCTCGGTAGGCTTTTGACCCACGCTCCCTTAGCAAGGGAGTACCTTCGGCCACTCGGTCACCTCTCCAGAGTGGGAAAGACCGATCTACTCGCGGTTCGGGCGCGGCGCAAGCGAGCTTGCTCGGGGCCGCTCCCGTGCTACGGAGCGCCCCGATGCGGGGGTCCCTCCTTCTTCTCGTTCCTTCGGTCGGCGCGGCGCTCCTCGCGTGCACCCTCTCTCCGGAGCCGGTCGCCGGCACCGAGGCCGCCGCCACGTCCGAGCTGCCGCTCGACATCGACACGCGATCGCTCCTCCACGAGCTGACCGCGCGCGGCGTCCGGTCGAAGAGCGAAGCGCTCGCGCTGCTCCCGAAGCCGTTCAAGCAGCGCTTCGTCCTCGTCACGAACACGGGCGCGATCGGCGTGGCGTCGCGCGCGCGGCCGCGCGTCGTGCACTTCACCGAAGACGCGAGGCTCCTCGTCGCGACGGGCGGTCACCCGCTCGCCGAGGACTTCACCGCCAACTCGCTCGAGATCCTCGAGCACGACGAGGCGACGCACGGCTATCGCACGCACACGATCGAGATCGACCCCGTCACCGGTCCGCACCTCGTGGCCGACGATCAGCGCTGCGTGAGCTGTCACGGCGCGGCGGGGAAGGCGCGCGTGGTGTGGGGCTCGTATCCCGACTGGCCCGCGGCCTACGGCGGTCAGCTCGGTCACGACGGCGTCGACGACATGGGACCGGAGGAGCTCGCGGAGTTCCGCGCGTTCGTCGCGGTCGCGAGGAACGATCCGGATTATCGCCACCTCGAGATCCATCCGGCCGCGAACGGCTTCTACCTCCCCACGCCGTACGGCAACCCGAACACGCTGTTCGGCAACGTCGTCGGCAACCGCCACGCCGCGGACCTGTACGCGCGCGTCGCCGAGAGCCCGCGCTACGCGAAGCTCGCGTACGCGCTCGTCGCGGACGACATCCGCTGCCGCCTCTCGCGCGAGGTCGAGGACTACGTCGATCGCCTCTACGACCGCGTCGGCGGCTGGGACCCCGCGTTCGTCGCGCGCCGCACGACGACGAAGATGTACCGCCTCCTCGGCGTCGACCCGACCGCCGATCTGCACCTCGACCTCACCGTGACGACGCCGCCGCCGGCCGACGACTGGCGCCCGGGCTGGTCGTACTGGAACGCGGGGGCGGACTACCTCCCCGCGCTCGTCGGCGTGCAGGCGCTCGCGAAGCTCGTGGCGACGGACGCGACGCTCGGGGAGCTCTTCGCGTCGCAGCGGCGCCGAATCGCCGACCTCGACCACTTCGCGTTCCACGCGACGCGCGCGGAGTACCTCTCGCTCACGCGCGACACGGTCCCGGCCTACGGCGACGTCACCGGCCCGAGCATCCACTGGACGATCCTCTACCCCGTGATGAACGCGCCGACGGACTCGTATCCGGGCGAGGGGAAGAAGGATGCAGTGTGCAATCACCTCGACGCGATGCAACGCGCGCGGCAGCTCTGATTGACCTGATCAGCTCCCGGAGCGCATCACGACGCAGGCGGTGATGCCGCCGATGCCGAGCATCAGCTTGAAGCCGACGCGCTCGCCGGTGAGCGGCTTCATCCCGGCGACGATCGACTCGGGGCGGCGGACGTCGCGATGGATCGCGCGCGCGTCGATGTCGGTCGAGAGCGCCTCGCCCGCGCGGAGACCGAGCGCGAGGGCGGTGAGCTCCCAGCCGCCCGAGTTCGCCATGCCGTGACCGAGCTGCCCCTTGCGCGCGGTGATGAGCGTGTGCGCGCTCACGAAGTCCTGCACGAGCGACAGCTCGTTGAGGTCGCCCGGCGTCCCCGTCGCGTGGAGGTCCGCGATCGCGATGTCCTCCGGCTTCACGCCTGCCTCCTCGAAGGCGCGCGAGATGGCGCGCTTCGGGCCCGACACCGACGGCGTGATGATGTGCTCGGCGTCGGAGGAGAGCGCGATGCCCTCGACCCAGCCGCCGACCGGCTCGCCGGTGACGCCTTGCGCGCGCATGTGCTCCTCGTCCGCGAGGATCCAGATGCAGGAGCCGCCGGAGAGGTGGGTGCCGCGGAGCGACGTGAACGGCGAGTTGACCGCGCCGGTCGCGGACATGACGCGCGCCTCGTGGAACGCGCCGACGAGCGCGGGGTCGGGGCGCGGATCGGTCGTGCCGACGATCGCCATCTTCGCGTCGCCGGAGAGGATCGCGTCGCGCCCGCACTTCAGCGCGACGCCGAAGGTGGAGCACGCGCCGACGGGGGCCCACGCCGCGCCGTGCACGTCGAGCAGCATCGTGATCTGCGCGGCGGGGGCGTTCTGGATGTTCCAGATCAGGTCCGGGCTCACCGCGGTCCACGGCGGCGGCGGGCAGCCGACCTCGTCGAGGAGCGCGCGCAGCGCGCGGACGCGCCGGCGGATCGCGTCGAGGTGCGCCTTGTCGGACGCGACCTGGCCCTCCGGCGCCTGCGCGGCGTTCTCGACCGCGGCGAGGCGGACGAGGAAGTCCGAGAGCGCGCTCGATCGCGCGGCCCAGAACGCGTCCCACGCGACGCGCGCGTCCTGGCGCGCCTCGCTGTCGACCGGGAGCGTGGTCGGGTTCGGCGGCGGAGCCACGCCGCCCGCGTCGCCCGTCTCCTCGAAGGCCCTCCGCGCCGCGCAGCGCGCGGGGTCGGCCCAGAAGTGGTTCCACTCCCGCGTCGCGCGGTCGAGCGAGCGCACGGCGGCGTAGCTCTGGGGGAGGTCGCCGACGCCGGAGCCGACGTAGACGTGGCAGCGATCGTCGAGCGCGCGCGCGATCTTCTCGAGCCTCGGCTCGCAGCGCATCGCCTGCACGGTGGCCCCGAGCGCGAAGAGGACGTTGTCGCCCATCTTCTTCTTGAGGCGCGCGGCGAACGCTTCGCCCTTCCGCTCGGCGATCCAGCCCGCGTAGTCGTCGAGCACGAAGTCCGGATCGCCGACCGCGAAGAGGCCGCTCCCGAGCTCGGGCCGGCTCGCGGTCTTGAGCGCCGTGGAGCCGGATCGCAGGAGCTTCTCCAGCGCGTCGATGTTCCGGGCGCCGGGCGCGATGACGCCCCACCCGTACACGCCTACTCGAGGCCTCAGTTTTTCCCCGCTTTGACGCACGGCAGCGCTGGAGTATCCATCCCCTACCGCTTCCGATCCATTCGCATTCCTTTCAGGTTTTCAATCATGCCGTCCAAGAAGCAGCCGCCCCGAAAAAAGCCGCAGCAGGCGCGCGCACAGCAGACGGTGAACGCCATTTTGGAGGCGACCGTTCAGGTTCTGGAGCGCGAAGGTCCCGAGGCCGCGACGACCACCCGCATCGCGGAGGTCGCCGGCGTGAGCGTCGGGACGCTCTATCAATATTTCTCCCATCGTGACGCGATCTTCGACGCGCTCCAGGAGCGCGAGTTCACGAAGGCGATCGCGCTCACGCAGGAGATCCTCAGCGAGGACAACCTGCCGAAATCCCCGCGCGAGGTCGTGTGCGCCTGCGTCGAGGGGATGCTCCAGCTCCACTCGAGCTATCCCGGTGTGCACCGCGTCCTCGCGATGGAGGGGCTCCGCACGGCGAAGGCGGACCGCCTTCAGTCGTTCGACCTTCGAATCATCGGACTGGTGCGCCACTTCCTCTCGGCCACCGGCGCGAGCGTCCGGCGCAAGAACGTCGACGCCGCCGCGTTCATCGCCTTCCAGTGCGTGCGCGCGGTCATGCTCGCGAGCTTGCTCGAGACCTCCCCCGGCCTCAACGACGCGACGATGGTCGAGGAGCTCGTCGACCTCCTCATGCGTTACCTCGTCGAAGAAGAGGCGACCGCGGTCGCCCCCGCGCCCGAGTCGGCGGTGAAGACCGCCGCGCGCGCGTAGGGTACGCTCCGCGCACCATGCGCTCCCATCGACTTGGTCGTCTCGCGTCGTTGACCCAGGGTGTCGCGCTCGTCGGCCTCGGCCTCGCGGGCGCCGGCTGCGGGAACGATCCGCCGCCGGTGACGCCGGTCGCCGATCCCGCCGCGAGCGCCGCGCCGCCGCCGACGACTCCGGCCGCGACGGGCGAGGCCGAGCCGCCAAAGCCTCCGAATCCGCCGCACGTCAACGCGCCGGAGACGCCGGAGCACATCAACGCGCCGAGCCCGTCCACGTCCGCGTCCGCGTCCGCTCCGCCGCTGCCGAAGCACGTGAACTCGCCGGCGCCGGCGGATCCGCCGCACGTGAACTCGCCGCCGCCGAAGAAGGGCCCGTAGCTCCGTGTATCGCCTGAGGCGGGTCAGCGGCGACCCGCTCGCGCTCACGGAGGAGCACGAGGCGATCGCGCGTCCGCGCAAAGGAGCCGTCGACTGGGACGCCTTCGATCGCGCGGCGTACCGCGCCGAGGACCTCGACGCGGCGGCGCGGCTCTGGAGCGCCCGCGCGGTGCAAGAGATGGCGTCGCTCGCGATCTTCACCGAGCTCGCGAGCAAGCTCCACCTCCTCGGCGCGCCGCTCGACTGGTCGGGCGCGTTCGCGCGGATGATCGCGGACGAGGTCCGGCACACCGATCTCTGCCTCCGCATGTGCGCCGCGCTCGGGCGGCCGGCGGAGCCGGAGATCGATCCGAGCGCGCTCCACCTCCTCCGCGATACGTCGCCGCGCGCGCACGTCCGCCAGACGATCGTGGCCGCGTTCTGCATCGGCGAGTCGATCAGCGGGCGGATGTTCCGGCGCGCGCTCCGCGTCACAGACGTCCCGCTCGCGCGCGAGGTCGTCGGCGCGATCGTCGTCGACGAGACCTTCCACGGCGAGCTCGGCTGGGAGCTCGGGGCGCTCCTCATGCGCCGCGATAGTCCCGCCTTCGACGAAGAACGCGATTCGTTGGCGGCGCGCCTCCCGTCCCTCTTCCGTCACTACGCGCGCCTGTGCGGCGCGACGCGCGGACCGGCGTGGGCGCGGAGCGAGCCCGAGGTCCTCGCCGGACCGAACTTCGGCACGCTGAGCGACGCGGGCTACGCGCGCGCGTTCTTCGACGGGATGGAAGAGGACGTCGTGCCGGGCCTCGTCGCGATCGGCCTGCCCGAGGCCGAGCCCGCGTACGCGTCGCTGCTCGAGGCTACTCCCCGAACTTGAAGGTCTTGCCGACCGTGACCGCGTCGCCCTTGAACGCGGGGACCTTCGCCTTCTTGAACGCCTTGGTCATGCACTTCGCGACCGGGGTGCCGATCCACGGGCCCTTGTCGATCTTCACGTCGGACGCGTCGCCGGCGGGCGCGAACGTGATCGTCACGTGGCCGTCGCCCTTCGCCGCGTTGGTCGCCTTGCACTTCGAGAGGTCGACCTCGTTGATCGCGGTCGCGGCGGCGATCCGATCGAACTCCGGCCCTGCCTCGACGTTCCCCTTCTTCTTCGGCTGAGCGTCGGCCGTCGTCGAAGCGAAGACGGCGACGCAGGCGAACAGAGCGATGGTGACCGGTGTAGGCAGGAGGGACGCTCGCATCGAGAGGGGCGAGTGCAACCGCGGTGCCGAGACGGTTGAAGAATGCATCCTTCCTCGATCTCGTCTCGATCTCGCGGAAACGAGGTGATCCGACCCCTGCCGTCAGCGTCGTGATCGTGGATCCCGACGCACCCACGTGTTCCGGCGCGTGCTCAGGCAAACAGGCCTCGGTTGCTCCGCCAGCACGGTTTTTCCTCGATTTTTCCTCTCCCGCGGACGCGCTTGGGAGACGTAGACGAGACCGAGTATGGTGGCCGCGACATGGCCGCGGCGACACTGAAAGACCTCCCGCCGCGCGACGCTCCGAGCGACGCGATCCTGAGCGCGTTCCTGAACTACGTGAACGAGCGCGGGCTCGAGCTCTACCCCGCGCAGGAGGAGGCGATCCTCGAGATCTTCGAGGGCGCGAACGTCATCCTCGACACGCCGACCGGTTCGGGGAAGTCGCTCGTCGCGGAGGCGGCCCACTTCTACGCCCTCGTCCGCGGCGAGCGGTCCTTCTACACGTGCCCGATCAAGGCGCTCGCGAACGAGAAGTTCTTCGCCCTCGCGCGCGCGTTCGGGGCGGAGAACGTCGGGCTGATGACGGGCGACGCGACGGTGAACCGCGACGCGCCGATCATCTGCGCGACGGCGGAGATCCTCGCGAACATGGCGCTCGCGGAGGGCGATCGCGCGCCGGTCGACGTCGCGATCATGGACGAGTTCCACTACTACTCCGACCGCGAGCGCGGCGTGGCGTGGCAGGTCCCGCTCCTCGCGCTGCCGAACGTCCGCTTCTTGCTGATGAGCGCGACGTTCGGCGATCCGGAGCCGTTCAAGGCGCGCCTCACGAAGATGAACGGCCTCCCGACCGCGGTCGTGCGCTCGACGCTGCGTCCGGTGCCGCTCGACTTCACCTACAAGGAGACCGCGCTCGGCGAGACGATCTCGGACCTCATCCGCCGCGATCTCGCGCCGGTCTACATCGTCAACTTCACGCAGCGGGCCTGCGCGGAGGAGGCGCAGAACCTGATGAGCTCCGACTTCTGCACGAAGGAGGAGAAGAAGCAGATCAACGAGGCGCTCCTCGGCGCGCGCTTCGACTCGCCGTACGGCAAGGAGCTCCAGCGCTTCATCCGGCACGGCATCGGCATCCATCACGCCGGCCTCCTCCCGAAGTACCGGCTCCTCGTCGAGAAGCTCGCGCAGCGCGGCCTCCTCAAGATCATCAGCGGGACCGACACGCTCGGCGTCGGCGTCAACGTGCCGATCCGGAGCGTGCTCTTCACGCGGCTCTGCAAGTACGACGGCGAGAAGACCGCGATCCTGAGCGTCCGCGATTTTCAGCAGATCAGCGGCCGCGCGGGGCGCAAGGGCTTCGATGACAAGGGCAGCGTCGTCGCGCAGGCGCCGGAGCACGTGATCGAGAACCTGAAGCTCGAGGCGAAGGCCGGCAACGACCCCGCCAAGAAGCGGAAGATCGTGAAACGGAAGCCGCCCGAGTTCGGCTACGTCCACTGGGACAAGTCGACGTTCGATCGCCTCGTCGCGAGCAACTCCGAGCCGCTCGTCTCGCGCTTCTCGCTCACGCACGGCATGGTCGTGTCGGTCCTCGCGCGCGAGGAGGACGGCGGCTGCATGGGGCTCGCGCACCTGATCAAGGCGTGCCACGAGCGCCATCCGCAGAAGCGCATCCTCGGACGGCAGGCGATCGAGATGGTGAAGGCGCTCCGCACGGCCGGCGTCCTCACCTGGGACTACGACGACGACGGCCGCCGCTTCCCCGTCGTCAACGCCGACCTCGGCGAGGACTTCTCGCTCCACCACGCGCTCTCGCTCTACCTCCTCGACACGCTCCCGCAGATCGAGAAAGAGCGGGAGACCTACGACCTCGACGTCCTCACGATGGTGGAGTCGATCCTCGAGGACCCGGACGCGATCTTGCGGCGCCAGCTCGACAAGCTGAAGGGCGAGAAGGTCGCGGAGCTGAAGGCGGCCGGCGTCGAGTACGACGAGCGCATGGCCGAGCTCGAGAAGCTCGAGTACCCGAAGCCGAACCGCGACTTCGTCTACGGCAGCTTCAACCTCTTCGCCGAGAAGCACCCGTGGGTTCGGAGCGAGAACATCCGGCCGAAGTCGATCGCGCGCGACATGCTCGAGCAGGTCATGTCGTTCCAGGAGTACGTGCGCGAGTACGGGCTCGAGCGGATCGAAGGTGTGCTCCTCCGTTATCTCTCCGACGTCTACAAGACGCTCGTGCAGACGATCCCCGAGTGGGCGAAGGACGAGCGCGTCGACGACGTCATCACGACGTTCCGCACGATCGTGCGCCAGGTCGACTCGAGCCTCCTCGACGAGTGGGAGCGGCTGAAGGATCCGCACCAGCTCTTCGAGAAGCCGCCGGAGCGCGAGGAGCTCGAGCCGGTCGGCATCAAGGACATCACGCACGACGTGAAGGCCTTCACCGTCCTCGTTCGCAACGAGGTGTTTCGCCTCGTCCGCGCGCTCGCCCGCGGCGACTTCCCGGAGGCGGGCCGCATCGTCGCGAGGACGCCGGAGGAGGCGTCCGGCGAAGGCGCGCGCATCCAGAAGGCGCTCGAGCCGTTCTGGACGACGCACCGCTCCATTCGCGTCGATCCCGAAGCGAGAGCACCCAAGCACACAGCGATCGATCGCGGCATGGAAGGCGTGTGGCGCGTCCGCCAGGTGCTCCTCGACGAAGAAGAGGACAACGACTGGTACTTCGACGTGACGATCGACCTCGCCCGCTCTCGCGACGCATCGCGTCCAGTGCTCACCCTCGAGCGCTTGGGAACCTAGTCTTTCAACGTCGGGGGCTTTGCCCCCGACACCCCCACCCCAGACACGGCCCTCGCGCTGCGCGCTCGGGGCGCTTCGCGCCCGCATTCGCGGCCGCTTCTGGGGCCCCGTTTTGCTGCTACGCGTTTGGGGCCCCGTTTGGAGCCCCGTTTTGCTGCTACGCGTTTGGGGGCCCGTTTTGCTGCTACGCGTTTGGGGGCCCGTTTTGCTGCTACGCGTTTGGGGGCCCGTTTTGCTGCTACGCGTTTGGGGCCCCGTTTGCTGCTACGCTTTTGGGGCTTTGGGGAAGAAGGTCAGTCTCCGGGTCCTCGACGATGCGGCCGGTCGTGGGCCGGTGAAGACGAGGGCGCGGGGGAGCGTGCTCGGGAAGCGGCCGTCGATCGAGGCGGCGCGGCAGCGGCTCGGCGGACGGATCTCGCCGGACGATGCGCCGCCGCAGGGGCTCGCGCACGGGCTCGTCGTCGGCGTCGCGGGCGGGCGCAACACGATCGTGCCCGGCGTCGTCGTGTTCGCGTCGCGGAGCGAGGTGCACGTCCTCCTCGACGGCGTGCGCCTCCGTCGCGTGCTGCCCGATCACGTGCGCACGTACACGGGCGACGTCTCGCTCGCGCTCTCGAAGATCGCGGGCGACGCGCAGCTCTTCGCGCGGCTCGCGGAGGGCGAGGCGGTGCGCTACGCGGGCGACGACGGCACGCTCGTGCAGGCGAAGGTGGTGGAGAAGTGCCGGTGGGGCGCGCTCGTCGCGCGGGACGACGGCGCCGTCATCGCGGTCGGCTTCCGCAAGCTGTGGCCGCTCTCGGCCGGCGGCGAGGTGTGACGCTCCGCTCCGAGCTCGTCGCCGTCGTCGACGGGCTCCTCGCCGACACGAAGCCCGGCGCCGCGATCGAGCTCGACGCGCTCGGCGACGCGATCGGCGCGCGGAGCGTGAGCGCGGACGAGATCGACGCGATGCTCCGGCTCATCGAAGCGCGCGGACACCGCGTCGAGACGCGCCCCGGCGGCGGCGGCGAGGCGGCGCTGAAGGAGGTGCTCGCCGCGGCCCGCGTCCTCCGCGCCGAGCTCGGCCGCGCGCCGCGCGCGTCGGAGATCGCGGCGCGCGCGGGGCTCGCGGAGATCGACGTCCGCCACGCCCTCGCGCTCGCGCGCATCATGCAGCGCTGATCGCGCGAGCTTTTTCGGGGAAGGTATTCGGTTTCAGAGGCCGCGAGTGGTCGCGTCGGGGCGGCGTGCTACCCCGCACGCCATGCGTAGCTTGCTTGTGCTTTCGGCTCTCCTCGCGGGGCTCGGCGCCTGCGCCTCTATCGCGGAGGACTCGGGTGTATCCGCCGACGATCTCGTCACCGGCGGCGTCTGCTCGACGCTCGACTACGGTCCGCGCGCGGACGCGAAGGAGCTCTATCGCTTCTTTGCGAGCAACGCGGAGCTCGAGACCGCGGCCAAGGCGCTCGTCGCGTCGGGCTTCGTCGCGCAGTTCACCGGCGCGGGCGCGACGGTCGCCGGCGTCGACAGCGACGAGCGCGCCGTCCGCCTCGTGGGCGAGGTCTTCGAGGGCTACCGGAAGGTGTTCCCGGAGGAGACCGCGGGGCTCGACAAGGCGCCCCCGGTCGTCATCGTCCAGGCGGCTCCGGTCAACGCGTTCGCGCTCGGGAACTTCATCGAGGACGGGGCGCTCGTCCCGAAGAGCCCTTGGTGCTTCTTCGTGAACAGCGGCCTCCTCGCGCACGGCAACACGGACGACGAGCTCCGCGGCGTCATCGCGCACGAGCTCGGCCACCTCATCCTCCAGACCTTTCGCCCCGACGTGCAGGCCCGCGTCCGTCACACGTACACGCTCGGCACCGAGAGCGAGGACGGCATTCTCGGCGCCGCGCAGCCGGACGATCCGACGCTCGCGCCGGCGATCGGTCGCCTCCTCCAGGGGCAGACGCGCAACGGCGCCGTCGCGCACCTCGGCATGAACGTCGTCGCGCCCGGCATCTACATCCGTCTCCTCGGCAGCCAGCTGCGTCCGACGCCGGCGACGCAGGAGGTCTGCGCGTCGGTGCAGCCGAAGCTCCTCGCCCTCGGAACGAAGCAGATGGAGTTCCTCCCCGGCGCCGCGGCGCAGGACCTGACGCCGCGGATCCCGAACGCGACGGAGCTCGCCGAGCTCGAAGCCCTCACCGCCGATGCGATGACGGCGATCGAGGCGTGCGCCGCCCCGAACGCCGTCGACGTCGGCTCGCTCGGCGCCATCTCGGCGCTCCTTCAGGGCCTGCCGCCGAGCGCCGCGTCCGACCCGAGCAGCCCCGTGTTCGCTCAGATCCAGGCCGGAATGCATCCGCTCGAGCAGGAGGTCGACGCCGAGATGCCGACCGCCACGTTCTTCGATCGCGTCGTGCGCGCGGAGCCGCGCGTGCGGAACGACATCGTCGCGATCCGCAGCTCGCTCGATATGTCACGTGTCCGCGTCTACGACTACGAGGAGGACGCCGACGACGCCTCGATGCGCGTGCTCCACGCGATCGGGAAGGATCCGCACGGCATCGGCAACTTCACCCTCTCGCTCCTGCCGGCGGAGCAGAGGGCAGCCTGCATCGCCGACGTCGCGGCGGGCAAGCACATCGGCTTCGGCGAGGCGTACGACGTCCACCCGTTGCCCTGCTGGCGCTACTACCACGCGCAGCAGTTCACGAAGGCGCTCGAGACCTGCAGCCCGGCGCCGACGAAGCGGGCGCTGAAGACGTCGCTCCCGCTCATCGCGAACGATCCCGCGAGCGTCTCCGGCATCCCGCAGCGCTGAGGCTATTGCCGCGCGTAGACCTCGAGCTGACCGCCCTGACCGATCCACTTGATCGTGAGCGTCGCGGCGTCGAGCGAGTAGCGCCCGCTCGAGCCGCCGAAGTCTCCGTCGAACCCGTCGGTGCAGTCCGCGTTCGCCTGGTACATGCCGGAAGAGAACGTGATCGTTCCGCTCTCCTTCCTCGTCGCGCCGTTCTGAACGGTCGTGATCTTCGAGTAGGTGCGGCCGGCCGCGTTCGTGCCGATGCGAAGGACGCTGGCCACGGTCTGGGGACCGCCGGGCTTCTGCGGCGAGATCGTGCGCGCCGTCATGACGTACGTCCCGTCGACGACGGTCTCTCCACCCGACGGCGGATCGGGGACCGCGCCGTTGGCGCGCTCGTCGGTCACGAACGAGGACGGGCTCTGGAGGCCGAGGCACCCGGTGCCTCCGTCGCCGCCGCCCGCGTCGTTCGGCACCGGCTCCGGCCCCGCTTCGGGGAGCGTGCCGGAGTCGGGATCGGTCCCGCCTTCCGGCGTCGTGGTGGAGGCTTCGGTCGGACACGCGCTCGCCGAGACCTGGAAGGTCGAAGCGGCCCCCGCCGCGTTCCTCACTTCGCCGGTGGCCGAGGCGAACTCGTCGCCGGCGCGTGTCAGGCTCCCCGTCGCGGTGATCCCGTTCGAGGCGCTGGCCGAGAACGTCGCGTCGTCGTGCGATCCGCTCGCGACCGCGTTCACGACCCCGCTCCCGCCGTTTCCGGCGAACGCGAAGACGGCGAGCTTCTCGCCGCCGCGCTGCGCGAGGAGGACCGCGTTTCCTTGCGCGAGGCCGCCGGCCACTTGCCCGCAGAGGCGATCGATGGGCCCGACGCCGAAGTCCCGCAACGTCCCTTGGTACGTCTGCCCGCCGATGGTCGCCGTCCCCTCGAAGGTGCGATCTTTGTAGGCTCCGTCGAACGATATCCCGACGTCGGTCGTGCCCGTCGCGGTGATGGTCCCGTTGATCGTGTCGAACGTCCCTTGGATGGTGAGCGCGCCCGCGCGCGTGTTCAGACGAATCGTCCCCGTCACCGTGTACTGCTCGATGATGTTGCGCGGCTTGATCGACGATTTGCCCACGTCTCCCGGCGCCTTCGGCGCGAGGGTGAGGTCGATCGTCCCGAAGTCGTCGGCGCCGACGAGGACGCCGCGATACGTCGTCCCGACCGCCGCCGGGGGCGCCTCGTTCTTCGTCTCGTCGTCCGAGCACGCGGTCGCGGACATCGCTCCTCCCAGGAGCGCGACCAGACCGAGAGCCGATAGGCGCCTGCAAGCTCTCTTCACGCGCTCGGCCGAACGCCCCGACACCTCGACGATTCGATCTTGCTTCGAGTGCACTAGACCTCCAATCCCGACTTCATCGTCACGATAAATCTCGGGGCATGAGGCGCGTCAATCTCGTGCGCGGCGGCCGACGCGCCCTCCGCGCGTCGACAGTCAAACAATCGCGAGCGAAATGTGTTCGTGTTTACGGTCAGGCGTAAGCACTTTTCCGGCAGTCGGCAGTCGGCAGTCGGCTCACGGCCGGCGCTCCTCTCGCAGCGCGGCACGATTACGAGCTTGGGTCATTGCCCGATAGCGTCTGCCTAATCGCGTATTCGCCGTCGCGTCGATTGTTCGTGCTGGAGCAACGATGAGTCGCGGCTCCCCGGCCTGTCGTCGGAGCACCGGCGTCTTACGGTAAGGGTCTCGGAAGGAAGGCCATCATGGTCAACAGCACGACAGCAACGACGACGAACGGCTTCGATCGCGGCATCGGCAAGAGCCTCCGCGGCATGGCGACGAGCGACGGCGCGGGGGTGAAGCTCACGCGCGTGATCGGCAACGCGCTCCTGCGGCGCCTCGATCCGTTCCTGATGCTCGACGAGTTCCGCTCCGACGAGCCGCAGGACTACCTCGCGGGCTTCCCCGATCACCCGCATCGCGGCTTCGAGACGGTCACGTACATGATCGCGGGGCGCTTCCGTCATCGCGACAACAAGGGCCACGAAGGCATCCTCGCCGCCGGCGGCGCGCAGTGGATGACGGCGGGCCGCGGCATCGTCCACTCGGAGATGCCCGAGCAGGAGGAGGGCCTCGTGCACGGCTTCCAGCTCTGGCTGAACCTCCCCAAGAAAGACAAGATGAGCGCGGCGACCTATCGCGACGTGCAGGCGGAGGAGATCCCGCACGTGCCGCTTGGCGGCGGCGTCGTGGTGCGCGCGCTCGCGGGCACCGTGGGCGGCGTCATCGGCCCGATCGCGGGTCGCGACACCGAGCCGGTCTACTTCGACGTCGAGATCCCCGCCGGCGCGACGGCGGAGATCCCGGTCCCGGCGGGGCACGAGGGCTTCGTGTACCCGTTCGCGGGTGACGTCGCGATCGGCAACCGGTCGCTCGCCCGCGGCGAGCTCGGCGTCCTCGCGGAGGGGAAGGGGACCGCGGGCGTGCGCCTCACCGCGAAGTCGGACGCACGCGTGCTCGTCGTCGCGGGCAAGCCGATCGGCGAGCCGGTCGTGCAGTACGGCCCGTTCGTGATGACGACGCCGGAGGAGATCGAGCAAGCGATTCGCGACTTCCAGGCGGGCCGCTTCTGAGCGCCGCTCGCTTCTGAGCGGCGCTGGCTTCCGAGGAGCGCTGCTCAGCGCGACGGCGGGTCGGCGCAGGCCATTTCCGTGCACGCGATGTAGCCGTCGGCGCCGCACGTGCAGGTGTTGCAGCGGTCGAGCGGGACGGAGTCGCCGGCCGAGTACCACTTGCCGTCGTGCTCGCAGCCCTTGCTCGGCGGCGGCGGCTCCACGGGCGCCTCGCAGGTCTTCACGGTGCACATGATGCCGATGTCCGTGCACGTGCAGCGATTGCAGCCGTCGATCGAGGGGAACCAGTCGCCGAGCTGGTAGGTCGGCGAGGGCGCGGGCGTCGGGCGCGGCTCCGGCGCGGGCGGCGGATCGGACGGGTAGGACCAGCAGCGGTAGTTGCCCTGCTCGTCGGTGGCGCATCCGCCGCTCGAGCCGCCGCTGCTCGACCAACCGCTCGAGCCGCCGCCGTTCGAGCCGCTGCTCGACGTGGTCGAGCCGCCGCCGCTGCTCGACCAACCGCTCGAGGTGCTCGAGCCGCCGCCGCTCGAGCCGCCGCTCGAGGTGCTCGAGCCGCCGCTGCTCGACCAACCGCTCGAGGTGCTCGAGCCGGAGGGGATCGGCGTGGGCTCGCCGTCGGCGTCGTACGACCAGCAGCGGTAGTTGCCGTCCTCGTCGGTGGCGCATCCGCCGCTCGAGCCGCCGCCGCCGGGGCTCGGGGACACCGTGTTCGGCGGGTCCGCCGGCACGACGGGCGCGTCGTTGCCCCAGCTGCAGGTCTTGCCGTCGCCGGTCGGCTTCCCGTCCTTCTTCTTCTGGACGGCGAGCTTCGACGTGTCGAGGCCGGCGCCCTCCGAGCTGCCGCTGCAAGCGAAGGTGGAGGCGGCGAGCGTGAGACCGAGGACCGAGAGGAGGAGCGAAGAGGAGCGGAACATGGTCCGGTCTACTTCAAGAGCTGGTCCATCACGAAATGCCTATTTCTAGGCATTTCGGAGTTGAGCCACTGTGCCACTTCGAGCCGGCACAACCGTGCCCCGTCAGGGGTGGCGCACGATCCAGCGCGGGCCGCCCTCATGGGCGGGCGGCCGTCACGTGCGGCGGCGCGGGCGCTTCGGCTTTCGTGTGTCGCGCATGCCGCGTTCGAGGAGCTCGAGCGCGGACTGTTGGTCCTTCATCGCCGCGAGCTTCGCGATGCGGCGGAAGTCGAGCTCGGGGAGCAGCGCGCTCTTCGTCGCGAGGACGTAACCGCCCGAAGCTTTGCGACGATGGATGGTGAAGGCGCCGTCTTCGAAGATCCACACCTCCGGTATGCCGAACCCGTCGTAGACCTCGAGCTTGTCGACGAGCGGTGTCGTCTCGATCACCTCGAAGACGATGTCCGGGAAGCCTCCCGCTGCCTCCAGCGTCCGCCCGACGACCCAGCACTCGTCCGGCTCGGCGCCGCGCTGCTTCGCCTCTCGCCGAAAGGTGGTCGAGCCGTACCCGTTGAGCGGGAGGCGCGCGAGGAAGGCGTAGGTCTCGATGAGGCGCGCGCTGGTCGTCTTCGCGGTCTCGTGCTCCGGCGATGGCGCCATGATCTCGAGCGCTCCTTTCAGATAAGTCATTCGCACGCCGGGCGCGTCGAGCGCCTCACGCGCGATGACGTAGTCCCGCCACCTGACGCCGTGGATGACGATCCGTCGCTCCCCCGACTCGGGACGCACATACGAAAGAGCGGCGACCATGATCGCGTAACAGTCTAGCGCGTTCGCGCAGCGCCGCTCGGGAAGTGTGCGCGCGGACGCGACCGTGTAAAGTCGAGCGATGCGTCTTCTCGGTTGTCCTGCGTGTGCTCGTCATCTCCGTGCGGACGAGGTCCGGTGTCCGTTCTGCGAGAGCGCGCT